>URXI01000225.1 GCA_900551775.1 uncultured Eubacterium sp. | reverse complement strand
TTTTCTTCTACGGACATTTGCGGGCCGCTCCTGGCGTAACGATCGCAGGATGCCATGAACGGCTCCTCCGGATGTTCCGTTTTGATATACTTGTGAAGTACGCATTCGCCACAGTGTCTAAAGGATTTCCGTTCCACACAGCAGTGGTAGATCCTGCAGGTCTTATCACCTGTGCCTTTCAGCCAGAAAGGCTTGCCCTCTGTCTTGTCGCATCCCTGGCAGGTTTTGTCGTAAGCCTCGCATTCCAGGCAGTTCAGGCCACAGCAGCTGATCATGTCCTCAGCCCGCCGCAGCAGACGTTCGCCGTCCCATTCGATATCCTCGTCATCTACCACGATGAGACTGCCGTCATCAATCAAGCGCTGCGCGCTTTCCAGGAACAAATCGTCAGAAACACCCATCTGATAATCCAAGGCGTGTCCGATCAGCTTCCATTCTTTGAAGGGCCGCTCTTCACTTCCGCCTTCCACCATAAAATCATAGAAGTCTGCAGGCACGCTGATCAATCTGCCATTGACCACGGCTCTCAGTGGAGCGTTCTCCTTCACCAATTCTTCCCACAGATCTGCGTAATACTGCACCTCCATCTTGGCGAGTGGCTTTTCATCCTGTGCAAAGTCCAGCATCTCCATATGACCCACCTCGCCCCAGCCTTGATGAACCACGATGCTGTTTTCATTCACAAGCTGATGCTCCGGCAGCTTGACAACCGAAATAGAGCAGTCATAATCTTTCAGCATGGAGCACACCTGGTAGAGGCCGCATACAGCGTAAGGCGCATCTGAATACCAGATCCGCATGGCTTCGCCCTTTTCCGCATAAGCCTTGAACTGCGATACCTGCCCCAGCAGATAATTCCACTTCTCCTTCTGCTGCTCCGTGGTGTCACAATCCCTCCACCTTGCAGCACTGAATTTCTTCAGGCACTGGCTCTTTCGCGCCTCGCCCAAGATATCGCCGCTGATATCGCCGACGTCCAGATCAAAGGATAACTCCACGACCTGATCCGCGCTTCCCCGCTTTTCCATGGCTCTGGCAATCCTCATGCCGCCAGCTTCGCTTTCCCCGAACAATACTTCGATCATCTCAAAGCCCCTTTCAAATCTTCCACATACTGTTTCTGCTGTTTTTTCAGGTACGCTCCTACAAAAGGTTTCATCAGAGCCTTCTTCGCCGTGACATCCTCTGTAAAGTCGATTTCCGTGCCATCCGGCGTCACATTGAACAGGCCTGTCCAATGACCCTTCATGTTCTGGTTCTCCATGTCAAACTCATAGCGTTTCCCCGGTTCAAAAGCCGTAATGGTAAAAGTCGTCGCAAAGCCGTCTTTGGTGTACTCTATGAATGATTTTCCGTCTTCTGAAACCTCGATTTTTGCCAGATCGCTTCTCCACTGATAATTTGTCAGATCTGTCACGACTTCCCAAACCTTTGCCAGTTCCGCCTGGAAAGTCACTTTGATATTTGCTGTCGCCATAATTTCCTCCTTTATCCTGCTGCTACAGCAGCCAGGTGATCGTCTCTTTTGAAATCTCAAATCCCAGTTTTTTCTGCAGCCTGGCAGATGCAATGTTTCCGATGACGATTTCGCCGTAAGGGATATCCCCTTTTTCTAGGATATAGTTGATCATAAATCGCTCTAACTCCTCGCCAAAACCACGCCTCTGAAACGCTGGAAAAATTTCCAGAAGCCCCAGACTTCCGTCCAGATGACAACCCGAAAAGCCGACGAAATTGTCTGCGTGCAGTGCGCAGAACAAATTTCCTCGGCGATTGATCTCATCTATTTCTTCTTCAGGAATGGTGTGATAATTTTCTTTGATCATCTGCAGGTGGCCGGCATCTGGTCTGACGATTTTCAGCTCAGATTGAAAGGAGACTTTTTCACCTTTGAAATAGGCTACCTTCTTGCATTTGAACACATCGTGCAGTTGGAATTCTGACTCAGCATAGTCTGCCAGAGACTCCTGGCAGACCACGATCTGATAAGGGTCTTTGATCTTGTCCACCAGATATTTTCCATATTCATCGTTGTCAGCGGACACCATGTGGACATTGCTGGACTGATCCAGCATCAGCATGCCATGTTCACTTTCATGAAGGATCAATGCTTTGTCACGTCTGATGGACTCCAGCATAGCGATATGCAGCAGGCGGTTTTTCTCCAAATATGTAATTCCGATATCAGACATCTTGCGCCCACCTTCTGCAATTGTCCAGTCTCGGTTTGGGGTCAAAGCCCATCTCCTCGCCCATAGTCGCTTCCATCTCACAAGGGAAGATATCACATTCCCCGCAATGATGGAGGCCTTTTTTCTCACAGCAGGACTTTACCAGGCACTCTCCGCCCCAGAACGGCAGCTCCATATTGAGGCAGCCCTTGCACCCCACTTCCTCTTTTCGATCACAGCTATCACATGCAATACCACATCTGGATTCGTACATTGTTTCTACCTCCCGAATCTTTCTTGATACTTACATCATAGCGCATCGAAGACAGCTAATCAATGGATATTTTTCGCAGCCTCAAAAGAGAAAGTGCCAGCGCTATGGCCATGATGATCAAAAGAGGATAATAGTTTCCAAATTGCAGATCGGCAGCACACATGGCTTCAAATCCCCAGGTTGCCGGCAAAACTTTCCCAGCAGTCTGCAGGGCTTCCGGGAGCATGGTAACAGGAAACATGATTCCGGACATGATCATGGACGGCATAAAAATCAGCTGCGTAGCCATGCCCACTTTGGATGAACTTTTGCTATACAGACCGAACACCATGCCGACGCTGAGGCTCACCACGATGAGCAGCAGCAAGAGTAAAAAATACGCAGTCAGATCTGCTGGCACTTTCGCGTCAAAAAAGACAGGTGCTGTAAAAAAGATGACCAGGCTCATGGCAAATATATGTACCAGGCTGGACAAGAAGTTGCCCGCTGCCAGGGTCCAAAGGGGGATGTTGCCCACATGATATGCTTTTTTCACTTCGCTTGCGTAGAACTCGATCAGAGGATAAGGCGATCCCATAACGCCTCCCATGGTCACACTGAAGACGGTCATAGATTGTATCAGGGTGAGGTGGGCGTCTGGCATGATTGACGTGAACACACTGCTCATGAGGACATAAAAAATAAAAGGTACGATATAGTAGTGTACCAACAGTTCCTTGCTTCTCACATTTAATTTCATATGGAGAAAAATCTCATACAGCATCGCTTTCATCTGGCTCCTCCTTGGCAATCTCTAAAAATCGTGCTTCTATCCCAGCCCGCTCTACATGAATGTCACGCATAGAGGCCCCCTGCTTTCTTATCGTTTCAATCAGCAGCGACAAAGTATCTTCCAGGTTTTCTGTCTGAATGGCATAGTAACCGTCCTGGTCGCTGAATCCTTCCGCTTTCAGCTCTGATTCTCGTGCAAATTCCACTGGTTTGCTTAAGCGCACCTTCAATAGGAATCGGTCTTTTTCTATATCCGTTAAATTATCCGGCGTCCCTAAAAAGGCCAGCTCTCCTTTTTTGATGATGCCGATGCGGTCACAGAGCTCCCCTACTTCTGCCATGTCATGACTTGCCAGGATGATGGTTTTGCCCTGCTCTTTTAGTTTTCGAATCTCTCTGTGTATAGTGACACGTCCCTCTACGTCCAGCCCCGCCGTGGGCTCATCCAAAATGACGATATCCGGATTTCCCAAGAGGGCCAGAGCCAGGTGCAGTCTTCTCTTCTGCCCGGTGGAAAGCTGCCCATATTGTTTTTGTAAAAAAGGCGCTACGCCAAGGCGCTGTACGTACTCACGATTTACTTTGGCCTTCTGCCATTTTGAAAAAAGTGTCATAGCTTCGCCAGCTTTCATGTTGCCTGGCAGAGAGGATGATTGCAGCTGGACACCGCATCTGCCGTTGACCTCAATGCTGCCGCTGTCGTATTTTTTAAGGCCTTCGATGCATTCCAGTGTAGTGGTCTTTCCTGCACCGTTGATACCGAGCAACGCGAATATCTCACCGCAGTTCACGTCAAAGGAAATTCCCTTTAAGACTTCTTTACTGCCATAACTTTTCCGCAGGTCCCTGACCTGTATTGCATAACTCATGATTCTACTTCCATTTCCGGGATATACATTCCCTGTTTTTTGAAATAGCAGTCCAGCATTTTGTCCATAAAATCGTCGATTTCCTGCTGTTTCTGCGCTAATTCCTGATTCCAACCAGACTTATCGCCATTAAAATCCTTCAGTTTAGTAACCAGAGTCAGATCCCCGCCGGTGAAGTCCATAATCAGCTTCCACCATTTCTCAGCCAGAACCATGCTGCGCTCACTTTCTGGCAGCTCTCTCTGCTGCACCAGCTTCCGCGTCTCTTCCAACAAATCTAAATAATTTCGAAACGTCTTCTCTCCAAAAGCCGGGTCATCGCCAAAGCGTTCTTTGATGTGATTGGAAAGGGTGTCGTCAAAGCACTTCCAGACCCAATAGGCATCATTGCCCCTCCTCAGCAACTCTATGATCTCTACATATTTCTTAAAATCCACACTCTTGATACTCTCCACTTCGATACGAAAAGCTTCGATAGACTGTACCGCCTCCTGCAAATTTTCAATTTGTTCTTCGATTGCCTTCTGCTGCTGCAGTAATAGTGAAACCATCTCCTGCGGCGTATCCAGTGGCAGAATATTATTTTTAATCTCCTCCAGTGAAAATCCAAGATATTTGAAGGACAAGATCTGATGCAGCCTGACGATGTCTTTTGACGTGTAGAGTCTGCGCCCGCCTGCACTGAAAGCAGAGGGTTTTAAAATCCCCTCTTTGTCGTAATATTGGAGGGTGCGCACGGTGACTCCCATACGTGATGCCAGTTCTCCAATGGTCATAAATTCTTTCTCCATAAGGACACCTCCTCGTCAATATTATAATATATGACCCTACGTCACATACAATGTTTTTTTAGCAAAGCAGATGCTGCGCTGTACACATCTCTGCAGAAATGCAATCCGGCGCAAAAGCCTAAAAAAGGGCTCTATTGCGCCGAATCTTAAGAATCAAGGGGGGGGGTATCTAACGCGTCAGGCTTGAAAAACTGTCAATCTGTGCACAGCATACCGTAATTCAACTCATGTAATGTGGTAAATTTATGCAGTTTGTCAGTCTGTGCCCTTAGAATACTATGACAAAACCCTGTTTAAATAATATACATGGGCAAAATCCGGCGTTTCCAACATAAATATAGGGCGATTGCGCCGTTTTACTCGTTCCATCAGGATGGATACCCACCAAGGGTATCCCGATGAAATTTGCATTCTTGTACTTTTTCAAAAACTTGTAAAAAAGTTGTCACTTTATGCTTGCAATCTTTCTTCAAATGTGTATAATAGTAAGAGTCGTATGAAACACAGCAATTCAATATGCGGTCATGGCGGAATTGGCAGACGCGCACGGTTCAGGTCCGTGTGAGGCGACTCATGGGGGTTCGAATCCCTTTGACCGCACCAAAAATAAAAAGATGAGCATTGCTCGTCTTTTTATTTTTTTGCGTATACGATTAAGGGATTTGAGCCCGAAAGGGCGCTGCCGTCAGATAAGCCTGTCCGGCGGACAGCGCTCTATCAATTTCTATTTGTACTGTTCTGTCAAAAGACGGGCGACGTACACACCGCTGGCCGATGCCTGAGACAGAGAATGTGTCACGCCAGAGCCGTCGCCGAGGGCATAGAGTCCCGGGATCTTCGTCTGCAGATTTTTGTCAACCTGTACCTTAGAATTGTAGAATTTTACCTCTACTCCATAGAGAAGGGTATCTTCGTTAGCCGTACCCGGAGCGATTTTGTCCAAGGCGTAGATCATCTCAATGATACTGTCCAGCTGGCGCTTTGGAATCACCAAGCTGAGATCGCCAGGTGTCGCCGCCAGCGTCGGACGGGTGAAACACTTCTCCATTCTGCGGTCGCTGCTCCTGCGCCCCTTGACTAGATCGCCGAATCGTTGCAGGAGGACGCCGCCGCCCAGCATGTTGGACAGGCGCGCGATGGATTCTCCGTATTCGTTACTATCCTCAAATGGTTCTGTAAATTTGTTGGACACCAGGAGGGCAAAGTTGGTATTTTCCGTATGCAGGCTTGGATCTGCATAGCTGTGTCCGTTGACTGTCACAATGCCATTGGTGTTTTCTGATACCACTTCCCCATAAGGGTTCATACAGAAGGTTCTGACCATGTCATTATATCTGTCCGTCTTATAGACAATCTTCCCTTCATAAACGGCATCTGTGATATCCTTGAATACTTCGGCCGGAAGTTCTACTCTCACACCGATATCAACGCGGTTCTTTTTCTGTTCAATGCCCAGCTTATCACAGACCTTGGCAATCCACTTCGATCCAGACCGGCCTGTCGCGAGAACCAGCTTGTCACAGACAAACGCTCCCTTGTCCGTCAGAACCTGAAAGCTTCCATCATCCAGAACGTCCACATCCTCAATGGTCGTATAAAACTGCGTATCAATTCTCTCTTTTATATAATCAAAGATTTTACCTAAAATCTGTACATTTCTATCCGTTCCCAGATGACGAACCTTTGCTTCAAGCAAGTGCAGGTTATTCTGCAGGCATCTGGTCTTCAAATCTGAGTTGGCTGTGGAGTAAAGCTTCGCATCACTGCCGCCCATGGCACAGAGAACGCTGTCCACATATTCCATCAAATCCATGGCTTGAGCAGCACCTACATATCTGTGCAGGTCTCCCCCGAACTGATTTGTAATATTATATTTCCCGTCAGATAATGTACCAGCACCGCCGTATCCATTCATGATATGGCACGGACTGCATTTGATACAGTTCTGTGTCTTCCCTGATTTGATCGGACAGACTCTCTTTTCCAGAGGTGCGCCTTTATCCAGCATCAAAACGTTGGCACGGTTTTTTTCTTTTGTCAGCTCATAAGACATAAAAACACCGCTGGCACCAGCGCCGGCGATAATGATATCATATTTTTTCACGAAAATTCTCCATTCTGCTTTTTTTGTGTCACCCACGTTATATACTTTATCTCATATCTCCCTAAAAAACAACTCCTTTTTTCTTCTTAAGTTTTCTTAAGTTTTTTGTCACAAAACTGATAATATTTCTTCGCAAAATCATCACATAAATTCGCTATAATGAGATTGTCAAAAGGGTGATAGGGTTACAGCAAACTTTTGAACGTTCTTTCTTAATTAAATATCGCAGGTAAAGGACCTCATCGTCAGATGAG
>URXI01000224.1 GCA_900551775.1 uncultured Eubacterium sp. | reverse complement strand
CCGGTGAAGCCTCATCCCCTGATCGGTCTTCCAAACTGCATTTTAACGCCCCACATCGCCTGGATGCCAAGGGAAACCAGGCAAAGAGTCATCGATATCTGCGCCGACAACCTCCGAAGCTTTCTCCAAGGCGGAAATCTGAACAGAGTTATATAACGGCACAAAGGCGAACCTCAAAACCCAGCCACGCAGTTCCTATGTGGCTGGGTTATAAAATAAAAAACTCATCTGCATTCAATCAACACTTTGACAGTCTCGATATCCTGGTTTTTCATCAGATCAAAGACCGCTCCTGCCTGTTCCAAAGGGATGATGTGAGAAATCAGCTGTTTCAGTTCGTCTTTGATCTCAACGGCGTATTTTGCCGCACTCTCGAACTCCTGTCGCGAGTAGTCCCGTGTGGCTATCAGGGTCTGTTCCTTAAAACTCAGCTCAGGCAGATTTGTTAAATGCGGTTTTTTGTGAATTCCCACCATGCAGATAGTCCCCTGCATTCTGGCAAGATTCGTCGCCTCGTAAGTCGCCGGTTCTGTGCCGCTGCACTCAAAGACAAAGTCCATTCCATCTCCTCCAGTCTCCTCGCTTATATAGTCCGGCAGGAAGACATCTCCGGAATTCACACAGTGAAACCCCATCTTCTTACAGAATGCAATCCGTCTGTCATCGATATCAGAAATGATAACCTTTGACGCCCCGCTGCACCGAAGAGCGATCGCTGTTAAAATGCCGATCGGGCCTGCGCCCATGACCAGCGCGTTATCAAGAAAACTAAATCCCGACTGATGAACAGCCCTCACCGCCACAGCAAAGGGTTCGATCAGTGCTGCGATGGGATCTGGCAGCCTGTCGTCTACCTTTACCAGCTGATTCTCATCAACGTCTGCATATTCCGCCATGCCTCCGTCAAAGTCGATTCCGATAAGGCGCAGCGTCTGACAGATATAGGGCCGGCCGCTGCGGCAGGAAATACAATGCCCGCAGGAAATCAAAGGGAAGGGCACGACTCGGTCACCCTCACAGAATCCCCTTTTGCTGTCATTGATTTCTTCGATGACACCGACAAATTCATGTCCCGGAATCAGCGGTGCTTCGGCTCTCGGATGAGTTCCTGCATAGATGCCCAGATCGCTGCCGCAAATGCCGCAGTATTTTACTTTAATCCTGGCAAAACCAGGCTTACGTTCAGGCAGCTTCACTTCTTTCAGCTCCATGCTGCCTGGCGCCGTATAGACCAGTGCTTTCATCGTCTTCATTCCTTTCTCTCACTTATTTTACCAGATATCCGCCATCGACAGGAATGACCGCGCCATTGACATAGTCCGATGCCTCTGACGCCAGGAAAACACAGACGCCTTTCAGGTCATCTGCTGTTCCCCAGCGTCCCTGGGGAATTCTGTTCTTGATTTCTTCAAATCTGGGGTTATGTTCATCGGTTAAGGCTGTATTCATGTCCGTATCCATATAGCCCGGCGCGATACAGTTGATGTTGATGCCTTTTGCCGCCAGGTCGTTGCACATCGTCTTGCTGAACTGGGTCAGCCCGCCTTTGCTGGCGGCATAGGCCGGCACAGTCTGTCCTCCAAAAAACGCCAGCATGGACGAGATGTTAATCATCTTTCCTTTTCCTTGTTCCATCATCAGTTTCGCAGCCAGCTGGCAGAGAATGAACGGCGCTGTCAGGTTGACGGCCAACACTGTATCCCAGTCTTCTTTTGTGAAAACTTCGCTGGAATTCCGTCTCTGCACTCCGGCTGCATTGACCAAAATATCCAGTCGGCAGCCCAGCATTTTTACTGCTCTGTGAAACCCCTCTTCCAGATGATCTCTCTGGCGCAAATCCATGATCAATCCCTGACAGCTATAACCTTTCTCACGGAACGCTTCACTGACCGCATGCACTTTCTCATCGGTTCCGCAGATGACCACCTCTGCACCTGCTTCCATCAGGCCTTCCGCCATGCCTTTGCCCAGACCCCTCGTGCCTCCTGTTACCAAAGCTTTTTTACCCGTTAAATCAAAGCACTTCATTTTTCCACCTCAAACAGCGGTGCCAACTCTTTGTTCACCAAGTTGCCCGGCATCTTCCCCTGCAGCACTTTGACCACATCTTCCGCTACAGTAGACTGCAGTTTTTTCTGTGATTCCGTTGAATACCACGCCGTATGAGGTGTGATCATCACGTTGTCCATATGAAGCAAAGGGCAGTCCCCCTGCGGCGGTTCTTTCTCAAGGACATCCAGGGCTGCAAAGGCGATTTCTCCATTGGCAAGGGCCCAGATCAGGTCCTCTTCTTTGACGAGACCGCCTCTCGCCACATTGATTAACGCAGCACTGGGTTTCATCTTCTTAAAAACCTCCCGGTTAAACATATGGCGAGTCTCCTCTGTCAGCGGCGCATGCACAGAGATATAGTCTGCTCCTGCCAGAACCTCTTCAAAAGATTTTGGAACCACGCCATATTTGACCATGTCTTCATCAGGAACAAACTTATCGTAGACCCATATCTGGCTGCAGAAGGGTTTGATCTTATCGATATATGCCCTGGCAATTCTGCCAAAGCTGATGATGCCGACGACGCTGTTTCTCAAACTCGGAATCTTAATTCCCATTCGGTACCACTGGCCAGCCTTAACTCGGGTGTTGAATTCCTGCGTTCTTCTCACTACATCCAAAAGCATCGCTGCTGCGTGAGTTGA
Source organism: uncultured Eubacterium sp. (assembly GCA_900551775.1). Classification (GTDB taxonomy): domain Bacteria; phylum Bacillota; class Clostridia; order Peptostreptococcales; family Anaerovoracaceae; genus Senimuribacter. The sequence goes on along the minus strand of URXI01000224.1, from coordinate 4,542 downwards.
CACTTCATCAGCACAGTAGTCGTTGACGTTAGTAACACAAATGCCCTTTTTCGTCGCCTCTGCAATGTCGATTCCATCGATGCCTGTGGCATATTTTGCAATCACTTTGCAGTGATCTAAAGAATCAATGACCTTCTTCGTGACCTTTGCATATTGGATGATCAAGGCGTCACAGCCCTTCGCAGCTTTGATGACATTTTCCTCATCGCGGTACTGATAATCCAGCACCTCTACATCTCCCAGCTCCGCCAAAATCCTCAGTTCATTCTCGATATTCTCATATTCTCTGTCTGTAATCACTACTTTATACTTCGCCATCCTACACTTCCTTCCTCTCTATTCAGCAATTTGCTAAATATATTGCAAGGAACATACCAGCTTCACACCACTGATGCGATTGCCAGCAAAAGGTTTATTTTCAAAGGCTCCCATCTCCGCACAATTGAGCGCAGTCATTGTTTTTTGATGTTATCCTGCATCAAATGTTTTTTTGCATAAAACTGTGCAGACAAAGAAAAACCCCGCTGATAACTCAGTGGGGTTTCACGTAACGCTTAAGCCATTGCAAAGCCTGCGATTACATAACCGATGAAAGAGATTGCCGTAACGATTCCTATATACGGCAGCTGTGCAACTGCGTAATCGACGTTATTGATTCTGCAGGCAGAGGCCGAAAGCAGTGTCACGTCCGAATAGAAGCAAGCCTGTGCACCGAAGCAGGCTGCGGAGATAATCGCACCCAGCGTAAGCGGAATGCTTGCACCTGTGGAAGCCGCCAGCGGCAGAATGATCGGCGTACACACTGCCGGAACACTCCAGATATTGCCCGTAGCAAAGCACACGAGACCGATAATGATGAACGCGATAGCAGGCAGCCAGATGGCACTCATATACGGTCCTGCCACGTCAATCAGATAATCCGGCAATCCGATCAGATTGATCGACTCCCTGTAAAACAGGGAAGTAACGAGTACGACGGCGATGAACAGCATGTCTTCAAGCCCTTTGTAGCAGGCATCACAGAATTTTCCCAGGCTCATGATTCTGGTCGGTACGAACAGGATGAAGCAGGCGAATATGCCGACACTCACACCGTAAAGAATATCGTCTAACCACAAAGTGACAATGATGACCACTGCCATCGGCACGATGAAGGCCCACAGGTGCGGCGTCACTTCTTTTTCTTCCTTGGCGCTGTCATCAGAGATCGCGCCCATTACTTCACCCAGCTCGTCGCCCTGGTTCTGCATGTTGCTGGATGCCGGCCAGAGCTGCCCGGTTTCTGCAACCCTCTGATACGCCTTCTTGATACCACCCATCTTAGGGACGATTCCCACGATGACGAGGAGTACGAAGATGACACAGAGGAATGGATAGAAGAAGTACGGCATGATGTGATAGTAAATGTCCATGGCACTGTCACCTACGACCGCTGCTTCCTTCTGCTGTTCAAATACACCTGAGAAAAATACGACCCATGCCGAAATCGGTATGATCAGACAAACCGGTGCCGAGGTGGTGTTGATGATATAGCAGAGCATCTCTCTCGGCGTTTTGTGTTCGTCAGAGAGGGTCATTACGCAGTTTGCAGTAACGAGAATACTCAGATAATCGTCGATAAAGATGATAATTCCACATAACCAAGTCAGAAACAGCACTTGTTTTTCTGATTTGACATACTTCCTGGCCAGATTTCCCACTGCGACAGCGCCCTTTGACTGTCGGAGCAGCTGTACAAAGCATCCGAACAGCAGGCAGATGATTACGATGTAGTTGTTCTCGCCGTCGCAGGCTGCCTCCTGCAATGCGTCCATCATCGGCATGAAAAACCCTGCCTTGTAGTAAAATATGTATCCGAGTATGCCAGACAGCATGATACTCAGAATACACTTCTTCGTCACCAGCGCAAATACCAAGAAACTGATCGCTGGAATTAAGGTGATGATTCCTAAATTAGTCCCGTCCATAGTGTTTCCTTCCTATTCAATTAACGATAAATTTTTCATACTCTACCCAATATTTCCACCTTTATCTTTATTTCATCGCTGAAATAAGTCTCTATTTCCGTCAGGCGCTCTTCTGCAGGCGGTTGGAATTCTTCCTGTATGCCGCCCACATTTCGTTTCTTACTGATTCCAAGATTGTGATATGGAAGCAGATTCACTCTCGTGACGCCGATTTCTTTGTAAAGTCTGCCTGTCTCCTTTATGATCGCATCCGTGTCGTTGACACCTTTGATGAGCGGCATCCGCATGACCAGCTTATCCAAAGTTCTCTCATCAGATGCCAGCATTCTCAGGTTGTCAATAATCAGTTCATTGCTGACTCCGGTATATGCTCTGTGCACCTCATCATCGATGGACTTCATATCGTACAGAATATCCGTGACATTTTCCGCAAGAGCCATTTTCATCAGTGCCTGTGCATCGCCAAAGCCAGACGTGTCCAGGCATACTTTGATGCCGCGTTTGTCCGCTTCAGCAATCAGGCGGCTTACGAATCCTGCCCGCATGAGGATTTCTCCCCCGCTGACTGTAATGCCGCCCCCCGTGTTATCGTAGAAGCCTTTATCCTGTTCCGCCACGCCGAGGATTTCTTCTATGGTCATGGGTTTTCCCACAGGGCGCAGACCCTCAGCATAGCACTCCTTCGCACATGCAAGACATACATCGCATTTGGCCCTGTCAATCACAATACCCGTTTCCGGATTCATCGATACTGCCCCTTGAGGGCATACTTTGATGCAGTATCCACATCCGATACAGTTATTGGGCGATTTGATGAGCTGCTGCCGTGGATCGATCAGCTCAGGATTATGGCACCATTTGCAGTTCAGCGGGCAGCCTTTGAGAAATATGGTCGTTCTGATACCAGGTCCGTCCTCTACAGAAAATTTCTGCAGGCTTCCGACTAAAACGCTTTCAGGTTCATGACTCATGAATACATCCTCCTGCCCGCATTAATTCTCTGACAGATGCGGTGTCCTGTAGATAATGGCATCTTGCGCACTTTTGTCAAGTTCTGTAAAATACGCCATATAACCTGCTACGCGAACCATGAGTCCCTTGTAATTTTCAGGTTTTTCCTGTGCCTTTTTGAGGGTTTCATTATCGACCACGTTAATTTGTATGTGCTGACCGCCGTCCTCGAAGTAGGTCTTGATCACGCCTTCGATAATTTCGAGACCCTTTTCTCCCTGCACACCCTTAGGATCAAAACGCAGATTGTACAGCGCGCCTTCGTGTAACGTCTCATCCACCATGCTGGCAACTGACTTCACGGTGGCTGTCGGTCCATGCAGGTCTCTGCCCATCATCGGGGAAGAGGCATCGCAAAGCGGTTCACCTGCCAGTCTGCCGTCTGGAAGGGCTCCCGTAACAGCGCCGTGAGGAATATTCATGGTCTGTGAGTCGATACCGAAAGCATACCATCCCCCTCTGGCATCATTCCATTCCTGAACGTGATCTGCGATGTAATCCATCATTTCCTTATATATGCCATCTACGTGTTCCTGGTTGTTGCCGTATTTCTCAGGTTTATTCAAGAGAAGCTGACGCAGTCTTTCCTGACCTTCAAAGTTGGTGTCACAAGCTTTGATCAACTCATCCATGGTCAGATCCTGATCTTCAAATACGCACTTTTCTATGGCCGCGATGGAGTCCGCCAGATTGGCAGGTCCGGTGACATACATACCGGCCGTTGAGAACTTTGCTCCGCCGTGCTGCACGGATTTGCCGCTTTCGACACATCCCTTTGTAACCATAGATGCGAAGATGACCGGATATCTGTTCATATGGATGCTCTGCATCAGGTTATAGCCAGTTCGAATCAAGTCGTAGTGATGAAGAATCTGTTTCTTCAGTGCATCCTTAAACTCCTCGATATTCTTAAATTCTCTCGGATCGCCTGTTTCAAGCCCCATCTGCTTGCCAGTTGCAGGATCAACGCCGTTGTGGAGGACGAACTCAATCATCTTGCCCATGTTGACGTATCCTGCGTCAGGAGAGCCATCTGCACTGCCGCCGCCAGGCGCCGGCTGGATACAGCCGACGATGGTCCAGTCCCTTGCCTCTTCCATGGTGCTTCCTCTGCCCTTGCCAAGGGATATCTTGATGGCGATATCATCATTGAAGAACCCCGGATTTGCCTGTCCCTCCTGAATCATCCTGCATCCCAGCCTGATCAGATCTTCTGGGGTTTTCTCCCAGACTCGCAGTGCCATGACAGGCTGTTTTACCTGCAGCTCATCTGCGGCTTCCAGGCAAAGATAGGACAGGTCATTGGCGGCATCTCTGCCGTCTGGCGTCTGACCGCCTACGACCAAAATCTGCCACATCGGATATCCGGCAAAAGCGGTGGCGTACCAGCTGTCTCTGACTTCATATACTTCGCATGTTTTGAGGTAAAGGCATTCCAGCATTTCCAGGGCTTCTTCCCTCGTGATGTTCTTCTCGTTGATGACGTCTTTTTCATAAAAAGGCCACATGTACTGGTCGAATCTGCCAAAGCCGCATGCAGTCGTGCAGACTTCGATTGGTTAAT
>URXI01000223.1 GCA_900551775.1 uncultured Eubacterium sp. | reverse complement strand
CTGGTTCGACGCGGTAGCCACCAGATATGGCTGCCGGATGCAGGGTACCACGGAAGTGGCTTTGACGGTCATCGACCCCCTGGGCTACCTGGACGAAATCCCCATTTGCATCGGATATGAAATCAATGGGGAAGAACACCAGGATTTCCCAAACACCACCTATCTCTACCAGGCAAAACCGATTCTCAAGAAATTGCCGGGCTGGAAGAGCGATGTGACCGGTATCAGAAAATGGGAAGCCCTGCCGCCGGCATGCCAGGAGTACGTCAACGAAATTGAAAGGCAGATCGGGTTCCCAATCACACTTGTCTCCAATGGTCCGGGAAGAGAAGATATCATCAGACGCGAACCATTCATATAATTTTAAAGAAAGAAGGTATTGTACAGCCATGTATAAAGAAGCAATCAGACCCGTTTGGGCGGAAATCAATTTGAGTAATCTGGACTACAACATCAAGAGTATCAAAGAAAAGGTCGGCGCAGACAAGCAGGTCATCGGCGTCATCAAAGCCGACGGCTACGGCCACGGCAGCGTTATGTGCGCAAACGTGCTGAGAGAAAACGGAGTGAAGACTTTTGCCGTTGCAACACTCCAGGAGGTCATCACCCTGAGAAATGCCGGAGCAAAGGAAGAGATCATCATGCTGGGGCTCACGCCGGATATGTATGCCGATACGATCGCAGAGTACGACATCACCCCCGTTGTCTGTGATTCTGCCAATGCAAAAGCAATCAGTGATGCAGCTGCAAAAGCGGGCAAGACTGTTTTCGGTCTGATCGCAGTCGATACAGGAATGGGAAGAATCGGCTATCTGGCTGACGAAATCGAAACATCTGTGGAAGATATCAAGAAGATTGCCTCCCTGCCGAACTTCAAGATCAAAGGCATGTTCTCCCACATGTCCACGGCTGACGCTGCAGATAAGACTTATTCCCACGAGCAGGAATCCAAATACAATGCTTTCTACGAAGCTCTGACAAAGGCAGGGATTCATATTCCGATGAGAACCCTTGCAAACAGCGCTTCCATCATGGAACTGCCAAGCATCTACTTTGACGCGGTTCGTCCGGGAATCATCCTCTACGGCTGCTATCCGTCAAACGAAGTGGACAAAAAACAGCTTTCTATCAAGCCAGTGATGTCTGTCAAAGCCAACATCATCCACCTGAAGGATGTTCCGGAGAATTTCTCCGTCGGCTACGGCAGAAAGTACATATCGGAAAAACCTGCCAGAATTGCGACCATCGCCCTGGGCTATGCAGACGGCTATCCTCGTCCGTATTCCGCACAGGCCAAGGTCATCGTAAACGGCGTGGTCTGCCCGATTGCCGGCAACATCTGTATGGACCAGTGCATGATCGACGTCTCCAACGTGCCCAATGTAAAAGTCGGCGATGAGGTCATCGTCATGGGTTCTGACGGCGTCAACACCATCCTGGCCGACGATATCGCAGAAGCCACAGGCACCATCAACTACGAGATCGTCTGTGCCTTTGGCCAGAGACTGCCAAAGGTCTATGTAAAATAAGCAGAAAATCAGCAAAAAAAATGCCCCTGCGGGAACATCTCCTGCAAGGGCATTTTTTATTTGTATTGCATATGAAAAGCAGGTTCCATGTAGTCAACTGCACTTCTGCTCAAACCGTATTGACCAGCAATCTTTCTCCAGTGGTTTCCTACTATCTGCTTTATCTCAAAAACCGCCGCCTCAGCGTCCTCATGACGAATCCCATAGTATTGTGCTGTGTCCAATGCCAAATTGAAGTCTGGACAAGAATCTGAAAAAATACCAAAAAGATTCTTATCCAGGGGCACATACTGTCTCCCTCTGTATAATTGTAAATCAGGGTCTAAAAAGAAAGCCGCACTCGATTTTTCCAACCAGTGTGTATCATATTCAAATGAAATGATTTTCTGCTCTTCAGCCATCTTAGTCCCTTCTTCCTTTTCTAGCTCGTTTTCTTGTCTGCAATTCCAGATCCTGTAGTTTTCTGCCCAGTTCATCATCTTTTGCGACTAGCAGCAGATCTGTGTCCATATCATTCAGCGCATGAAGAACTGCCGCATAAATTCCCATTGCTACAGATGGGGAACCTTTTTCTACAGCCCACAAAGTGGCTCTGCTGATTCCAGCTCTCTCTGCCACTAGATCCACGGGCAGATTCCGCCTCAATCTTGCCAGTCTGATTTGACTACCCATAGTTTCTAGTATCTCACGCGTTCTTGGAAGAATAACCACCGATTTTTTCGCCATTTCCAAATCTCCTTATAACATATATACTTTGTTTGATTTTTTGTCAATTTTTATAAACATTAATAAATTTTTATTTTTCGAGTTACTATCATAAGCATGACTTTACTGGGAGTAAAAGCCTTCTTTCCAGGACATACTAACAAAAATTATTGTAAATCAGAAAGGGGAAATATATGTCACAGTTTACATTACCCAGAGATATTTATTTTGGAAGAGGCGCCCTGTCTCATTTGAAAGACCTGCAGGGCAAGAAAGCCTTCGTGGTCACCGGCGGCGGCTCCATGCAGCGCTTCGGTTTTTTAGGCAAGACAGAAGAATACCTGAAAGAAGCCGGTATGGATCTAAAAGTCTTTGCCGGTGTGGAACCGGACCCATCCATCGAAACGGTCAAAAAAGGTGCGGAGGAGATGAGAAAGTTCAAACCGGATTGGATCGTCTCCATCGGCGGTGGTTCTCCCATTGACGCTGCAAAGGCGATGTGGATTTTCTATGAACATCCGGATCTCAGCTTTGAAGAGGCAGCAAAACCGTTCAGCCTGCCGCCCCTTCGGAAAAAGGCGAAGTTCTGCGCGATTCCTTCCACGTCCGGCACGGCAACAGAGGTGACGGCTTTCTCTGTCATTACCGACTACGACAGCGGGATCAAATATCCTTTGGCGGACTACAACCTAACGCCAGACGTGGCTATCGTAGACCCGGACCTGGCGGAAACCATGCCGCCTTCACTGGTGGCCTGCACGGGAATGGATGCTTTTACCCACGCTGTCGAAGCCTATGTGTCCACCGCGGCAAACGCCTTTACCGATCCACTGGCACTGCGCGCTATCGAGATGGTCAAAGACAATCTGATTAAGTCCTACAACGGGGACAAAGGCGCCAGAGAGCAGATGCACTACGCCCAGTGCCTGGCAGGCATGGCGTTCTCCAACGCACTGCTTGGCATCGTCCACTCCATGGCCCACAAGACCGGCGCTGCTTTCCAGACAGGACACGTCGTCCACGGACTTGCCAACGCACTGTACCTGCCCTATGTCATCACCTATAACGCAGAAGAACTTTCCGCGGCAAAGCGGTATGAGGAAATCGCCGACTATCTGAAAATTGAGGGAGACAAGAGAGAAGAGAAAATTCAGAGACTCTGTCACCTGATCATCAGCCTCAATGAAGCGATGGAAATCCCGCATACACTGAAGGAAGTCGGGATTGAAGAGGATGAGTTCCTCGACAAAAAGAAAGCGATTGCCGCCAACGCCGTGTCCGACGCCTGCACAGGCACCAATCCGAGAGCCATCGACGATGAAAAGATGGAAAAACTTTTGGAATGTATTTATTATGGAAGAAAAATAGATTTTTAACAGCTCAGAGGCTTTCGTCTAATCGGTTCGTATTCGGTTCGACGGAAGCCTTTTTTCTGAACTTTTATCAGACCATTTTACTACTTTGTTCGTTTTTCTGTCACTTTATCACAGTATATCAATAAAATCCTTGCATAGTTATCAAGAAAGCTAAAACTGGTTATAGGATTTAACCAGTTCTCTATGTATAATATTGTCTAGCGAATTTAGTATCAGCAAAGGAGAACATCAAAATTGGAAAAACTATTTAAACTGAAAGAACACGGAACGAACGTGAAAACAGAAATCATGGCAGGCATTACGACTTTCGTCTCCATGGTCTACATATTAGCGGTAAACCCCGCCATGCTGGCTGACGCTGGTATGGACAGCGCTGCTGTATTTACAGCCACGGCAGTGTCAGCCGCCGTCAGTACGCTGTTTATGGCATTTTTCACCAACTACCCCATCGCCTTAGCTTCCGGCATGGGGCTCAACGCCTATTTCGCCTATTCCGTCTGCGGGGAACTTGCAGCAGAGGGCATCACGGATCCCTGGCGCGTTGCTCTGGCTGCCGTCTTCGTCGAGGGCATCGTTTTTGTCATCCTCTCCTTGTGCAACTTCAGAGAACGCCTCATCAACGACGTACCCTCAAATCTGAAATATGCCATCACGGCCGGTGTGGGTCTTTTCATCACCTTTATCGGCCTGCAGGGCGCCGGCATCATCGTCAAAAGTGACTCCACACTGGTCGAGATGGGGACTTTTCAGTCGCCGGAATTTGCCCTCGCCATCGCTGGAACAATTTTGGTGGCCATCCTATATCGGTTCAACGTCAAAGGCTACATTTTGATCGGTATTCTGGCCACCTGGGGGATGGGCATGGCTGCAGAAGCCGCGGGATGGTATGTGCCAAATCCGGAAGCCGGCGTATTTACACTTTTCCCTGACTTGTCCAAAGGCTTCTCGCTGCCGGCGGCACCAAACTTCCTCGCTTTTGACTTCAGCTGGGTTGCCGGAAATGTCATTCATTTTATCGTCATTACATTTTCCTTCCTTTACGTGGATCTCTTTGATACCGTCGGCGGACTCATCGGTATCGCATCAAAAGGGGGCATGTTGGATAAAGACGGTAACTTGCCAAAGGCAAAGGGCGCACTTCTTGCCGACGCCTGCGGCACCATCGCTGGTGCGGCATTGGGTACTTCTACCGTAACCAGCTACATCGAGTCCAGCGCGGGCGTTGTCAATGGGGGCAGAACCGGCCTTACTTCCGTAACCACGGCCATCCTCTTTTTTGCAGCGCTGCTGTTTTCCCCAGTATTCCTGGCAATCCCGTCTTTTGCCACGGCTCCAGCCTTGGTCTGGGTAGGGCTTCTGATGATGGACTGTGTCAAGAAAATAGACTTTGAGGGAGATATCGCCGACGTGGTCAGTGGATTTTTTGCCATGATCATGATGCCTTTTACTTATTCCGTCGCCAACGGCATCATGTTCGGTATCCTGACCTGGGTGTTCCTCAAACTGATCACAGGCAAATTAAAGGAGATCCCTCCTGTCATGTGGATCTCCAGTGTTTTGTTCGTGCTCAGGATTATCACCCTGGTCGTTTAACCAAGATAGCGGTTCCTGTCCCTGCTGCGGTGAAGCTGCAGCAGGCAGGCTGCCAGGATCAAAAGGACGCTGCTTCCAAAAACAGCCGCGATGCGAATCGCCGTATCTACAAAGAAAGGCTCAGGAACAATATTGATCAAAAGATCTTTTCTGGGATTCAAAAGCCAGAGATCATTGTCGAAAAAAATTTCATGAAAGATGGTAAATGCTCTCGTAAAGTCTGTCGCAGCCACGGCGGCGATCAAGCAGACTGCAGAGAAAAATACGCCTGTTCCGATGCACATGGCACGTGGCAGAATCAATGACAGTTTCCCCTTTAGAAAATACAGCAGCCCGGCGCTGACTGCCGCGATCAGCAGACAAATTCTGCGCAAAGCAAGACCTGCGAGGAACAGAGTTTTCACGTCTACCATGTGGTCCAGCTCTCTCTGGCTGAAAAAGGTCCGCCGCATCCCGTCAACTGTGGTGACCACCTGCAAATCTTCCCTATCTCCCCTGAGATAATCCATCATCACGTCCGTCACGTCCAAAAGGTCGTCCATTTCCATATGGACTTGATCAGTTACTTCATATTTATGATATTCTTTTTCGAAATAGCCGGGGAACCAGTACAGCACCGCCTCTATGGATGTAACCAGCAGCGCCAGGATGATACTGATTGAAAATGCCAGTCCCAATAAATAATGTAATACTCTCATCTCTTTGCTCCTTTTGAGGAAAGTATATCTTCCACTTCAAAATCTGTCAATGGCGAAATGAACTTTTTATGGACAATCTCGCCTTTATGTTCGCTATTTAATCCGATTATCCCCAATATCACCTCTATTTAACAAAATTCTTCGACACATAACTGAACAAAATCTTGGACTTTTGTCCATTAACGTATATAATATAAAATGTAATTTTATTTCATTATATTAGGAAAAGGAGAATTGTTCAATATGGAGAAACTATTCAAGCTCAAAGAACACGGCACTGACGTCAAGACAGAAGTCATTGCCGGCGCGACTACATTCCTTTCTATGGTTTACATCCTGGCTGTAAACCCTGGCATGCTGGCAGCAGCTGGCATGGACAGCGCTGGTGTTTTCACCGCCACTGCAGTCTCCGCCGCTGTCGGTTCACTATTTATGGCATTCTTTGCAAACTACCCTGTAGCCTTGGCGTCCGGCATGGGACTCAACGCATATTTTGCTTTCACTGTATGTGGAGATCTGGCCGCAAGAGGCATTACAGACCCTTGGAAGATAGCGTTAGCCGCTGTACTAGTGGAAGGTATCGTATTCGTACTGCTTTCTCTCTGCAATTTCAGAGAAAAGCTAGTCAACGATGTGCCTGCCAACTTGAAATACGCCATCACAGCAGGTATCGGTCTGTTTATCACTTTGATCGGTCTGAAAGGAGCAAGCATCGTCATCGGAGACGCATCTACCTTAGTAAACCTGGGTTCTTTCAGTTCACCCCAGGTCGTACTGGCACTGGTCGGCCTCATCATCGTAGCTGTTCTATATCATTTCAATATAAAAGGATACATCCTCATCGGCATCCTGGTAACCTGGGGATTAGGCATGATTGCAGAAGCCACTGGCTGGTATGTGGTAAACCCTGAGGCAGGCGTTTACTCCCTGTTCCCAAGCTTCAGCGGAGCTAGCTTCATTCCGGCAAAACCTGCCCTCTTCCAATTTGACTTCGCCTGGATTGCAGACAACATCATTCACTTTATCGTCATCGTCTTCTCGTTCCTATACGTGGATCTGTTCGACACTGTCGGCACGCTGATCGGCGTTGCCTCAAAGGGAAATCTTTTAGATGAGAATGGGAATCTGCCTAGAGCAAAAGGCGCTTTGATGGCTGATGCCTGTGGTACGATTGTCGGCGCATGTATTGGTACATCCACTGTCACGAGCTATGTAGAGTCCAGTGCCGGTGTCGCTAACGGCGGAAGAACCGGTCTCACTGCAGTGACTGCCGGCGTGCTCTTCATCGTAGCTCTGTTCTTCTCACCGATTTTCCTGGCAATCCCGTCCTTTGCCACAGCACCGGCT
>URXI01000222.1 GCA_900551775.1 uncultured Eubacterium sp. | reverse complement strand
GCTTAACCTTTTTACATAATAAATCCGACAACAATGTACATCCCTGCTGATATCAGCGCAACAGACAAGGTGTATGGGAGCTGGCTTCTGATATGCTCTGCAATCCCACATTTTGTTGCGGAACATGCCACGACAGTCGTATCGGAAATTGGCGATGACTGATCTCCAAACAGGCCGCCGCTCCAGACCGCTCCGGCAAGGAGTGGAATGCTGGTGCCCATGGTGAATGCCATCGGCATGACGAGAGGCAGAACCACAGCCATCGTGCCCCAGGAACTTCCCGTAGAGAAAGAGATAATCAAGGCGATGATAAAGGCGATGACTGGCAGCAGCGCCGGACTCAAAATACCGGAGAAGGCATTGGCAAGGTATTCACCTGTTCCCAGGGTTGATACGAGATCGCCCAGACCAAGAGCAAAGGTCAGGATGATAATAATCGGCAGCATACCGACCCAGCCTTCATATAGCGCAGCGCTGGCTTCCTTGAAAGTCATCACTTTCTTTGCCAGAATCATGACGAACGCGATGGCAATGCCAGACAATACGCCCCACAAGAACGATCTCATGCCGGCTCCATTTAAGATATTCCCATAGCCTGTGATATACATACCGATGATGGTCACCGCAATCATCGCCGCTACAGGCAGAATCAGCAGCAGACAGGTCGTCGTCTTTTCATCCTCACCTTTTTCGTAAACGCCGCTGGCCTTTGCCAGCCTGTCTTCCTCAATCACACGCAACTCCGCTTTTTTCATTGGGCCAAAGTCAAAGCCCGTCAAAATCAAAATCGGCACGATTGCCACTGCGATCACCACATAAAAGGATAGCGGTATAGATTTGATCATCACGCCCGCCGCACCTTCAACGCCTGAATTTTCCAGCACGCTGATCATGTAAGCGCCCCAACTGCTTAAGGGGATCAGCGCACAGACTGGTGCGGAAACGGTGTGCACGATAAAGGCCTGTTTTTCAGGGGAAGTCAGATACTTGTCGTTGACCGGTTTCATGATGGAACCAGCGATCAGACTGCTCATATTGGCAGAAACAAACACGATGATGCCGATGAGCCAGGTGATGAAATTAGCGGATTTCTTTGATTTGATCAGAGACGTCCTTACCGTCAGAAAGTCGATAAAACCGTTGACGCCGCCCGCTTTTTGAATCAGCAGAATCATACCTCCCATTAGTGAGATTGCAAGCATCGTCGTCAGATTGCTTCCATCGGCAAAGACCGTTTCCACAGATTTGATGATGCCGTCCACACCAGAGAGGATATTGCCGTCAAAGATAATGACGTTTCCTATAAACAACCCCAGCAGCAGCGACACATAGACATTTTTTGTCGTAAGGGCGAGTCCTACTGCGACAATCGTAGGGACAATTGATAAAATTCCATATTCCATTTTTTGCTCCTTTCTTTCCTTAATTTAAATAATCATAAAGATTGCGGAACCCATCAGCACGCAGTGAACCGCTACCGAAAAAGTTCTCTGGTTAATTTTTTTTAATACGAAACCGCCCGCGATTGCGCCCGCGATGACTGCTGGCAGCAGCATCAGGCAGACGCCTGCCGATACACTTGTCATCTGACCAGAAGCAATATACTTGCCCAGAAGAAAGGTATTCAGCACTGCCCAGTAGCCGCAGACCGTGCTGCGCAGCGCATCCTTATCCTCGATGGTCTTATTCAGGTATGCAATCAGCAAGGGGCCGCCGATACCATAGGCCGATTGCAGGGCTCCGCTTCCAATCGGATAAGCATAGTGCCAGAATCTCAGTCCCGTCTTCTTCTTTCCGCTGTATATACCGTGCAGCTCATAAGCGGAGTTCAAAATAATGAATACTCCCAGGCAGATTTTGGTCAGTTCTTCAGAAACGTGAGCAAGCAGATAGTCTGCTGCCGTCGAGCCCGGGAAAACCGCCAAAGTCAGCACGATGATCAGCTGTCGGATGTTTACCTTCTTTCTCTGACGAATCAAAATCAAAATAGCCTGACCACCCGTAAAAAGCTATGCCGCTGGCATGAAGACTTCTCTCGGCAGTACGAGCAGTGCAAAGGGAAGGCAGAAGATGGCCGCGCCAAATCCTGTAATCTGCTGTATAAAATAGCCGCAGAAAAAGACGACCAGCAAGAAGATTGACGGCAGTAATGCCGGCATGCTGTTCATCACTAGCCTCTTTTCAGGAAAGCAGTGCAGCAGTGCATGCCGCCCCACGCTTTGACGACTTCGTCGTATTCTACCACATGAACTTTGACGCCGTTAGTCTCCAGAATTTCCCTGGATCTGTCGTTACCCGCCGGCATAACGATTTCCCCCGGTCTGATCGCGACAAAGTTGACACCAAAGCCTTCTTTGCACTCTCTGGTATCCGGGCATTCCAGAATTCTGTACCCTTTTTTCTTCATGGCATCGACCACGCTGTATGGAACTTGGGACGGATACATGTAGACCAGGTCGTGGCTGGCGATGTTAAATACGCCGTCAATATGCGCCTGTCCGCAAGGCGTCTGCATGTAGATGATGTCTTTGACGCCGATCCGTTTCAGTTCTGCGGCGACTTGCTCAGCTCCCGCCCTGTTGGTTCTCGCACCGATGGCCAAAATCACAGTTTCCCGATCGACCCACATGACGTTGGCGCCTTCAAAGTAGCCGTCCGCATTGATGGTCTTGATGATGGGAATGTTCAAGTTGGCAACGGTTCTCGCAGCTGCCGTCTCTTCCCCTCTTCTAGCAGCCATGGCCGGCCGGCAGATAATCGCACCTTCCGGCGTCATCAGAAGCAGATCCCTGCAAAACAGGGCATTGGGCCGATCCTTTCTTTGCTCTTCCACATAATGGACGGCGATACCTTTGCTCCGATAAAAATCCGCCAGTTTATCGTGCTGGGCTCTGAACCGCTCAGGGTTGATCTCTGTGCGGAATCTCACCTCCCGAAAGTCAAAATCATCGACTTCTGCTCCCGGCCTTCGCATCAGAACCGCTTTCAACTCATCGACCTCTGAATGGCAGCCCCAGTCTCCCCAATATTCAGGCATATCTTCCTCGAACCAGGTTTCCTTTGGGAACCATTTATCTCCACCTAAAGGATCAAAGGCCTTCTTCTCTAACGTATCGTGCATATTTTTCGTCTCCTTTCTCATTCTAGTGACTTTACGTATATATGAGCAAAATCTGTGCCAAAATTTTTTTGGGTAATCTCAAGGTTTTTCACCTGTCGAGCCCGGCTAAAGGTACATTTTGTAAAATAATTATTTTCTTCTTGTAAAA
The DNA here is from genome assembly GCA_900551775.1 of uncultured Eubacterium sp. GTDB lineage: Bacteria > Bacillota > Clostridia > Peptostreptococcales > Anaerovoracaceae > Senimuribacter. The sequence goes on along the minus strand of URXI01000222.1, from coordinate 3,988 downwards.
AAGTCTGCACAACTATACTATAGTTAGTAGAGAAAGGAGACGCTCCGTGTTATCAAAATATATAGAAAAGGCCATGAAGCTCTATAAAAATATCGACGGTCTGGCTGCCGTCGATAAAGAAGGAATCATCAGATATTATTTTAATTACCGCCCCAACATCAATCCGCTGTCCGCCGCAGAAGCGGTCAACAAACATGTGCTGGACGTTTTCCCAAGTCTCGACGAGCAGAGCAGCACTTTGCTCACCGTACTGCGCACGGGCGAGCCGATTCTCAATTATTTTCAAGAGTACGATAACTGTGTGGGCGTGAGGATCAAAGCGATCAACACGACCATGCCTCTGACCGATGCAGACGGCCAATTGATCGGCGCCATCGATGTATCTGTTTATATCACCAAAGAGCACGACCGTCTCTCCATCGTAATGAACAAGCCTGCCAACCCCGACAATCTGTTCACTGCCAGCGACATCATTACCAAAGACGACCACATGATCCAGCTAAAAGACAATCTTCTCAAAATCGCTTCCACCAGTTCTTCTGTTTTGATTTACGGGGAAACGGGCACGGGTAAAGAACTTTTTGCGCAGTCCATCCACAGCGCCAGCAGGCGAAAGGATGGACCGTTCATCGTGCAAAATTGTTCTGCCATCCCCAGTACGCTTTTGGAAAGTATTTTCTTTGGAACCGTCAAAGGCAGCTACACGGGTGCGGAGAATCGCAAAGGGCTCTTTGAACTGGCAGACGGCGGCACTTTGTTCCTCGACGAAATCAATTCTATGGATATCAACATGCAGAGCAAAATTCTGCGGGTTCTGGAAGAAAAAAAGGTCAGGCGGGTCGGCGGCGTGGGGGATATTGCTTTTGATGTACGCATTATCTCTGCCGTCAATGAGAAACCGGAAGTCGTTCTCAATCAAGGGAAGATCAGGACAGATCTCTATTATCGTCTTTCCCCCGTGCAGATTACCATCCCGCCCCTGCGCGAGCGCAAGGGCGATATCCCTATTTTGGCAGATTATTTTATCAATTATTTTAATAAGACGATGCATCGAAATATTTTGGGAATTACGGAGGATGCCCTGGAAGTGCTGAGGAACTATTCTTGGGCGGGAAATGTCAGGGAGCTGAAAAACATTATCGAAGGATGCTTCAATATCGTAGATGACGGCTTCCTGACGAGGGAAAACATCCCCGCCTACCTCCTCGCCTCCATCAATTATTACAAAAATACACCGATAGATGATGACTCCAGGTCGCTGGATCAACGGGTCAAAGCCTTTGAAAAAGACATTATTGTCCGCGCCCTCGAACAACACCGCACGCTGTCAGCCGCCGCCAGGGCTTTGTCCATCACCCGGCAAAACCTCCGTTACAAACTGGAGAAATATGAAATTGATATCGAAGAAATCATCAATAACACTTAGTTGTATCTATTATTTTTTCAGTTTGAACAAAGTTCAAACTGAATTGTGTATCAATTCCCACTGTAAGCCAGAACAACCACGTTATTACATCGACACACGTAACGACCAACGCCACTATCCGGTGAGAATCGTGGCGTTGTTTCTTTTTCAAACTGAACTTTGTTTAATTTAATATTTTGATATACCGTATATACGTTGTCATGTTTTTTTTAAAGACGGACTGTAAACTCCTCACTGATCGCATTCTTTGGATTCCAAAGATCCTTTATGTCCGCTTTGTCAAAGTCATACACTCTTAGCCGGTATCCTGTTACATCAGGATCAGGCTCATAAGTTTTTTCATCGCTATTCGTACCGCTAAAACTCATATCAAATGGATTGAGCCCAAATGAAATTTTATTTCCCAAATTATCTGTACCATATATATTGATTTCGTGGCCTTCCCACGGATCAAACCGGTCAGGATTCTCGGTTGTGATAATCTGATCAATTGGAGAGACGACTAAATCCTTTAAAATCAGTCGCTTGCCCTGCACCAGAACAGTTTTATTTATGCTGGTTGTCCGTGTTGCTTTTTTGAATGCTTCATTCTCCAGTGTAAAGGAAAAGTTGAAACGTTCATCCCCTGCTTCTATGCTCATATCTATCGTAGGATTCAGAGGCATCTCAAAGTCATAGTAGCTGGCCTCCAGGAAATGAATACCTTTGACCTTCGTCCATTTCGATCCCAGCGAGCCGCTTCCAGTGGTCTTCAATCCATTTCGCCAGCTTAGACCATTGATTGCATACTCCCCAATGTTTACTTTACTATCCCCTAACACTTCTCCATTCTCTTTCACCACTGTCACCGACACCCTCATAAGATTGTTACTGGCAATCGCATCGTTCAGCGTCACGGTAATGCCGTTTTTCGTCTGCGTTTGATCAACTACAGTGGCATAGTCATCCTGCTTCGTCATCCCCAGATATTCACCAATCCCCATAAAAGCCTGTTTCATGGCCGCCCATGCTGCATTGCCTATCGGCGATATTGCAAAGCACACGATGAGACAGGCGCAAACTGCCGCAATCGAACGTCTTTGTGCTTTTTTCCTCTTATAATTATCGTAACAACCCGCCTCATGATAAAACGCCTCCAAGGCACGGCGCTGTTCTGACTTTGTCATCTTTACCTCTGGCACCTCGGAAAAAGCGTCAAAATTGATATCTTTATATGCATTACTCATCTATATTCACCCCCGCGTTCTCTAAACAAGCTGCGAATCTTCTTCTTTCCCCGGGAAAGTCTGGAATACACCAGATCTCGCTCCATCCCCGTCTCGGCAGTAATCTGCGTCATCGGCTGCTCTTTCACATACCTTCGGACAAATAATTCCAGAGAACCATATTGACTGACGATGTATTCAATCGCCTGTGGATTCTTCCGTTCCAGTTCTGATAAGAAATTTTCATTCGTTATTTTCAAGACGTATTACCGTCCTTTCTGCGGACCGCTGTATTTGATCGATCACCCATTAATTCGCAAAAGAAAGATCAAATCTGACAAGAATTCGAAAATATTTATCTCAGAACCAAAACAAAAGCCATCCCGTCCTCTTCTTTTTGGGCAAAAATTTCTCCATCCATTTTGTGCATGATTTCCCTGCAGATGTACAGACCCAGACCATTTCCCTGTTTGCCGCCGCTATTCACACCGCGAAAGAAGCTCTCAAAGATATGATTAAAATCGTTATCACTAACCGGCGTCCCTGTGTTAAATACGCGAATCAGCTGACAGTAATCCTCTTCATAAAATTCCACGGTAATGCGCCTGCCATCTCCGTATTTGAAGGCATTTTCAAAGAGATTTTCAAGGACCTCCCACAGCCTGTCCATATCACCATGAAGAAGCAAATTCCCATAAGGCCCAATTTCAAAGTCAACCATCCGCCGGGCGCATTTTTCCAGGTAAGTGGCAGAAATCTTTTTTACCAAATCGGCGAGATAAAACTCGCCCATATTCACTTGAATATCCAAAACATCGTCTTTAGATGCCTTCATGATTTCTTCCACGTACTTTTCAATTTCTAACGTCTTTTCCCCAATTTGATGAGCCGCATGGGTTTTCTCTCCTTCTGTGCGGTACACATCCTTTTCCAGGGCTTTGGCATATAGGCTGATTGTGCTTAACGGCGTTTTGATATCATGAGATAATGACAGCAGCAACTGCTTTTTCTGCTTCATCAAATCCAGTTCCCTCTTTCGTGAGACATCCAGAGTATCCTGCAGCTGACTGATGCCCCAGACAAAGCGACCAAAAAATCGGCTCTTTTCTTCCTTAATTTCTGTTTTCAAGTGCCCTTTTGCAAGTTCTTCCGGCAGTTCGATCATTCGATAGAACGGAGCGATGAGTTTATATTTCAGATAGAAGAGGATGCCTAAAATAGAGAAAAACATAAAGCCTAAGGCAGATTCCATCAACAAAAATCCTCTCATAGAATCGTCTTTAGGCGATATATATTCAAAGCGAAAGAAACCGTCCATTTTGTCACCTTTATTGGCTGGTACGATTTCAATCTGATT
>URXI01000221.1 GCA_900551775.1 uncultured Eubacterium sp. | reverse complement strand
TATTCGTAAGCGGCGGCCCTATGCTGGCAGGCCATGTCAAGGGAAAGAAGACCAGCCTTTCCAGCATGTTTGAGGCAGTTGGAGCCAACGCGGCGGGCCTGATCACGGACGATGATCTTCAGGAATTCGAGAATAAGACCTGTCCGACCTGCGGATCCTGTTCCGGCATGTACACGGCCAACAGCATGAACTGCCTCTGTGAAGCCATCGGTATCGGGCTTCCAGGCAACGGAACCATTCCGGCAGTACATAGCGGAAGAATCATGCTGGCAAAGCATGCAGGCATGGCTATCATGAATTTGGTGGAAAAGGACATCAAAGCCAGAGACATCATCAATGAGAAATCTATCAGAAATGCCCTTGCCTGTGATATGGCTTTGGGATGCTCCTCCAACAGTGTATTGCACCTCCTCGCCATCGCCCACGAAGCGGGTGTAGAGCTGAATCTGGAACTGTTCAACGAGATGAGCGCCAAAACGCCGAACCTGTGCCATCTGGCTCCGGCAGGGGGCACCCACATGCACGACCTGAACAACGCAGGCGGTGTGCAGGCAGTTATCGCGGAGCTTTCCAAAAAAGGACTGATTGACACATCCTTGATTACGGCTAATGGCAGAACCGTAGGCGAAAATATCGAGGGAAAATATATCAAAGATTCCGGCGCCATCAGAAGCGTTGAAGATCCTTACAGCGAAACAGGAGGCCTTGCCATTATGTGGGGGAACATCGCCCAGGAGGGCTGTGTCGTCAAGAGAAGCGCGGTAGCTCCTGAGATGTTGACTCACACTGGTCCAGCAAGAGTCTTTGACTGCGAGGAAGACGCCATCGACGCCATTTACAAAGGAAAGATTGTGGACGGAGACGTCGTTGTCATTCGCTACGAAGGACCGAAGGGCGGTCCCGGCATGAGAGAGATGCTCAACCCGACCAGTGCTCTGGCAGGGATGCAGCTGGACAAGACTGTTGCCCTGATTACAGACGGAAGATTTTCAGGCGCTTCCAGAGGCGCTTCCATCGGCCATGCCTCACCGGAGGCAGCAGGCGGCGGAAACATCGGCTTGCTCCAGGAGGGAGATATCATCGAAATCGATATCCCGGGGGCAAAGATCAACGCCAAGGTTTCTGACGAAGAATTTGCAAAGAGACGTAAAACTTACGTACCTCGCGAGCCGAACGTGAAGAGCGGCTGGCTGTATAGATATTCCAAGATGGTCGCACCGTCCAGCAAAGGCGCGGTAATGGGAGACCTAACCTAATTGTCTGAGCGATCAAATGCTGGAGGCATTTTGAGCGCGAAAGAGAATTATTGATAGGTCCCCCGCGAAGCTTTCCTGCGAGACGGAGCCGAAGGGCGAGAGGGGAGCAGAAGAAAGCGACGGCGAAGGAAGACTAATTAAAAGATTTTTTAGAGCTGTTCATGCTGATTGTCAGTATGGACAGCTCTTTGTATTGCCTTATCATTTAGGAAATTGGAAGAAATGTATTGCTGGTGTACGGACAGATGCGTATAATATAAGCAGAAGGAGATTTACACGTTTTGAGATATGTTCTACAAACAGATAATCTTACATAGAGGACTTCCTTTTGATGTGAAGCTTTCGTCTGCAAAAAGGATTATACTGTATGATTTTTGAATTTGAATTGGAAACAATATGTAATCGCTTGTTTTAGAAATAGGAGGCATGAATGGATTCAGTTGAAAGTAGAGGGGAAGTCATAATCTATCAAACTGATGATGGTATGACACGAATTGATGTTCGCATGGAAAACGATACTGTTTGGTTGTCAAAAAAACAAATGGCAGAATTATTCCAAAGGGATCGCAGCGTCATTTCTAAACACATAAAAAATGTGTTTGATGAGGGCGAATTGATCCAGGAAAGCAATGTGCAGAATTTGCACATTGCAAATTCTGATAAACCAGTCGATTTTTATAGCCTTGATGTGATTATCTCAGTAGGTTACAGAGTAAAATCTATCCGTGGTACGCAGTTCAGAAAATGGGAAACTGAGAGATTGAAAGAATACATGATCAAGGGCTTCACAATGGATGATGAGCGTCTAAAAGGTAATGGGGGCGGAAACTATTGGAAAGAGCTTCTCGACCGCATTCGAGATATCCGCTCGTCAGAAAATACTGAATAATCTTGTTTCTGGTTACTTTGATCTTGCTGAAATCAATGCCATTGAGCATAAACCGATGTATATGGATGACTATGTTGAGCAACTTGATTTGGTGTTATCTTCCGGTAGACGCCAGCTACTTGTTGGATCTGGAAAAGTGAGTCATACACAGGCAGTCAAAAAGGCAACGGAGGAATACAGAAAATATCAAGAAAATACACTTGCCCCAGTTGAAGAAGCCTATTTGGAGAGTATTAAATTGCTTGAAGAAGAAGTAAAGAAGAAATCTAGAAATCAAAAAGATTAATTTAAAAGATTTTTTCGAGCTGTTCATGCTGATTGTCAGTATGGACAGCTCTTTGTTTTGCCTTATCATTTAGGAAATTTAGAAAGGCAGCTTTAAAAGAATTACAAAACGGAACGAAACGGCGCAAATGCTGGAAAAAAGCGGTCGAGCGCCGCTTTACTCATGAGAACTTGACCTGGCTGGGCTCAGTTCTTTATGAAGCCGCGCTGCCATCAGTGCAGTTACCGCAGCAGTGAGCACGTCAGCGACAGGCTGGGCGTACAGAACGCCGCTCAAACCCCAGAACATCGGCAAAAGCAAGATGACTGGCACGAAACAGATACCCTGACGCAGGGCACCCAGGAAACAGCCTTCCTTTGCCTTTCCCATGACGAGGAAGAGGAAGGAATAGACCGTGTAGAACCCGAAGAGAATGAAAGAAAGACCGTTTGCACGCAGGGCAGCCGCGCCGATGGCAATCATTTCCATATCGCCTTTCGTGAACAGGGACATGATCTGAGAGGAGAAGACAGCGGCCGCCAGTCCAAAAACCAAACAGAATAGAGTGGACCATAGGATTGCGGTTTTGACCGCTTCCTGCAGGCGGTCTATTTTTTTTGCGCCGTAGCTGAACCCGGCGATGGGCTGGAATCCCTTTAGAAAGCCAAAGACGATCAGGGTTCCCATGGACATGATCTTAGTCACTGGTCCCATGGCAGCCAGGGCGGAACCGCCGAATTCTTTTGCAGCATCGTTGATCATGCTGATAGACAGGCTGGTTAAAAGCTGAAACAACAGTGTAGGAATTCCAATCTTTAAAATCTCAGATATGATTTCTTTGGAAAAGCAGCACCCTTTGATGCGAAAAGTGAAGATGCTTTTTCTTCGCAAAATATAGCCCAGATAGACGAGTGTGGACGCGACCTGCGAAATGGCGGTGGCGATGGCTGCGCCGGATACGCCAAAATTCAACCCATAGATGAAGATAGGATCCAGTAACACGTTCAATACTGCACCTGCCATGAGTGCGCACATGGCCGTTTTGGCGGCGCCTTCGCTGGATACGATATTGTTCATGGTGACATTGAAGACGTTAAAAATAGAAAAAGGGATATAAATGCTTGTATAAGCGACTGCATAAGGCATGATCGTTTTCGTTGCGCCGATCTGTTCCAAAATCGGCTTCAGAAAAATAATAGAGCCGAGGATGACCATGGCGCCGACGACAATGCTGCTGTAAAGGGCAGTGCTTGCCACTTTGTCCGCAGTTTCTTGATCTCCGCGTCCAAGAAGCCTGGAAAGACAGGCGGCAGCGCCGTTTCCAAACAGCAGGCCCAGACCTACGATAACCTGTCCCAGGGGAAAAGCCACCGTAATCGCTCCCATTTGATCGGTTCCCAGTCCCCCGACAAAATAGGTGTCGGCCAGATTGTACAGTGCATTGATCAGCATGCCGATCATGGTCGGAAGCCCCATGGCGAGCAAAGCCTTTGGTATCGGCGCATTTCCCAGCAATTCTATTCTCTTCTTTTGTTCATTCATCGTGAACGCTCCTTTCTATTGACAGAAGATGTAATCTATAGTACTATAAATTATAGTAAACGACCGTGGAGCATATACTACTATAAATTATAGTAGTTGTCAAGAGAAAAAAAGGAGGCCGTGATGGCGACCATTGATTTAATTGTGCTGGGGATATTGAAAAAAGAGGCGCTCAGCGCTTATGACATTCAAAAACTTGTAGAGTATCGGAATATATCCAAATGGGTGAAAATCAGCACACCCTCTATCTATAAAAAAGTTATCCAGCTTGAGGGCAAGGGATACATCAAAAGTGATATCAAAGAAGGAAAGATGGCAGAGAAAGCCGTCTATTCATTGACAGATGCCGGAGATAAAGAATTTCAGCGACTGATGCTGGAAATCGCGGCAAAGCCTATTCGTATTTTTCTGGACTTTAACGCTGTCATCGTCAATCTGGCCAGTCTGCCGCCTGCGGAGCAAAGGCTGTGCTTGGATAGCATTGCGGACAACGTCAAAAAGTTAAAGTCATATATAGAAGATAATCTGGAGGAAAAAGAAGGGCTGTCCCAGATACCGGAAGCAGGCATGGCTGTTTTGAAGCAGCAACTCATCTTGGCGAAAGCTATCGAAACCTGGATCGCCGATCTGAAAGATTTGTAATTGCAGGAGCACTTTTTTTATGATAGACTAGAAATGCAAACCATATTCGAAGTTTTGCTTATCTACGAATCATAAATATGCTAAAAGTGAGGCTGCCATGAACGAAAGAAGAGAAGGCGATCATCATATGAGAGAACAGAGGCTTTTAAGAAGAATGAAAGCCTTTGCCTATACTGCGAACGTTCCTGTCACGTTATATGATCATGAGATGAATGTTTTATGGGAATGCCGTCCGGAGTTGAAGCTCTGTACGATGTTTATGGCTCATGACATCCAAAACCGCCAGTGTATTGCAAACCTCAAGGGTGCAGCTGCAGCGGCTGAAAGCCTCAATGAACCCTATGTCTTTCTGTGTGCATCCAAATTGACTCAGATTGCTTATGCCGTGAGGGACGGAAATACCCTAAGGGGGACGATGATTGCAGGTCCAATCGTTATGGGGAAAAATCGAGAAAATGCCCTGAACTATATTTTCAAAAACCTGCCTGATTTTAGAAATCATGTCAATGAACTGTTTGACATCATAGAAATGAATCCGATCAGGACTACTTTGGAAGTTTCGAGCATTTACGAAGTGTTCTGTGACTGCGTCTTTTCTCACAAATTGGCGGAAGATGATCATTTACTGCAGTCTCTTCAAAGACGGGACGAAGTGAGCGCTATGGCTGCGGTTGATATTATTTTTCAGCACGCATACATCACAAACGGGGGCGAATTAAATCTGACTAAAGTGTACCTGTCAGAGTACTTCGAATCCTTAGCAAGGCATTTTGTGTCAATCAATGTTTCTACAGAAGAATATCAGCTACGGCTAAGTGAATTGAATAATGCTGAGACGGCCGAGGAAGTGCACGACGCATGCAGGACACTCATTGCGTTTATGACGGACTGCGATAATAGATTGCCGGAATACAAAGGCGCATCTAATGTGATCAAGGAAGCAATTCATTGTTTAGAAGAACGCTTTGCAAAAGAGGTTGAGTTAAAAGAGATAGCCGATCAGGTTCATGTGAATGCCTCCTATCTGTCCTCACTATTCAAAAAAGAAACATCCATGACCTTTTCGCAATACCTGAATATGATTAGACTGCATCAGAGCGTCAAATTATTGAAAATGACGGATCTGTCATTGGAGCAGGTCGCAATGAGCTGTGGATTTGCAAGCCAGAGCTATTACATCAGAGCGTTTAAACAGCACTATGGTGAAACGCCAGGCAAGTATCGACGAATTTTCAAGGATAATGAGTAAAAGGAGAGGTTAGTATGATCTCAACTGAGAAAAAAAACAGCTTTTATGACGGGATGCGAACCGTCGTCTTTCACAAATCAGAACTTGTGGAAACCATCGCAAGCCTGCATAGCCTATATACACAAAAAAGTGAGAAGCTTCACAGCCTAAAAAACCTGGAAGACAAATTGAATGACCTGGATAAAGGCGTCAAGTACAGTTTATGGAAGTATGGAGAAAGCTATGCCGGATGGCTTTTGATCATGGATATCGCAACCTATATTTCATGCAAGTATTACGAAGAAAAAGGAGAAACCTATCTGTCCTTTGATGCAGCAATGGAAGAATATGATAAAATGGATCTGGTCACGTATCTGGACATCTTCTTAGGAATGCCCGCACTGGGGTACGAACGCAGCGATGCGGCTCGCTGGCTGGAAAATCCAGATATGATGTCATCAAAGGATATTAAGACGATCGGCCAATACATCGCGCAGAAGGATGTGAAAATATTTATCAAAAATATAAGGGAGCTGAAGGACGATTTGCGGGATCTGCTCACGGTCTATTGGAACGATGTGTTTAAGTCTGTTTGGAGCGGCATAGAACTCAGTCTGGACAAAACCATCGATTCAGCGAACTATGAGTGCAGCCTTTTGGGTGATGTCATGCAATACATTGCAAATGTACATCAGAGCATAAAGGTATCGAAGGGAACCATCTATATTCAAAAGGACGTTCCTTACATGATAGACATCGATCACGTCAAAAAAGTTCATATTTTTCCATCCACCTTCTCTGGAGAAGAATTGCTCATCGATACCTTTGATGATGCACTGGTCATTTATTACAACTTGAATTTAATAGATTCGAAACTTGTTGGCCAGCAGGGAAAGGAGCTATGCAAAATATTCAAGGCATTAGGTGATGATACCAGGCTGAAAATAGCAAAGATCCTGTGGGGCGCGCCTGCCACCACCCAGTATCTCGCGGGAATGCTGGGGATGGCTCCGAGTACAGTATCCACGCATCTGAAAGTGATGAAAGCGGCAGGCCTGTTAACAAACAAAGCGATCAAAAAGTTTGTCTACTACGAAGTGAATCAAGAAGCCCTGGCGCAGTTGGGGGAGCAATTAGTTAATTATTTCAAGGAATCGTGAGAATCAAATAGGATGTAAAATAAGTGCAATTTACCTTCAAAACAGGATAAATTGCACTTATTTTATTTATGGGGATAAATAAGAGGGATGTAAGAATTCAATAAAATTGAATAGTGAAAATATTTTGGAAAATCGACAAATCCATTGACTTTGAAAAGTCAAAGTGATAGAATATCTGTAACATAAAGATTCGTTGATTCAAGAAATATCGAATTGAATGTTGGGATATGCAAAGTCCAGCTAAGAAATGTCAAGAGGTGATTTGAAAAAAAGAAATATTTTATCA
>URXI01000220.1 GCA_900551775.1 uncultured Eubacterium sp. | reverse complement strand
CTGCTCTTGAAGTTGCACGGATGCCATTGCCGGCCTTCGTTGCCTGGCCGGTCCAGCCGATGGTTCCCTTGTCGATGACAAGGATGTCCAGCTGTGGATTGGTTTCTTTTGCCTTGATTGCAGTGATCAGTCCGCTCATTCCGCCGCCGATGACCAAAATATCAGAACGCATCACTTCGTCAAATTTTTTTACAGCTGCCATATTATTTTTCTCCTTTCTGCTGGTTCTCGTCCAGCTTTCCCGCGCTATAATACAGAGGATCTATCTGCAAGGCGGAAAGCGGATAGATGTCGATGCAGTTATTGAGACATTCCATCTCACACTGGAAACACAATACACACTCGTCCGGGTACTTCGGCACCGCACAGTTCTTCTCTTCATCCCAGTGCCATACGTCCTCCATGCATCTGCGCATGCAATGCTTGCAGCCACAACAACGGTCTGTGTCTACGACAAATTTTACGCTTTGCTGCTGGCCTTTATTTGTAACAATCATAAAAATCTCCTTTCGATTCATCTGTACTTGCATTGGCCGGTATCATTTACTTAAGGTCATTATATCAAAGGAGGCTCTGGCAGAATATGTACATGTACTTAGAAAAAAACAGTTCTATTTGTGTATCAGTGTACAAAGACCCTGATTTCTGTTAAAATAAGTAAAAAGGAGGTCGTTTCCATGCTCATCAGATTAAAAGAAATAAAAGACTTGTTCCAGGGATACCAGCCCCAATTGGAAGAGGCAGGCCAGCCAGAATGCCTGACCGGGTTTCATTTTCTGAAGGATTCCATCCTGCCATTGTCCCCTCATCAGCTTTATCTGGTTACGGATCCTGGCGAATTGATGCCGAATGGTATCTTAGATAAGATGAATTTATTGATTATTACACAAAACAACGAGGATCGCTTCCGCAAACAGCTTCTTCAATGCGGGGCTGCCCCACATCTGCTGTTTCTCCATCCCTCTGACCGTTGTGAGGATGGCGTGGATTCCATTTACAAGATCCTTCAAGGCTTTTTTGAAGATCAGTGCGGTCTGGGGCTCTTTGCAGAGTCCATGCTCAGGCTTTTAGTTGCAGAAAGCGGCATACAGGCTATGATTGACAGGGCGTTTTTGGTATTCCAAAACCCCATCTTCTTTTTTGATGCCGGTTTCAGCCTTGCTGCAGCCAACTGGGATGAGGTAAACCAGATGGATAACGAAGAGGCGCGCCGCCTGGTCAAAAGCGGCGGCATTACAGATGACGATCTGTATCTTCTCAATCGGGACAATCACCTGCACAAACGAGTATCCCAAAGCGAAATTCCCATTCAGATTTACAACGAAGCCGCTGGATGCGATCAGCTGCTCTGCTGTATCGATACCAAACAGGATCTGGGCCATCTGGTAGTTGACGCTGTCCATCGTCCATTCCTTCCCTCAGACCATCAGTTCCTGCAGATCTTAAAAAAAGCTATTGCACAACAATTGAAAAAAGATGCCTTTGTCCGCAGCAACAAAGGCTTTAATCACGAATACTATCTGCGTGACCTATTAGACGGCAAAGTGGTCACCAATAGGAAATATCTCGAGCGCATGAACTATATGGATGCAGAGTTTGCCGGCAGTCTTTACTGTCTCGTCGTAGATACCGCCCGCAGCAGCAGGATTGTCAGCGATGTTCACGTCAGGTTCCTGCTAGACAGCATTCTGCCCAATGCCAAGACTTTGATCTATAACGGCAAAATCATCGCTTTGATCTGCCGAAAGGAGCAGCAGCCTCTGCCAGAAAAATATTATAGAGAAATAGAAAACCTATGCCAGGAGAATGATCTCTTCGCTGGCATCAGTAACTGTTTTCAAAAAGTAGTGGAGATTCAGGAGTATTATTATCAGGCTCTGCGGGCAATTGAAATCGGTATTGGAATTTCCCAAAGTCCGGCCTTATTCCGCTATTGTGATTTTTACCTGCACCATATCGCCGCCTTGTTCACCCAGAAAGAATCTGCCAAGACCTTTTGTCACCCCGGGTTGAAAGTGCTTTTGGCTTATGATGAAAAAAACGGTGCCCATATGGCAGAGTCCCTTTACGCCTATCTCACCCATGAACGAAATATCGGCGCTGCCGCACAGTCTCTGGGTATCCATCGAAATACCATGGTATACAGGCTGGGCCGAATCGATGAACTTTTTCAAATCGACTACGAGGATTACCATGAACGCCAGTATTTGATCTTATCTTATGAACTATGTCAGGTAAATTCGTAAAATTCACCCCTGCCCAATGGGGCGGATGACATCCAACAATTAGGGCTCACTGACAGAAAAACTTTCTTTATCACTAGCATTCCTCCGACATCCTTAAGTTCAGTTTTATGTCTTCGCATCCCGTTTTCTCCCGATTTGAACCACAAAAGACATCGGTAGTTAATATATTCAGAATCACCGATGTCTTTCTATGCGCTATGTAAAACACACCACAATTTATTTAATTCGTTTATGCTAATCCCGGGAACATAATCAACAATATCGTTGCTACCACTGCTCCAACAACTGGGAAGAAAACTGATGCTAAAAACATAGGTAAATAACCCTCTTTATGTTTTACATTCGCCAGCCCAAGTGCTACTACAATCATGCCGTTCCACGGCAACGTTTCAAAAGTCAAACACGCGGTTGAGCATATTCTATGTACAGCCTCTGGCAAAGCTGTGATACCAAGGGCCCCAGTTTGAGCAATTAGTGATGTCATAAAAATCGGAATAATGATGCTCAATCCTGCGGGTGGCGAGCTAGTCATCGCCACCAAGATAAACACTGAAATCAATACAATGAGGTATGGGTGGATTTCCAATCCCATCAGTCCAGTTGATAACTCTCCAAATGCCGCTGTAGATGCGACTACTGCCGCAAGCCCTCCGATAACAGATATCTCGATTAATGCTTTTGTTGACATCCCTGCACCACGGTTAAGCGTTGATATGATTTGCGTGCCAATCTTTACTTGCGGCTGATCATCTAGTCTAATGTTCTTTCCCATCAGCACCAATGCAAGGACAATTCCGGCTGACAGAGCAAAGGTAATGTTTATTTTTACAATACTAAACAAAACAAATACCAGGATCAGAGGTAATAAAGATACGATAAAATTCGGCAGCTTTCTTGTCGGATCCGCATTTATATCAGGAACTGCCTGTATCCCGTCATCATCAAAACATTCTCCTCTTCGCACAGCTCTAATCACCATTGTGGAAATCATAAACCATGCGCCTACCTCAATGATTAGAAAAGCGATAATCCTTGGAACGGCACCAGCCGTAGATGTTGTTCCGAGAATCGTCATAGGCAGCACGTTGTGCACGGTCGGCGCACCAGCACACGCGCCTACTCCCGTAGAACATAACAGCATGCCAGGAATCATTCTGCGAGGTAGATTTAAACGACGCCACATTGTGACAATAATCGGGTAGGTTGTAAACAGAACAATGAAGCTGTCAATTCCCCCGAACTGAAATAGGCAGGAAACAATGATAATTACAGCACATGCAACACTTATCTGTTTTTCACCTTTCGCTTTATTGACAAATACATTTATAAATGTATTTGCGATGGAAACGGCAGCACCTGTTTCTGTATAAATCTGCCCCAATACAGTGCCAAGCAAAATCATCATAAACAGCACTGCTATGATGTCTGTCACTCCGCCTACATAGGTCTCTGTCAAAGCTTGTGTTGCTGTCAGGTCGTTAAAAATGACAACTACGATAACAGATATCATGGCTGAGATGATTGTAGACACGTTTTTAAATGTCAGCACTAGCAACAGCGCAAAAGCCAATACTATGCCGATTAGACCGACTGTCATAATTTATCCCTCTCTCATCTTACTTTTTGAAATAATTTTCTAAATCAACCGGTTCCACTGAAAGCGTTTGTGTGAACCTGGCGCCCAAAGATAGTAACCTTTTTCCATATTTGACCAAAACCAGTCAATCATTTCTGCAGTCACGCCCGGAAGGAAATGCTGTCCCTGATATATGAAATACCATCCAGCCTCTTTGTACTCAGGGTTCAGGTCAATATCCTCCAAACCTTCTGCCATCTGTAATCTCTCCCATTTAGGGTATGGGACAATGAACTCACCAAAGGGACGACTTGTTTGTCCTCCTGTTGCCACGTAGTTCGGAAATTTGTTTTTCATAATGATAGTCCTCCTCGTTTTTTGTAATTAGGTTTTTTATGATACACTAATTAAAAGCAAATACCGTGCCAATTCAAACCTCTGTATTCGCACACTTTCCCATATAAAACCCACTTGTTTTAAGCGATTATTGACTTATTTCTTCTGCCTGATTATTATTTGGTGCTTTTTTGCACCGCACGAGATAATGATTTTCGGCTAAACTTTCACATTAGGTGTTAATTTGCACCAACATCTTGTTGCTTTATCCTCCGTTTGGTGCTAAAATACACCAAACGGAGGATGTTTATGAAAATAGTATCAAAAGAAAACCTTGCACAAGCATTAGAATTAATAAGGGATAATCTCTCTTCGGCCTCAACCGATCTACAATCAGATGTACATGAACTCACCGATATTTTAGAACAGCTCAAGTTACTAAATATACATACACTTGGGGACTCTATTACCGACGGAGTTTTTGTCTGTGATAAAAACGGGACTATTCTGTATGTTAACGATGCCAATCAAAGACTAGTTGGCATAAGCGCGGCTAACTGTATCGGCAAAAATATCTCCACATTCGAAGAACATTTTAATAACCTGGTTATAAATCCTGTCTTTGAGTCCGGGCTGCCTTATTCTTCAATCATCGTACCTCAAAATACAGGCATCCATCTACTTGAAATCGGTTATCCAATCAGGGATGATAATAGTTGTGTTATTGGATGTGTTGTAATCGACAAAGACATAAGTGAAACATATCGTTTAACTGAAGAATTAAAAGATTCCCGTTCACAAATCGCCCGTTATGAATCTGCGTCTGTACATAATGCCTCTGTAATCAACTATTTAAACCAGCAGAATATAGACGACGATATTATTTCAACTAGGAGCGAATCGATGAACGAGGTATACCGCTTGGCTGACCAAGCTGCAAAAACTGACGTCACAACTCTTCTTTTAGGAGAAACCGGCACAGGAAAAGAGGTCATTTCTAACTATATTTTTGAGAGAAGTAAGCGAAATAAAAAGCCCTATATTAAAGTCAACTGTGCAGCTATCCCCGAACACTTGCTTGAGAGTGAGCTATTTGGATATGAAAAAGGAGCCTTTACTGCGCCAGTTCAAAGGGAAAAATCGGAATGTTCGAATTAGCTAACGAGGGAACCTTGTTTTTAGACGAGATAGGCGAACTTCCTCTCGAATTCCAAGCTAAATTATTAAGAGCGATTCAGCAACAAGAAATCATGCGTATAGGCGGAACGACTTTAATAAAACTCAACATACGCATGATCGCAGCAACGAACCGCGATTTAAAAGAAATGGTTACAAAAGGCCAATTCCGAGAGGACTTATTCTATCGACTCAATATATTCCCAATCAATATTCCTCCGCTTCGAGAGCGCAGAGAAGATATCAGCAGTTTTATAGAATACTTCACAAAATTATACAACAAAAAATATGACAAAAATATTGTCATCAGTTCTTCCGCCGTATACGGAATGGAGAACTATCATTGGCCTGGGAATATTCGCGAACTAGAAAATATGATTGAACGTTGGATTGTAGTATATCCACCTTATACTACCGTCACATGGGAAATGATAGAACACCATTATGACACTGCCCACCTACCAACAGCGCAGGATAAGTTCAAATCGCGTTCCCTAAAAGAGCTGACATCTGACTTTGAAAAGGAGGTTCTTATCTGGGTTGCAGAAAAATATAAAACTACTCGTGAAATTGCAAACGCATTGAGTGTCAATCATTCTACAATTGTTCGAAAAGCCAATGCCTATAACATAAAAATTGGCAAAAAGAAAGCTTCAGTGAATCCTCCGGTATAGTAAACAGACTGGCGCCTGACAATAGAACATCCATTGTCAGGTGCCAGTCCCTCTATTTTCAACAATTAATTCTCTTCTATATACTCATCATAGGTTCCCAGCTTATCCACCATGGTTCCATCAGTCTTGAACTCGATGATCCGGTTGGCGATGGTCTGGATGAACTCGTGGTCGTGGGATGCAAAGAGCACGTTTCCCTTGAAATTCACCAGCCCCTCGTTGACCGCGGTGATGGACTCCAGATCCAGATGGTTGGTCGGCTGATCCAGCACCAGCACGTTGGAGCCGTAGAGCATCATGCGGGACAGCATGCAGCGGACCTTCTCTCCTCCGGACAGCACCTGTACTTCCTTGTACACGTCGTCGCCAGAAAAGAGCATCCTGCCCAGGAACCCTCTCATGAAGCTTTCCGTGGTTTCCGGCGTATACTGGCTGAGCCAGTCCACCAGGTTCAGGGTGCAGCCGTTGAAATACTCTGAGTTATCCATCGGGAAGTAAGAGGACGTGATGGTTACGCCCCATTTGTAGCTGCCCTCGTCCGGCTCTAGTTCGCCCATGATGATTCTGAACAGGGTGGTATTGGCGATTTCGTTCTCACCGACAAAAGCAATCTTGTCCCCTTTGTTCACGCGGAAAGAAACGTTGTCCAGCACTTTGACGCCGTCGATGGTCTTTGAAATTCCCTCGACAATCAAAATATCCTTGCCGGCCTCACGATCCATGTTAAAGCCCACAAAAGGATAGCGCCTGGAAGAGGACGGCATCTCCTCCACCGTCAGCTTGTCCAGCAGCTTACGACGGCTGGTTGCCTGCTTCGATTTTGATTTATTAGCAGAGAACCGCTGGATGAAGGCCTGCAGTTCTTTGATCTTGTCTTCGCTTTTCTTGTTCTGATCCTTGATCATCTTCTGAATCATCTGACTGGATTCATACCAGAACTCGTAGTTGCCCACGAACATTTTGATTTTGCCGTAATCCACATCCACGATGTTGGTGCACACCGTATTGAGGAAATGCCTGTCATGGGATACTACGATGACCGTACCTTCGTAATCCATCAAAAAATCTTCCAGCCAGTTGACGGCTTTGATGTCCAGATGGTTGGTCGGCTCGTCCAAAAGGATGATGCCTGGATTGCCGAAGAGCGCCTGTGCCAGCAGCACTTTGACCTTCTCTTTACCGGTGAGGGTGCTCATCTGACTGTAGAGGATGTCGCCCGAAAGCCCCAGCCCCTGAATCAGCCTGCTCACATCGGACTCCGCTTC
>URXI01000219.1 GCA_900551775.1 uncultured Eubacterium sp. | reverse complement strand
TGGCGGTTCCCGGTCCCTTTGAGGTGATGATATTCTCTGAGACTACGACATCAGCATCTACCGGCTGCGCGCCCAAAAGTTCTTCTTCCATCCCAGTATAAATGGTCGCCTTGTGGCCGTTTAAAAGACCTGCCCGCCCCAACACCATCGGCGCTGCACAGATGGCAGCAATGGGCTTTCCTTTTTCATAGAAAACTTTCAGTTCTTCATTCAGATCCCGGTGATTGCACAGGTTCGTCGTTCCCGGCATCCCTCCTGGAAGAATCAGCATCTGACAAGTCTCATAATTACCTGCCTTGAACAGGATATCTGCTTCTACACCGACTCCTTTCGAGCCGTACACGAGGCGATCCTCCATGATAGAAACCGTTTTTACCTGAATCTCTGCTCTTCTCAGCAGATCCACCACTGTGAGAGCCTCCAGTTCTTCAAATCCATTTGCTAAAAAAACATATACCATCCTTTACACGTCTCCTCTAATAAAATATTCTGTTCGGTTTTGTCAGGCTGTAGTTTACATAAGTCAGCACTGCCAGAAGAACAACGCCGAGAATTGATGCAAACAGCACATAAGTTTTATAGAATGGGTCGCCTAGTACCAGTGCCAAAGTCGCAGAGTCTTTATGAAGCTTAATGCCGATCAAGGTATGATACGCTTGCAGCCGAAAACCCTTTGACATCCAGCATGCCGCCTGTGCTATCAAAAGCCCCAAGGTCAGCCCCGCCCCCACTCGGTAACGGTTTCTGAGCGCATCCCTGAAACCGCTGCGCAGTAAATAAATATAAATCGCCAGGGAGATTGCAAGACAGAGAAGCCCTGCTGCCAACTCAATATTAAGAATGTTTTTCGTCTTTCTCATCACTTGCTGTTCGTCGCTTTTAAAGACTGGATCTTTGTAAACGCCGTTTTCTTCATAGACTTGAAAATCGTCAGAACTGAACGACGACCAATAAGAGGCGATTTCCGCCCCCATCTCGGTACCTTTGATGCTGTATGGCACTTCATCCATTACCTGGCTGTCGTTAAAATGATACGTATAAGTTGCCGACACTCTTAAGATCAGATTGGAAGTTAAAATAACGATCATCAGTGGTAATGTAACTACCAGCACGATGGAACAAAAATAGTTAAACTTATGCATTTTGACTCCTACCCACATAGTCACAAGAGGATAGGCCGCGTGCAGCCTATCCTCTTATTGCCCTTTGTTTTATTTAATGATTTCGCATACTGTATCAGGACCGCAGCCAGCTGCATTTCCTTCATCAGTATCCAGATGTACTTCTTTCTCGTGTTTTGCACCAGCTCTTACGAGTACGTTATCAAAGACCAAGCCCCTCTCGCCTTCGATCTTGATGCTCACCCAGTCGCCGTCTTTTACGCCGGCTTCCTCTGCCTGCGCGTCGTTCAGGTGAACGTGTCTCAGGGCAGCGATGACACCGTGAGAAAGTTCTACTTCACCGCACGGTCCTACCAGTTTGCAGCCAGGTGTTCCCTCAAGCTTACCCGATTCTCTTACCGGCGCTTTGATGCCGATGGTTCTTGCATCTGTCAGAGCAAGTTCAACCTGGGTCTCCGGACGAACGGGTCCTAAGACTCTGATTCCAGCTAATGTTTTCTTCGGTCCGACGATGTCTACCTTTTCTTCCGCTGCGAATTGTCCCGGCTGAACGAGGTCTTTTGTCGGCGTCAGTTCATGACCTTTTCCGAACAAAACTTCCAGGTCCGCCTGGCTCAAGTGAACATGCTTGTTTGATAATCCGATTTTTACTTTGTAACTCATTTAAAATATATCTCCTTTGCTTAAATAATAATAAACGTCTTTAGTTTTCCAAATAACTGATATATGGGAGATTTCTGTACTTCTGGTCATAGTCCAGACCATACCCGATGATGAACAAGTCATCCACGGTGAATCCTATGTAATCGGCTTTGATATCTGCCGTTCTTCTGGACGGTTTGTCCAGAAGGGTACAGATCTTGACACGCTTCGGATTCCTGCTCAGAAAATCATCTCTCAGATACTTCAGCGTGTTTCCCGTATCGATGATATCCTCTATAATCAAAACATTTTTGTCTGTGATATCCAGTTCGATGTCCTTTTTGATCTTGATGCTGCCTGAACTGGTCGTCCCGCTGCCGTAACTGCTTGCAGAAATGAAGTCGATCTGCGTATCGAGACACAGGTTTTTCATGATGTCGGCCATCCACATGACAGCTCCTTTGAGCGTACCTATGAGAATCAGTTCTTCGCCCTCGAAGTCAGCTGAGATCTGGGCGCCTATTTCCTTGGCTTTCTGCCAGATCTGATCCTGTGTTAACAAAATCTTGCCTATCACGTCGTTGTTCGCCATCCCTTACTCCTTATCCTTCTTATCATCATTATCGTCTTCTACATTAAATTCTACACCTTCAACGATATTTTTGCCACGAAATTTTTTCGAAAGATCCTCAGCTTTTTCACCTTCCCAATAAGAATCCAGTTCATCTTTTAAATGCCACAGGATGTAGATCCATAGAATCAAGTCATCAATGAATCCAAAAGGAAAGAGTATTGGCGGAATCAGATCGACAGGCAGGAATAAATAGACGATGCCAAACGCCACCAGTATTTTTTTCCGCAGAGGCACTGTCTTGTCCTTCATGAAGAAGGGCAGCGCTTTGATTCGCTTCAATATCACTCTAAAACTGATAAACTGCATTTATTCCTCCAGAATCTTCTCGATTTCCAAAAGTAATTGATCATAACCCGTCTTTTTTAAGGCGGAAACGGGAATCACCTTGTCTTCTGCTGAAAGCTCCAAAGTCTTGCGGATTACTGAAATGTTCTTGTTGAGTTCGCTTTTAGAAACTTTATCAGCTTTTGTTGCGACTACGATACCATCCAGGCCGTAATGTCTCAGATACTCATACATCTGCAGATCCTGCGCTGTCGGTTTGTGCCTTACATCCACCAGCTGAACGACTTTTCGAAGTCCTTCTCTGTGTTGAAAGTACGTTTCCATCATGTCGCCCCAGTTTTCTGTCACGGACTTGGAGACCTTGGCGTAGCCGTATCCGGGCAGATCGACGATTCTAAAAGAATCGTTGATCAGATAGAAGTTGATGGTTCTCGTCTTGCCCGGACTTCCGCTGACTCTTGCCAGCTTCTTTCTGCCCGTCAGCAGATTCAGCAGCGAAGATTTCCCCACATTCGATCTGCCGGCAAAAGCGATTTCCGGCATAGTGTCAGGCGGATATTGACTGGGTTTTACGCCGACAGTATCCAGTTCTGATTTTATAATTCTCATTGTTTACCTACTTACTTTACCAATGCTTCTTCCAGCGCCTTGCTGACATCGTCAATCAGGACAAATTCAAGCTGTTTTCTGACCGCGCTTGGAATCTCAATGATATCTCGTTCATTTTCGCTAGGCAGAAGCACTTTCTTGATGCCTGCCCTGTGAGCCGCCAGCACCTTTTCTCTGATACCGCCCACTGGCAGAACTTTTCCTCGCAACGTAATTTCACCTGTCATGGCCACATCTCTTCTCACCGGTGTCTTGGTCAAGGTAGAAATCACCGCTGTACACATGGTCACGCCGGCGGAAGGTCCATCCTTTGGAACTGCCCCTTCTGGAATATGAACGTGCAGATCATATTTCTTGTAAAAATCTTCTTCGATGCCTAATTGATCTGCCACCGAACGAATATAGCTGATGCCTGCTTTGGCAGATTCCTGCATCACATCGCCCAGCTGCCCTGTGAGAACCAGCTTGCCGCTGCCCGCTACAGCCGTCGTTTCGATTTGCAGCGTATCTCCGCCGACGATGGTCCAGGCCAGCCCGGTTGTAACGCCTACCTGATTTTCACCTTCTACGATGTCGTAATGATACCGCTTCTTACCCAGATATTTTTCCAGGTTTCCCGGTGTTACAGTATATGATTTGGCCTTGTTGGTCACAATTTTTCTGGCAACCTTGCGGCAGAGATTTGCAATCTCCCGTTCCAGGTTTCTCACGCCAGATTCTCTCGTATAATAGTTAATCAGATCATGCAGGGCTTTTTCGGAGATTTTGATGTTCTCCTTCTTGAGACCGTGTTCTTTGGTCTTCTTCGGAATCAGATACCTCTGCGCAATCTTCACTTTTTCTTCTTCTGTATAGCCAGGCACTTCGACGATTTCCATTCTATCGAGAAGCGGTCTCGGAATGGTATCCACCGAATTGGCTGTCGTAATAAACATCACTTTAGAGAGGTCAAAAGGAATCTCCAGGAAGTGGTCTGTGAACGTATTATTCTGTTCCGGGTCCAGGACCTCTAACAGTGCAGAAGCCGGATCTCCTTTGAAGTCCGCTCCGATCTTGTCCACCTCGTCAAAGAGGAATACAGGGTTGTTGGTCCCTGCGTCCTTGATACAGGAGATGACTCTGCCCGGGATGGCTCCGATATAGGTTCTTCTGTGTCCTCTGATTTCGGCTTCGTCACGAACGCCGCCCAAAGACATTCTCACAAATTCTCTGCCGGATGCTCTGGCGATGGATTTCGCGATAGAAGTCTTTCCTACTCCCGGAGGACCCACCAGACAGAGAATCGGACCTTTGATCGCCTTTGAGAGATGAATGACTGCCAGATACTCCAGCACCCTCTCTTTTACCTTGTCCAGGCCGTAGTGATCCTCGTTGAGAATTTTCTCCGCCTTTTTCAGGTTGACATTGACCTTGGAAGATTCTTTCCAAGGCAGGGCTAAAATGGTCTCCACATAGTTTCTGATGACAGTGGCCTCGGCTGAAGACGGCATCATCTTAGAAAACTTATCGATTTCTTTCTTGATCTTACCTTCTACTTTCTCGTCAAGGTGAAGTTCTTCCAGGGCTTTCAGCCAATCAGCCGCCTCAATTCCGGCATCCTCATTGACGCCCAGTTCTTCCTGTATGGCCTTCATCTTTTCTCTGAGAAAATATTCCTTTTGGTTGTTATCGATGCTCTCTTTTACCTTCTGTGACAGTTCTTTTTCTATGACGGCAATTTCGTTTTCCTCCGCGATAATACTGGTCAATACCTGAATCCGCTGCGAAAAGTCCAGAGCTTCTAACACCTTCTGTTTTTTGCTGCATGGAATCATCAGTTCACTGACAATCTTGTCCACGACTACCGCCGGCATCTGGCTGGAGACAGCTTTGTCTACCACTTCATCGGTAACCTGACCGGTCAGGGCAGCATATTCGATAAAGCTTTCCGTCAATATGCGCATGGCAGCTTTATCCTCGATGGACAGGTCGTCTGTATCGATGTTCTCTTCTATTTTCCTCACCGTACAGGACATGTAGCTTTCTTCTGTAACCCGTTCAGCGACCTCTGCCCTGCAAATGCCTTCTACTAGAACGCGCACTGCATCGCCTTGGATTTTCAGCATTTGTTTGATTTTGACAATGCAGCCGATGGCATAGATGTCCTCAAAAGTCGGAATTAAGACGTTCTCATCCTTCTGCGTCGATACGAATATCAGTTTATCCGTCGCCATGGCTTTTTCTAGTGCACGAATTGATTTCTCTCTTCCGATGTCAAAATGAACAACAGTGTTTGGAAATATGGATACACCCCTGAGCGGAATGCAGGGAAAAAGATCTTTTCTTTCCTCTTGTTCTTCATTTCGTTCTTCGGTCTCTCTCATTATTTCATCACTCATAATTTCACCCTTTCATTCCAAAGAAAGGCGACATAAGCCGCCTTCAATTAAGAGGCATCCGCCTCGCTATTCTTATTTTTTTCATCGCCAAGGACCAAAGTCGGCTCTTTCTCTTCCTCTATGGTTCCCTTTGTGACGATGCATTTCTGCACATCTTCTCTCGAAGGAATTTCGAACATGATATCCGTCATGGCCTTCTCAAAGATGCTTCGAAGCCCTCTTGCACCAGTTTTTCTCTCAATGGCTTTTTTCGCAATGGAGGCAATTGCATCCTCTTCAATCTCGAGTTCCACATGATCCAGGGCGAACAGCTTCTTGTACTGTTTGATCAAGGCGTTCTTCGGCTCTTTCATGATTCTCACCAAGGCATCTTCTGTCAGTTCCTCTAAGGTCACGATGACTGGCAGTCTGCCGATGAACTCTGGAATCAACCCGAATTTCAGCAAATCCTCCGGCTGTATGTGCTTTAGAAGATCTTCTTCGTCCTTTTTGTTTAAGACAAATTCAGAATTGAACCCGATCACGCGTTCACCCATTCTTCTCTGGATGATGGTATCCAGTCCGTCGAAAGCGCCGCCGCAGATAAAGAGAACGTTCGTGGTGTCAAATTGGATGAACTCCTGGTGAGGGTGTTTCCTTCCTCCCTGTGGAGGCACGTTTGCCACAGTTCCTTCTAAGATCTTGAGAAGCGCCTGTTGAACACCTTCGCCGCTGACATCTCGCGTAATAGACGGATTGTCAGATTTTCTGGCAATCTTGTCAATTTCGTCTACGTAAATGATGCCCTTCTGTGCTTTTTCTATATCGTAATCTGCCGCCTGTACCAGACGAAGCAGAATGTTTTCAACGTCTTCACCAACGTAACCTGCTTCTGTCAATGCAGTAGCATCAGCAATTGCAAAAGGTACGTTGAGGATTTTGGCCAATGTCTGTGCCAATAATGTTTTACCGGAACCAGTCGGACCTATCATGACGATATTGCTCTTCTGCAGATCGACATCTTTCTCCTTGTCACCAATTCCGTTGATTCTCTTGTAATGGTTGTATACAGCAACTGCCAGAGCTTTCTTGGCCGGATCCTGGCCTATGACATAGTCAGACAGCGTGTCGTAGATTTCTTTTGGTTTCGGAAGTTCATATTTGACGCTCTCTGCAGTGGTCTGCGAATCTTTGATGGCGTCCGCTACGATATCCATGCACATCTCTACACATTCATCGCAGATATATACGCCCGGACCCGCAACCAGACGTCTTACCTGGCTTTGCGGTTTCCCACAAAATGAGCATCTCAATTGTTTGTTGTCATCATATTTATCTGACATAAAAATCCCCCTTTATTTAGATGTGATAACTTTGTCGATCAGACCATATTTGCAGGCATCTGCTGCACTCATGAAGTTATCTCTGTCTGTATCTTTTTCGATGGTGGCCAGATCCTGTCCCGTGTTCTCACTTAAGATTTTGTTCAGTGTTTCTCTCGTCTTCAAAATCCAATCAGTGTGAATCTTGATATCTGATGCCTGGCCCTTTGCTCCGCCTAAAGGCTGATGGATCATCACCTCAGCATTCGGCAGTGCGAATCTCTTTCCCTTTTTCCCCGAAGACAGCAAGAATGCTCCCATGCTTGCCGCAAGTCCGACGCAGATGGTAGATACGTCACACTTGATATACTGCATCGTATCATAAATAGCCATGCC
>URXI01000218.1 GCA_900551775.1 uncultured Eubacterium sp. | reverse complement strand
TGAGCTCGAAACGGTCGGAATAGACGGCGTATACCGCCATACCGCCTAGCAGGTTTTCGAGGATGGTGCGGCTCGCCGTGCCCCCGTCTTGCACCAAATCGGCCAGATCGATATCGTCGATAACGATGTGGTATCTGAGAGCAATCTCAACAGGCAGATTATCGCGACCCGGGATACCATAGGGCAAGCCAAGACAGAGGTGATGCAGAAACGCATAACGGCGATCAATCCATCCTGCAGGGTCGAGGCATTCCATTGCTTTTACCCGCCGGGCGAGAAAGCGGTCACGGAACAGTTTCATTTTGACCGATATGATTACGTGGTGGACGCTGTTGATACGGTGGCTGCCAAAATTGACATTATCGTCAGATGCAGGGAAGCGGGAACGGCTGTAATTTCATCCATGGGAACGGGAAACAAGCTGGACCCGGGCAGGTTTGAAATTGCAGACATCAGCAAAACCAGTGTCTGCCCTCTGGCAAAGGTGGTGCGCAGAGAGCTGCGTCAGAGAGGCATCAAAGGCGTCAAAGTGCTGTTTTCTAAAGAAGAGCCTGTCAAAACCGGAAGCCGCACACCCGGGAGCATCAGCTTTGTGCCTTCTGCTGCGGGACTGCTCATCGCGGGAGAAGTGGTGCGTGATATCTTGGGAATCACACCAAATAATTTGTAAAATTTAACACAACCAACATATTCATATAGTATACTAGTCATGTTTTATTGCTAAGATTTACGCGCAATGATTACATGACTTTTTTAATGATTGAAAGGAAGGTATTATGAGAAAATATTTTGCGGAATTTATTGGAACTACGATTCTGGTCTTCTTCGGCTGTGGAAGTGCGGTTGCATCGGGTGCACTGTTCAGTGCCATGGGTATGGGACTTCCTGTAGCCTTTACGACACTATTAGTCGCCTTTGCTTTTGGCCTGGCTGTGATGGCAGTGTACTACATGACAGGAGGCATTTCCGGATGTCACATCAACCCTGCGGTATCCCTGGGGATGTTGATTACAAAGAGAATGTCGGTGAAAGATTTCCTGGGTTATATCGCAAGCCAGTTTGTCGGAGGTATCGCAGGAGCAGCCCTGCTTTCTGTGGTAATCGGAGGACGGACGTCTTTGGGAGCCAACGGATATGATTCGGCCAGCACCTTTGGCATCACCATGTGGATGGCGATCCTAATCGAGGTGATTCTGACTTTTGTTTTCGTCTCTGTGTTCTTGAGTGCGACAGAAAAAGAGGAAAATCGTTCGATTGCCGGACTGGTCATCGGACTGACCATGACCATGACTTATATTTTCGGCGTTCCGTTTACGGGCGCTTCTGTAAATCCGGCCAGATCTCTTGGACCGGCTCTTTTGCAGGGCAGCGACGCCTTGAGCCAGGTATGGGTATTTATCGC
This sequence comes from uncultured Eubacterium sp., assembly GCA_900551775.1. Lineage (GTDB taxonomy): Bacteria > Bacillota > Clostridia > Peptostreptococcales > Anaerovoracaceae > Senimuribacter. The sequence goes on along the minus strand of URXI01000218.1, from coordinate 5,982 downwards.
AGCGCCTCTCGTGGGAGCTGCCGTGGCTGCACTCTGCTATCTGCTTCTCCGAATGGAGCCGAAGAAATCTGCTGCGGCAGTGGCTGTGGACACTGAGATTGCCGATGAAGCCATGGACGGGGTAGCGGAGCTGGAGCAGCAGGAAGATGCGGAACCGGTACAGCCGGAGGCCGCCAGCGATGGTGATGACGGCAGCCTCGACGAGGACAAATAGAGCGAGACTTAAACTTTCCTCCTAATTTTGCAGAGATAGTAAGAAATCAAGGGCGATTGCGCCGATAGATGAAAGCAATCACCTGTCTTTTCCGAACTTTTATCATCGCAGCATCATACTATATATGCGAAGAAATAAACTAGGAGGGATGATATGAGTCAAAACTATCCATTTGTAAATCCGCCGCTGCCCTATGATTACGATGCCTTGGAGCCGTACATTGATACGGGGACGATGATTTTGCATCACGATGCCCATCTGCAGACTTATGTAGATAATCTCAACAAACTACTAAGTGGTTATCCGCAGTTTCAAAAGATGACGCTGACGGGACTGATTCAAAATATCGACAGTCTGCCTTACGAAATTGCGGAAGGCGTGAAGAACAATGCAGGCGGGGTTTACAACCACATCATGTATTTTAACCAGCTGACGCCGCCAGAAGGCTATAAGGAAATGGCGGGAAAGCTGGCGAAGATGACAAAACAGCGATTTGGCAGTGCAGATGCGCTGAGAGCGGAACTGAAAAAAGCTGCCTTATCGGTTTTTGGATCGGGTAACGCCTGGCTTGTCACAGACCGCAACAATGTGCTGCAAGTCGTGACTACGAAAAATCAGGATAATCCATTTGCCAGCGGGCTCAGGCCGCTGCTCATCATAGATGTCTGGGAGCACGCTTATTACCTGAAACACTATAATAAAAGAGCAGAATACATAGACGATTTTTTCCGCGTAATTGACTGGGAGAAAGTCGGTGAAAGACTGTCGTAAGAGAAAGCTTCTGTACGGCTGGGCGAGAATAAGCCCAGTTGTGCAGAAGCTTTGTTTTGTCTGTGAGGAAAGAAACTATCGCAAATTCCGACATTTTGTTACAGATTTTGTACTTACAGTCTCCTTGTTTTGATGTAGAATAAAAAGAAAAAAGGAGTTCGTTTATGGAAAAAAGTGCGATGCCTATTATAAATCCAAAACTGCCAGAAAAGCGCTATCAGATATTTATCAGTTCGACTTACAGTGATCTGCTGGAAGAACGCAGAGCCGTCATGGATGCGATATTAGATTTAAAATGTTTTCCTTCCGGTATGGAGATGTTTCCGGCTGTAGATATGGAACAATTTGAATACATCAAACAGATCATCGACGAGAGCGACTACTATGTACTGCTCCTGGCAGGAAGGTATGGCTCGACGGCATCTGATGGAATCAGCTATACAGAGAAAGAGTATGATTACGCAAGATCGAGAAACATTCCCGTTACCGCCCTCGTCTATCGGGACATCGAGCAGCTGCCGCAGGGGAAGTGTGAAAAGAGTGAAGAAAATCAGAGAAAACTGTTGGCGTTTCGCCGCAAAGTCATGGAAGGCAGGCTGTGTACTTTTTGGAATTCGCCCGATAATCTGAAATATGAGCTCTCCCGCAGCCTGAAAGCCGCCTTTGAACAGTATCCGCGCAGAGGCTGGATCAGGGATCTCGGCCAGAAGAAATAGGGATTTAAAAAAATAGCAGATTCATCCATTTTTCTCTGTGGACTCGGCATACTTACCTAGCTTCGTGACGATGGTCGAGTGTCCAAGGCGCGTCTGCACCTCTTTAATGGATACGCCTGCTTCTATAGTGGCATGGGTGTGCCCATACAGTATAATAAAGACAAATCGGAAAAGCCCCGTAAAATCAAGGGTTTGAGCGATTTGTCTTTATTCTTTTTCCACTTATTTTCAATCAAAAATCAGCCCAAAACAAAGGGGCAGAAAGAGAGATGTTACATTAACGACAAAAGCGAAATATAGCAAAGAAAGGGGAAAAAACTGTATGGCAACAAACATTTATGCCGTCTGCAATCAAAAAGGAGGCGTAGGAAAAACAGTAACGGCGGTAAACCTGGGGATTGGCCTTGCCCGTGAGGGCAAGCGCGTCCTGCTTGTAGATGTAGACGCACAAGGCTCCCTGACCGCCAGCCTGGGTTATCAGCAGCCAGACCAGATAGAGGTCACACTTGCCACGATTATGGCCAACATTATCAACGATAGCCCACTGCCGCATAAAATGGGAATTATCCACCATGAGGAAAGTGTTGATTTACTTCCAGCCAATATTGAGCTGTCCGGTATGGAGGTTACGCTTGTAAACACCATGAGCCGGGAAACAATCCTGCGGGATTATCTGAAAACGGTATGTGACGATTATGATGTCGTGATTCTGGATTGCTGCCCCTCCCTGGGTATGCTGACAATCAATGCGCTGGCTGCGGCTGACAAGGTGCTAATTCCCGTACAAGCACAATACCTGTCAATTAAGGGATTGGAACAGCTTATGCGCACCATTGCAAAGGTACGGAGGCAAATTAACCCCAGCCTTTCGATTGGTGGGATACTCGTCACAATGGCGGATATGCGAACCAATTACACGCGGGATATTATTGAACTGCTCCATTCAACCTATGATGGAAAATTGCGGATATTTGACAGCATTATTCCCTTATCAGTACGGGCAGCGGAAACCAGCGCCGAGGGCAAGAGTATCTATCTCCATGACCCCGCTGGTAAAGTGGCAGGCGCATATGCCGCCCTAACGAGGGAGGTCTTGGCATGAAAAGCAGCGCAGCTAAAATCCAAATGACTTCCTATGAGGAACTATTTGAAACTGGTGATAATGCAGATTCCAGCGTGGAAAAGGTGCTGGAAATTCCTTTATCCGACTTATATCCGTTCAAGAATCACCCTTTTAAGGTTTTGGACGATGAAGCCATGCAGGACACTGTGGAGAGTATCAAGGCACACGGCGTCCTGGTTCCGGGAATTGCCCGGCCCCGTGCGGAGGGCGGCTATGAACTAATTGCCGGACACCGGCGCAAGCATGGTTCTGAACTGGCTGGAAAAGTTACTATGCCGGTACTGGTGCGTGACCTGGACGATGATGAAGCTACCATAATTATGGTGGATAGCAATATCCAGCGCGAAAATCTCCTGCCCAGTGAAAAAGCATGGGCGTATAAAATGAAGCTGGACGCAATCCGGCGAAAAGTGGGCAGACCAGCAAAAAATAATTCTCGACAAGTTGGCGAGAATTACAGCGTTGACATTCTGAGTGAAAACTCTAATGACAGCGCCCGGAATATTCATCGTTTTATCCGCTTGACAGAACTTCTTCCAGATCTGTTGCAAATGGTTGATGATAAAAAGCTGCCTTTTAACCCTGCTGTGGAGTTGTCCTATCTCACACAGGCGGAGCAAGAAATACTGCTAAGTCTTATGACGAAACTTGCCATTACTCCCTCTCTGGAACAGGCTAAACGGCTGAAAAAGTACAGCCAGGACGGGAAACTGGACGAGAATGTTATGGACGCAATTCTGACAGAAGAACGCCCGAAGGCTGTTCAAGTAACACTCAAAAGCGACAAATTAAAGCAGTATTTCCCCAAAACCTATACTTCCGCACAAATAGAGGACATCATTTTTTCTCTGCTGGAAACATGGAAAACAGAACAAGCATGAGCGTATAGCCGCCCGCTGAATGTAACAAGTCATCGGGCGGCTTTTTTGCGTTCTGAACCATTCTGCCCTGGTGACTTTGCTCACCGGGGCTTTTTTTGTTTTACCCACATTACGAAAAGGAGGACATGAAAATGCCGCTAAATCTTGATTACTACTATGGCAATGAGGCGGAACAGTATAGTTTTTACCGTATCCCCAAAATCCTATTTACCGATGACCGTTTCAAAGCGGTTTCCGTTGAGGCAAAGGTGCTTTATGGGCTGCTGCTTGACCGCATGGCATTATCCATCAAAAATAGCTGGCTGGACGAGGACGGGCGCGTGTTTATCATTTACACCATCAGCGACGTGATGGAAACGCTCTGCTGCGCGGAGCAAAAGGCTAATAAGCTCCTGGGGGAACTGGACAGCACAAAGGGCGTGGGCCTGATTGAGCGCAAACGGCGCGGCCTGGGAAAGCCCAACGTGATCTATGTCAAGAACTTTATCCACAAGGGAGAACCGGGACAGCCGGAATCACAAATCAAGAATTGTGAAAATCACAAATCAGGAGATGTGAAAATCGCAATTCAAGAAATGCGAAAATCACAAACTAATAATACTGAGTTAAATAATACTGACTTTAGTGATACTGATCCATCTATCTATCCGGCAGAACCGGAGCCGCCTGTGGATAAGTCGTCCAGCGCACAGCGCCAGACGGATAGGATTGATAGGATTGATTCTTACCGAGAGCTGATAAAAGAAAATATCGACTACGACATTTTGCTGCTGGATAACCCTTACGACAAGGAACGCATTGACGGCTTTGTGGAGTTAATGACGGAAACGGTCTGCTCCGGCAGAAAGACAATCCGAATCAACCAGGAGGATATGCCCGCTGAAATTGTCAAGAGCCGTCTGCTGAAGCTGGACAGCGAACATATCCGGTATGTTATGGACTGCCTGAACAAGAACACAACGCTGGTAGGAAATATCAGGGCCTATACCCTGTCCGCACTGTTTAACGCGCCGGTGACAATCAGCCAGTATTATGCCAGCCTTGTAAGTCACGATATGGCCCAGGGCTTTGGCGGCAGTTAAGCCTTTTTTCTTCCGCTGGTAAATGTATTTCGTTGTGAAAGGCCCGGACGGGCCTGCACATAAATCAAAATTGACAAGGAGGACAACAACATGAACAACAACATCAATATCCTGATTGTGGAGCCGGGAAAGGCCCCGCGCCCTGCGGTGACTGCAAACACGCTGGAGGCCGCAGAAAGGCTTGTGGGCGGCGCGGTTCAGGTGGGCTGCTTTCTGCCCCAAAGGGTACTGCTGGTCAGCCGTGAGAACACGGAGGGCCTGCCCCCGAACCGCTGTATTCCCCACGGCAACGGCTACATAAGCGGAACTTTCCTGCTGTGCGGCATACCGGAGGACGGCTGCAATTTTGCTTCTCTTACCCCGGAACAGCAAAAGGAATTTCAGGACATGTTTGCACAGCCGGGGGAATTTATGCTGGTGGGCGGCACGGCCTACGCAGACCCCGACGACGTGGTGGATATGGTCTACGACCTTTGGGACACCATGCAGGACGGTGAAACCGTGGTGCTGACAAAATGGGGCGGCTTGGAAACCGGGAGCGTTCTTTGAGATACCTATTGTACCAGCTGGTGGTTCCGCCTTAGTGCTGCCGCCAGCCGTTTACTATCCTGTGAGGAAAGGAGGGATTCACCATGCAGGAGGAAGTACGGGACAAATCCGTGGCCCTGGTATTGCGTGTTGGCAAGGGCGGCGCAAAGCTGACCGCTGAAATGCTCAAATGGGCAATCCGCCAATATCAGAAGCAGGCTAACGAGCCGCAGCACGGAAAGCAAAGCGTCAAGCAGCTTGTGAAACAGGGCGCAGGCGTCCAAAACATTGAGATTACGGACAAAAACGTAAAATCTTTTGAACGTGTGGCCCGGAAATACGGCGTGGACTTTGCTCTGAAAAAAGACCCTGCGGCGGGGAAATACCTTGTGTTCTTTAAGGCAAAGGACGCAGACGCTTTAAACGCGGCCTTTGCTGAATATACGTCCAAAACGCTGACCCGGACAAAAGAAAAGCCATCGCTTATGAAGCAGCTATCCCACTTCAAGGAGATGGTCAAGAACCTTACCGCCAATCAGGTGAAGAACCGGGAGAAAGGAGGGCATGAACTGTGAAGAACATCGACATAAAAAAATACGTCCTGCCGAACCTGCCCTACCTGTTCATCTTCTGGTTTTTCTCCAAAGTGGCGGAGGGCGACCGTCTT
>URXI01000217.1 GCA_900551775.1 uncultured Eubacterium sp. | reverse complement strand
GGGGCGGGATAGCGGGTTATTGTGGGGCTTATTCTTTCCTATGGGCTTTTCCTGTTCCTCAAAATGTAGGCGGGTCTTGCCTTTCCCGGTGGCTTCATCAAAGGTGCGCTCCCGTACAAGTTTCTTTTCTTTGGGGATAGCCGCCTTTGCCGCGTCCAGACGGTCGGCTGCTTTGTCCGATTTTCGGATATACCTTTCAAGCTCCGGCGTTGCCCGTTCCTCGTCGGTAAACTGCAAGCGGGAAGTGGAAGTACGCAAAACGGTAGCTTCCTGCGCTTTCTTGACTGCCTTTTTGCTTGCCTTTCGGGTATGGGCTGCGTCAAGGTGTTCCATGACGCGCTCTGCGGTAGCGGTGTCCGGCTGTGAAAAGTTGCTGTCTGCTTCCCGGCTGCTGATACGCTCGGCGGTCTGCTGTGTTTCGTTGACTTCCACCGCACCGTCGCGGGTCATTTTCTGTGTGATTTTATCGCGGGATTTATATTGCTTCATGGTCTGCACCTCACTTTCCGCTTTCGGAAACTTCCTCCGGCTTCGTTGTCATTACCCTGTAAAGCTCGGTATCTTTCGGGAAGCGGTCTACAAAAGGCAGCACCACATTCCCATAGAAGATAAGCCCCTCGCCCGCTTCGGTGTGGGTAACATACTTCATATTTAGCTGCTTTGCAAGGATAGCCCGGTCGCCCTGCGCCTGATTGAGCATGAGGACAAAATCAGAGTTTTCAAAGATATTTTCCACCTCGCGGGAAGCAAGCAAGTCCTTGATGTTCTGCGTGATAGCTGTGGGTATCTGTTGTGTGATTAGCGGACAGTTTTTTATCTGTCCCTCCGGGGCTTTCGCCCATTTTCAGCGGTATGTCTGTTCATACCCGGCATAGCATATCTTTTTATCCTGCGGTTTATGCCGCAGACCGAAACGATAGCGGAGCCTCGTGGGGCTGTTATATTCCCGGCTATTGCAAACCGGGGGTCAAGCCCTATGCGTTGCGTGTGTATCAAGTATTACCTTGACACTTCCACTCGGATTAGGATTGCAAAACCTTTCCCGTTTTCTTCTCCGCTGATATTCTTAACCGTTCTTTTCGGCTTCGGTTAAGACGGCATACACAATCCCCATTTGCAAGATTGTAGGGACTGTGCCTGTTTACCTCCCCATTTTCTAAAACGCTTCCAAATCTCCACACTGTAAGCGGCGGTCTGTTCCTCTTTTAAGAGCAAATGAAATTCGTCCATATAGTAGCGGGTGGACTTTTTCTCTGCCCGGTTAATGGTAACGCGGTTCCATATCTGGTCTTGCACAATGAGCATACCTAATTTTTTGAGCTGTTTTCCAAGCTGCTTAATATCAAAGCAGACAAGGCGGTTAGAAAGTTCCACGTTAGTTCTGTGGTTGAACACGTTAAGACTGCCGGAAACATACAGTTCCAACGCCGCCGCAATACGGGCAGCTTCCGGCTCCGGCTGTTTTAACAGCTCGTCGTAAAGGTCGCCCAAAATAGGCATTTTTTCCGGTACAGGGTCAGCAAGATAGTCCCGGTACACATTCCTTACGGCGCGGTCAATGACGGTCTTATCAACGGGCTGCAAGCCCTCCTTGCCGCCAATGACAAGCTCGCAGAGGGACAGGATAAAATCACTTTTCAGTGCAAGGGGGCTGTCGTCCTCGCTGTAATTAAGGTTCATATCCATAGGGTTCACATACTGGGGCGTACCGTCCATGCCTTTCCCGGTCGGGGATAATCGTATCACTTGCCCGCCAAGCCGCTTTACAAGGGCAAAATACTCGGCTTCCGGGTCGCAGATAAAAATATCGTCGTCGGTAATGAGAAAGGCATTTGTGATTTCCCGCTTTGCCGCAAAGGATTTTCCGCTGCCCGGTGTTCCCAAGATAAGCCCGTTGGGGTTTTTAAGCTGCTTGCGGTCGCAGAGTATCATGTTATTACTTAAAGCGTTCAGCCCGTAATAAAGGGCAGCCCCGGTCTGAAATAGCTCCTGTGTGATGAACGGAATAAAAATAGCGGTGCTGCTCGTCGTCAAACCTCGCTGAATAGGGATAAGGTTCTCCCCCAAAGGGATAGAGGACATCAGCCCCGCTTCCTGCTGATAGTCAAGACGGGTCAAGGCGCAGTTGTATTTCTGTGCAATGCCCGCCGCCGCGAAAATGTCATTTTCCAGTTTCCGCTTCGTGTCTGCCATGTTTACCACAAGGAACGTGAGAAGAAACATTCGCTCGTTGCGGCTCTGTAAATCCTGCAATAAATTCTTTGCTTCATTTCCGAAAGTGGCAAGGTCGGACGGGATTATATATAGTGATAGGTAATTCTTTGAAGTTATCTCTGAATTTTCCCCCACTCCGCACCGTGCGTGCGAGTTTCCCCGCACACGGCGCTCCAACAAAATTTAGTTTGCTTTAACTACTATTTCTAAATTCTCTGCTGATAGCCTTAGAGAATTGACCTTTTTCAGTGCTTTGTCATCAAGTTTAAGAATGTCAAGATATTTTGCAATCGTATCTTCTTCAGTAGCATGAATAAGTTTATGTACGTCGGATTTTAACCACACAAGATTCCTATATTCGTCCGTACCACCCAGCTTTTTAGGCTTTTTATGATGGCATTCCATGTCAAATATGCAGAGTGGTTCACCTGTTACCGCACATTTACCGTTTTGTCCTGCCATAAGTGAAATACGGTTATCGTTATATTCCACAGATTTTCCATACTCCTTTGTTTCCAATAGATACTGGATAAGGGAGTGAACGGTTGACAGATTTTTGTGTATAAGCTGTCTGCCTTGTGGAGTGTATTTATTAACCTCTCGTGTGAACATTCTCGGAGTAACAAACTTACAACCGTAAATCGGGAAGATTTGTACACCTGCCACGACTTTAGGCTTTCCGCCATAGCTGCCGTAAAATTTCTGATACGTTCTGGACTTTAGCACTTTTTCAGGCAATGGCGATTTGCTATTTTTGTTTCGCTTTGCCTTTTTGGTTTTTACTCTAAGCCTATGCTTTAGGCTCTTGCTGACAACAAAATTGATTTCTCGGAAGTCACGACTGCACCCTGTGGCAGTATTATAATAATTGTGCATACCAAGAATCATGGCATTCAACTGACTTACCTGATGGGGTGATGTGTCGTGCTGTATTACTTTGATTTGCTCTTTGAGCTTGGTTTTCATTGTCTTTTTCGCTTTTTCCGAAATATTACTTTTTGATACATACTTCTTGCCCTTTTTCGTCACGTACAATGCAAAGCCAAGAAAATCCGTTTTCTTTTTGCGGACATTTGTGATTTTGGATTTTTCAGGGCTGATTTCAAGCCCCAGTCTTTCCCAAAGCCACTCCTTTACAGCAATGAATATCTTTTTTGCTGTTTCGTAATCCCTACATAGAATCTTAAAATCATCTGCGTAACGCACGAAGAAAAATTCTTTGAGGTTGGACTTCTTTAAGGCTTCATATTTGTGACTGTGCGTATAGGGGTATCTTGTGCTTTTGGTTTCCCATTGGTCACTCAACCACCAATCAAGTTCGTTCAGAACAATGTTTGAGAGTAGCGGGCTGATACCGCCCTGTGGCGTCCCTTTATCTGGTCTGCCAATTCCCTCAATCTCAGATTTCAGTATTTTTCCGATTATACAGATTAGACTTTTGTCCCGTATACCCATTGTCCACATTTGCTTGAGCAGCTTGCCATGATTTACATTGTCAAAGAATCCCTTTATATCAACATCTACAACATAGTGCAGTTTGCTGACATTCATCAGGGATTGTGCCCTTGCAATGGCATGGCTTGCCGACCTATTTGGTCTAAAACCATAACTATGAGCATGGAACCTTGCTTCACATATCGGTTCTAATACTTGGATAATACATTGCTGTATAATCCTGTCGTCCATACAGGGAATACCTAACGGACGCATTTTATCAGGCTGTCCGACCTTTGGAATTTCTGTTCTGCGTACACTTTTTGGGTGATAGTTTGCAAATTTACTTTGAAAATATTTGACAAACTGTTCTTCCGACCACCCTTTATACTTTGTAATTGTTTTGCCGTCTGTTCCCTTAGTCATTGAGCCTTTGTTGTTTTTGATATTTCTGAACGCTAAAAGTATGTTGTTTTCACTGGTAATAAGATGCATTAGATTATGGAATGATTTTCCTTTACAGGATTCTTCATATAGCTTATCCATAACATCCTGCATATCGTAATATTCGGCATTTCGCAGTTTTTGCTGCTTTGGTTGCCTCTCTAAGTTCGTATCGACAGTCAAGTCAACCGCCTCCTTTCGGACTTGGTTTCTATTAGTCATACAAGAACCTTGAAAGATTTAGAAATAATGATGAAACTAAATCCTGTCTTGGGGCTGTTGCTCCTTTTCCCATTACAGGAAATATCAATGCTCGTGCCCCTGATTTCACTGTGATAAAGATAGATTATCCCGATAGCGGAAAGCCTGTTGGCTTGCCAGTATTTGCTACTGACTTTCGATTTTTTCTATCACTACAACATCGGACTGCTGAATCCTTACCATTTGTATTCACAGCTTCCCACGTTCCGATATTCCTATCTGTCCATATATCCGTAGGTGCTTGCTATGAGCCTGTATGCTTGATTGTGCCTGTAACACAATAGGGTATTTCATAACATGGATTCTTACTTTACCCCACATACCCCGTGACCACGGTTTATGCATTTCTACATAAGCTACGTTTAGACCCTTACTTTCACAAGTTCGTCAAACTTATCTCTAAGTTATTCTCACCATAGATATTTTATAGACCTCCGGCATATAGGATACACCGCCCACCGCTGGACAGCTTTCGTGGCATTTTCATGCCTTACGGTATCTCTCTGCCGACTTCACCTAGCTTCATACTGTGCATTTCAGCAGTTAGCACAGCATGTAGGAGTATTAAGGAGAGCGTTTCGGGACGTTACCCCCTCATTCCACTCTTTGGAGTATCAGTTCTCTATACAAAAGTTTTGTATATGCCTTGTTTCCTGCTTATGCAGTTATCAAGGAACGTGTCGCACCCATGTCATAACCGCTTCTAACCGCTTTTTTCTGTTCCTCAATCTTCATCTTGTCAAGGTCTGTGATTTTGCGCTTAATGGTCTTGATTGCTTCCGACTGGTCGATACTGCGGATATGTAAGTTGACGATTACGCCTGTTTCCAAGTCCAACATATCCGCTAAGATACGGTCGTTTAGCTCCGGGGCAAGGATTTCAAGGAACGATACCGCCCCCGTCTTTTTCCCCATAGCAAAGTAGCGTCCCTCCCCAAACTTGAAAGAGGACGGGGCGATAAAGTCCTTTGTGGTAAGCCCCGTCGGGGTCAGCCAGTCATAAGAGAATGAGAACGGCTCGCCTGCCGGGTGGAATACCCCATGCAGCACCTTTAAGCGTTCATAGCCCGATAAGGGGTGCGCCGATACGCCAAGCACCTTGAAATTGTTGAGTACGTCGGTTTCAATACGGGAAAGCCGCGCTCTTGCCGCCGCCGGATTGTCCGCTTCAATGGAAAATGTGATGTACTTGTGCTTTACAAGCCCGTTGTTCCCTTTGGCAAGCTGCGCTTTCAGCATATCGGAATACTCGGTGCGGATAGAGTTAAAATCGTCGTTTTGCGGCGGGATATGGATTGCCCGCGCTGCCTGTTCCTGCTGTGAGCCTTGATTGATGAAAGAAAGCTGCACGTTCACGCTCGCGTCAAAGTAGTTGAGAAAATCGCACCAGTTTTCAAAAATGGCGGTCTTATCATCTGCCTGTGCAAGCTGATAGTTGATGTCCTCAAAAGCAATGCTTTTTGAATATTTCCGCTGCGCCACTTTGCAGATACCGTCCGGGTACATGGCAAGATAGGGAATGGTCTGCTGTGCGGTGTGGGCTTTCCCGTCCCCCTTTGCCTGCCGGATAACCGCCGCTATCTGTTTCTTTTCCGCGCGGGTCAGCTTACGCCTGTTTCCTGCGGCTTCCCGCGTCTTTTTTGTCTGTCCTTTTGACAATCGCTGATACCTCCTTTTCTAATGCCCGCTGTTTCTCCAAAAGTGCATATAGGTTTTCCGTCTGATACGGTCGCACTTTGGGGCGGGTCAATTTTGTCTGAATGATGTTCTTTATAACCACTTCAAGGGGCTGTCCATGCTTTTCATACATGGCAACCAAGAAGCAGGGAAGCATGACGACAATCATTGCCATTGCCGCAAGGCTCGTCCCTGCGCTGTCTTTGAGCAAAAAGAAAAGCGGCAGTCCCATAAGAAGTGCCACTGAAAAACAAAGGATTTGCCGCTTTGTCAGATTGAAAGCGACTTTTGTTTTGACTTTGGATAAGTCTTTGGGTACAGGTACATACGCCAAGAAAAAACCTCCTTTCTGCGGGACTTTCCCGCGTGTGCTGTGTTAATGTGCATTGAAAATGGATTTTGCCAGTGCGCCGGATTTGAACAGGGAGAAACAAAGGATAACGGTATAGGCTGCAAGGGAAAAAATCGCGCTGTGCAGATTGTCCGCTACCACCATTTCGCCTACTAAAACTGCGTAAATGCCGACGCATATCATAATGAGGAAGCCTTGAAAGCCCAGTGCAAACAGCCCCTTTAGGTAGTTGTTCCCAATCTGTCCCCATTCCCGGTTTGTCATGGTGGCAAAAGGGATAGGGGAAACGGAACAGTAGGCGTATATCTCAATCATTCTTCCGTAGAGGATAACGGTTATCAGTACGGACATGATTTTCATACAAAGGCTTACAAGGCTCGTTTCCATGACAAGTAACAGTAGTTCGGGGATTTCCATATCTTTTAGTCCCTCCTGCATGGCGGCAAGGGCTTCGGTTACGTCGATATTCGTATCGCCGCCGATTACCCCCGCCGCGCCGGACACAATATGCTGCGCCATATCAAACACCGCCATAGTAATATCAAAGGTATGTGTTACCAAGAAAACGGCAACAAAGGCTTTGAAAAACCACTTGAAAAACATAAAAGTGTCAACGTCGTGCATATTGTTTTTTTCCGTTACCATGCTGATAAGCTCATAACAGAGGACATAGGTAATGACAAGCCCCGCAATGGGTACAATCACATTTTCCGACAGGTTTTGTATCATGCTGAAAATGTTTGCGTTCCACCCCTGCGGGGTCTTGCCTACCTCCGCTGCAATGGTGCCTACTTTTTCATTTACGTCCCCGAACATAGTTGACAGATTACCGTTTATCGCACCGATAAGGATTTCCTTTATCCATTCGTTAATCGCGTCAAGTATGCTCTCCATAGGCTACCCTCCGTAATCTTATCCGAACAGACCGGAAAGAAGCGGTACAAGGATAGTGCCGATAAGGGCAACGCCGCCGCCCGCCATAAGCTGCTTCATGCCCTGGCTCTTTGCGCCCGGA
>URXI01000216.1 GCA_900551775.1 uncultured Eubacterium sp. | reverse complement strand
CCGGCAGCTCATTTTGCTTTATAAAAAGAATGCTTCCACTGCGTAGACTGCGATACAGGAGGACAGTGCCACCTTGAACAGGTTGCCGTCGATCCAGGCGACGATGATTGCAGTGACGAAGGCCACGGTTCCCGAGATCCAGCTGCTGGTAGCGGAGATGATGGCCGGGAAGGTCATTACCGAAAGGGTCACATAAGGTACATAATAGAGGAAAGAACGAATAAATCGATTCTTAATTTCTTTCTGTATCAGAGTGAGGGGCAGGGCGCGGATGGCGAAGATGGTCAGCGCCGCCACCAGCAAGTAGATATAGGTATTATTGCTCACCTCTGCACCTCCTCTTCGTCCTCAGCAAGCTTCTGCCCCAGTTCTTCGTGAGTCTCTGCCTCGTCCAGCTGTCTGTCGTCTACAGGGCGGACGATGGCAGCAATGGATGCGATGACGATGGTCAGTATGATGATCCTGGTGCTGGCTGCAAAATCTTTGATAAAAGGCATTGTGGAAAAGCCCAGGCTGCCGATCATGGAAATCACCACCACTGCGGCGATGGTCTTGTCCTTCTTTGACGGAGGAATGACCACGGCCAGGAACATGCCGTAGAGCGCTACGCTGAGGGCGCTGGACAGGCTGCCCGGCAAGATGTTTCCGATGGCGGCACCGAGCACCGTGCCAAGAATCCATCCCGGAGATGCGATGGTGGCCGCACCGAAATTATAGAATGGATTCAGTGGTTCTTTTTTGGAGACAGAAATACCGAAGATTTCGTCTGTGACAAAGTAGCCCAGGAGGAGCCGCTTTGGCAGAGAAGTGTCTTTGTCGATTTTCTGTGATAAGGAGCAGGCCATCAAAAAATAGCGCATGTTGATGACAAGCTGTGTGATAATCATGGACAGATATCCCGATTGGCCTGCGATGACGGTGAGCACTGCAAATTCGCCGGCGGACGCGTGCATAGTTGCAGACATCAGTCCTGCCTGAAAGGCCGTCAGTCCCATAGCCTTGGCAGCGATACCTAAGGTAAAACCTACAGCAAAATACCCTAGGGAAATAGGGGTTCCGTCTCTCAGCCCTTGTAAGTAGTTTTTCTTGTTTTGCATAATTAAAATCGCCTCTTTAGTTTAATGTGTCGTATACTATTGTAATATATCTTTTTGGCGTAGTAAACCGATAATTCACAGTATTCCTGTAAGATTTTTTGCAGGCGTCGGTCTCTAGCGGGATTTGCGGCTTTTTGCAAACTGGCTGCGGCTCTCATCGATTTGATAGCTGTAGGTTGCAGCCGGCCTGCCAAGAATGTCTGGGCAAGGTGTTTCCTTAAAAACAGCAATATCTTTTTCGATGTCCAGCATCATCTCCTCGTAGGCCTTTGAAGCGGATTTGTTGTACTCATCTATGGGGTCTAGTCCGCCGAGGATGACAAGATGAATACTGTTTCTGATATTTTCCATTGACTGGAGGTAGTCGCTCCAATGCTCATTGATACAGTGAAGGGCAGCTGCCTGCGACATTGACGGCGGAGTAAAGAGAAGGTTTTCACGATATTCTGTAATCTGCTGTCGGTGCAGTTCCTGTACGTGAGAATATTTATCAAGCATATACCGGTATTCTGCATTTTTCCCTTCCAATATACGTTGTGCATGGCGCGGATTCATGTTGTACAGCGGACTCAATTTTACATCTTCCAGGCTGATAAAAAACTGGCTTATGCCTGGGTCACCCTGTCTGCCGCTGCGACCGGCAAGCTGCTTGTCGATACGGCGGCTTTCGTGCCGTTCGGTGCCGAGAATGTAAAGTCCGCCGGAAGCAATCACCTTTTCGTTGATACCTAGCCCCATGACATATAGGCCGCCGGCGGCCTTGGCAGTTTCATCTAATTTGATGTCCACGCCGCGTCCTGCCATGTTGGTGGAAATGGTGACTGCAAAGGCGCTGCCTGCTTCTTTTATGATCTCTGCTTCCTGTTCGTTGTTGCGGGCGTTGAGAACATGGCAGGAGATATTCTTTTCTCTGAGGAGCAGCGAGAGCTTCTCTGATTCCTCCACGCTCTGTGTTCCGACCAAAACAGGCTGCCCTTTCTGGACATTCAGTCCAACCTTTGCCAAAGTATAGGCGTATTTTCTCTTCATTTCAGCAAGATTCATGTTGTGGCAGGCGGTGATTTGTCTCAGAATTGCCAGGTCCCTCGCGGCATCTGTATCAAAGATTTGATCCGGCAGATCCTCTCGAACGCAGGGCAGGTGGGGAGGAATGATTTCCACCTTTAACCCATAAGAAAGAGCAAGAGATTTTTCCGCATCTTCTGCTGTTCCAGTCATTCCGCAGATTTTATCATATTGCATGATAAAAAAGCGGAGAGGCATGGAATTGCAGACAGTCGTAATCTGTCCCGACTGTAAATGCTCCTTTAACTCTACAGCCAGGTGAAGCTGAGCCGGGAATCTCCGGTTTTTTGGTGTACGCCCTGTGGTTTGGTCAACGACGAGGATCTGTCTATCTTTGATGATATAATCGACGTTTTTCTTCAATCTGTAATGTGCCTCCAGCGCATCGTTTATGGCGGTAAGCAGCTCGATATTTTCTAAGGCATATAAGTTATCAACCTGGAAGAAGGCTTCAGATTTGCTGATACCTTTTTCTGTAAGAGAGCGTGTGGTAAAATCGAGGCTCTCTTCATCCAGGTCTCTGACAAAAGAATCTGCCTGGCAAGCGAAAGTTACTTCGCTGTCGCTATCGGCAGCGATGACCAGCGGTATTGCCGCTTCATCGATCAAAATAGAGTCCGCTTCATCGATGAGTACCATATCGAAGGGGTTTCTCAAATAGTCAAAGCTATTCATACAGAGAAAATTTCGTAGATAGTCAAAGCCTGCTTGCTTTGCTGTGATATAGAGAATTTCGCTTTCGTATGCTTTTTTCTTATCTGATAAGCTGGACTTCTCAATAATACAGCTGCTGGTAAGACCGCAGCGGTGGAAAATCTCATAGCTTGTCTCGTAATCCCGCTCGGCCAGGTAATCGTTGACTGTAAAGATGTGCACATGGCGGCCCTGCAATGCCGATGCTGCGGCGGTCAGTACAGCAGCCAGTGTTTTCCCTTCGCCGGTGGGTAGTTGGACGATTTTACCACTTTGCATAGCGTAAGCGGCAACGATTTGAGAGTCGAATAGGGTGAAACCGGTAATTCTTTTGATCAGTTCTATGATGAGACTGTAGAGCAGAGGTAAATCGGATGGTTCGGCTTGCCTGAGCCTGACAGATAATTCGTGTACATCAAAAGTATTCCAAGAGTAACTCCATACCTTGGAAAGGAATTTTTTGTATATTCTTTTCATTTTTTATTTCTCCTTTGTATTTGTCAGTTTACAAGGGAGAAATCATTCGATTTTACATACCGTTCGCAGGGAGAATAGAAAATTAGAATGAATTGCCGTTAGAATGGCAAAGACAAAGGGCACAGTGATGAGGGCGGGAAGGAAAAAAACATAGGCAGGAAAAAGAAATGCAAACGCAAAAGCGACTGCAATCAGCAGATTGAAAATATGATGTAATCTCTTTCTGTTTTCCCTTTTCATCTCTTCACCAGCTTTAGAAATCTTTGCGTTCAGTATACCATAAAGTAAGCTGACAGAAAAGTTAAGTTTACCATATTTAAAAAAATGTGGTACACTTATGGGAAGGAAGGTGATATTATGCTGAAATATTTTGATATGTTAAAAAAAGCCGGAGCCGTAAAAGCAGCGCAGATCGACGCGTCAACTATTGTAACTGCACCGTGGACCATCTATAAATGTCAACATGGCTGTGACTTTTACGGAAAGAGTTATTGCTGTCCGCCCCGCGTACCGACCTGGAAGGAGACACAGGAGATGATCGACTGCTACCATTACGGCATCCTCTTCAACTTGCATGAGGACAGCCATATAGGTGTCACGCCTCTGGCGGTAGAGGTCGCCAGAGAGGCTTTTCTCGACGGCTATTATAAGGCAATCGCCTTTGGCAGCGGTCCCTGTCTGATCTGTAAGGAGTGTGCCCTGGAAACCTGCAGATTTCCAAAGAAAACACTGCCATCCATGGAAGGCTGCGGTATTGACGTATTCAAGACTGCGAGAAACAACGGATTTGAGATTCAGACCATCAGAGAGCGGCAAGAGGAACATAATTATTTTGGACTTATTTTATTTGAATAATTGAAACCATGCTGCAAAGAGATAACGGCATGCCTAAGATTCAGCTTGTCACAGATCAAAAGTCAATAGAAAAGTACGGCGGCGAGAGAATGTACTTTGCACCGCCAAGGGATTACGACAAGGTGATGAAGACGATTCCTTTTTGCAAAGTGATTACCGTGGGAAAGATCAGAGAGTATTTCGCAGCGCATAACGATGCGGATTTTACAGATCCTATTACAGCAGGGATCTTTGTATCTATCGCGGCATGGGCCAGCTATCAGCGGGCAGAAGATGAAACCCCGTACTGGCGGACGCTCAAAGCACACGGCGAATTGAACCCGAAGTATCCTGGCGGCGTAACGGCGCAGAAAGAGAAATTGGAAGCGGAGGGACATACCATCATACAAAAAGGTCGGAAGAACATTCGCTATTATGTCAAAGATTATGAGGCGGCACAGATAGCCCTATAGTAAACGTATTACTGTTTGTCAAAAACGAACTAGTCCGAATTCGGACTAGTTCGTTTTTGCTATACACCTATGTGTATGACAGTGGCTGTAATAATTTCTTAATAAAATCATTAACAAATCTTAATCTTGGGTTAAGTGGCATTTAAGAAATGTGCGTTATGATAGATCTATACTAAATCAAAAGGGGTATAGATATGAATATTATAATTTTGACAGGACGTTTCGGCATGGGGCACATCAAGGCCGCTGAAGCAATTAGAGAAGAAATTTTAAGAGATAATCAGGCAAACAATGTAGAAATTATTGATTTTATGGATTATATGTTTCCAGCAATCAGCAAATATATTTATAAGGGATTCAATTTCCTGGTAAGCAGCTGTTCTGGCCTATATAATTCATTAAATAAGGCTGCGGGCAACAATGGCACCGTCCCTCTGAAGGTTGCCGTTACGAGAAAAATCGACAGGTTGATTTCACAGCATCAGGCAGATGCCATCGTGGTCGCTTTCCCGGTTTGCTCCCAGTACATCTCAGCATACAAAAGAATGAGACGATGCAATATTCCTCTTTACACATACGTGACAGACATCACTGCTCACGAAGAGTGGATCGCACCAGGAACTGACAAATATTTTGTGGGGGACACCGTAACAAAGAATGCTTTGATTTCAAAAGGGGTTTTGGAGGAGAAAATTATTATTAGCGGTATTCCGGTCAGACAGTGCTTTTACACAGGCCATACGCAAGAAAAATCCTCTCAGAAAGAAATCCTGATTATGGGTGGAGGACTGGGACTCATTCCTTCATCCGAGGATTTCTTGAAATCTTTGAACGATAACCCGGATATCAAAGTCACTTTGATTGCTGGCAAAAATGAGAAATTACGCGCGAGTATCAGAGCGAAATATGCCAACGTGGAAGCCATCGGCTATACAGAGCGGGTTGATTATTATATGAAAAGAGCCGATCTGATCGTGACGAAGGCTGGGGGCATCACCACCTTTGAAGCCATCGCATCTAAGACACCGCTTTACGTCATCAAGCCGTTTCTGGAACAGGAATTCGGCAACGCAAAATACATTGAAGAACACAACATTGGCAGAGTTCTTTGGAACAAAGATGCAGATGAGATGGGAGATATTCTGAATCTGATCAATGATGACAGACTGCTTCAGACGATGAAGGATAACATGACAAAAATTATCGAAGAATTTGAGCATTGCTCATTATATAGAGGAACAACAGAGGAGAAGGAACTATGCAGTTAAGCAGAAAACAAAAGACAAGCCTTGCGTTTATCGCTGCAGCGGCGGCTGGATACAGCTACATCCCTTCACTTTGCGGGAAGGTCAAATACTTCTCAATGACAGGCGAAAAGGACAAGACCCTTTATCTGACCTTTGATGATGGACCCAGCCCAGAGTACACGGGAGAACTTCTCGATTTGCTGAAAAAGTACGATGTAAAAGCCACCTTCTTTGTAGTAGCAAGATCTGCTCAGGCGCACCCTGATTTGATTAAAAGAATGAAAGAAGAAGGGCATCTGATCGGATTGCACTCTCTCGAACACAAGAGTGCCATGGTGCAGACACCGATGTACACGAATCGTGAATTTAAAAAGAGCATGAAGATCATGGAGGACTTGCACGTGAACATCAAATATTACAGACCGCCATGGGGACATGTAAATCTGTTTACTCTGAAGAATCTAAAGAAGTATAATTTGAAAAAGGTGATCTGGCACGTCATGGCAGAGGATTGGGAAGCGGATACAAGCGAAGACGAGATACAATATAAATTGCTGAAGAGAACCGGAAAGGGAGATGTCATCTGCCTGCATGACGGAAGGGGAAAATCACCAGACGCACCGCAAAGAACCATAGCAGCATTGGAAAAGACCATTCCAATCTGGTTAGAGGAGGGCTATCAGTTTAAACTGATGGATCAAAAAAATGAACAATAAAGGAATACAGATTTTAAAGAACGGCGGGCTGTTTGTACTGTTGTTGGCTCTCACCTTTTATATCATATTGAAGGACAACAGCCCTGGTCAGATTTTAGATGCGGTGTCCCGTGTACAGGTACCTTATATTTTGATCGGCATTTGCGCCATGGCTGTCTTTCTTTGCTGTGAGGCGCTGAATATCGCCAGATGCCTGAAACTGTTCGGTTATGAGACAAGCAGACTTTCTGCACTGAAGTATGCGGCTGTCGGTTTTTTCTTCAGTTCGATTACGCCATCAGCTTCTGGAGGACAGCCCATGCAGGTGTACTATATGTACAAAGATGGCGTCGAGGTATCTCATTCCACTCTGGCACTGCTCTTTGAACTGCTCAGCTTTGAAACAGTTACAGTCACGCTCTCCGTCATCGGTTTTTTTTACCAAAAAGACGTAATTTCCACATCTATGGGGAATTTGAAATATCTGCTGCTGATCGGGCTTGGACTCAATCTGATTGTGATGGTGCTTCTGATCATGGCCATCTTTTCGAAAAAAGCCATCAAAAAAGCGGCTGCTGCAGTGGTGAAACTGGTAGGCATTTTCAGCAAGAGCAAAGGGGAGAACTTAGCGCAGCAGCTTGCACAGCAGATTGCAGAATATCAGAGGAGTGCCAGATATTTCAAGGAAAACAAGGCGATTTTTGCAAAGACACTGGCGACGACACTGACGCAGATACTCGCTATGTACAGCATCCCGTTTCTGATTTACAAAGGATTTGGCCTTGGCGATTTCCATGCTGTGGAGGTCATCGCATTGCAGGCGGTACTCTACG
>URXI01000215.1 GCA_900551775.1 uncultured Eubacterium sp. | reverse complement strand
TACTTTTGGCTTTATGATTGCAGCCAACCGCTATGTCAATGCGAATAACGATATGTATGCACTCTCTGACCGTCAGGCAGATTTCCAGCAGAATAAAGCGTTCAACGGTGTGGAGCTGGTGCACGAGACCCATCGCTTGGCATTGATGAATGCCTATCTGCACAATATGAATGCCAATATCACATTGGGGGATTCTCTCGCACAAAGCGCCAAGGGATTGAAAGATTTTGATGTTATTCTGACCAATCCGCCCTTTGGCACGAAAAAGGGCGGTGAGCGTGCGACCCGAGATGATATTTCTTTCCAGACCTCCAACAAGCAGCTGAACTTTTTGCAGGTGATCTATCGCAGCCTGAAGGCGGACGGCAAGGCCCGCTGCGCCGTAGTGCTGCCGGATAATGTGTTGTTTGCTGCCGGTGACGGTGCCAGCGTGCGCCGGGAACTGATGAATTTCTGCAATCTGCATACCATTCTGCGCTTGCCTACCGGCATTTTCTATGCGCAGGGCGTCAAGACCAATGTGCTGTTCTTTACCCGAGGGACGACCGAGCGGGATAACACCACCGAGGTTGCGTTCTACGATATGCGCACCAATATGGACAGCTTTGGTAAGACCCGGCAGCTGCGCAAGAGTGATTTCGACGAGTTTGTGGCAGAGTATGAAGACCCGTCCAAGCGCACCGGCGAGCGCTGGAGCAGATTCACTCGTGAGGAGATCGCCAAGAATCCGGATGATAGTCTTGACCTTGGCTTGATTCGTGACGACTCCATCGTGGATTATGACGATCTCCCTGACCCTGTAGAAAGCGGCGAGGAAGCGATTTCGAATCTGGAAGAAGCGGTCGATTTGCTGAAAAGTGTTGTGCGTGAGCTTCGTGCTCTGACGGAGGAAAAGTGATGGCAAGAGCAAAAAAAGAAGCCGCCCTCACGCCCGAAGAGCGTTTGCAGGTGGCCTTGGTGCCGGATTGGGAGTGGCCGTATAAATTGCCGGGGAATTGGTGTTGGACATATTTCAAATCAATTTCTACAATTCAGACCGGAAGGAAAGATGCTAATTACGGTAGCGATGAGGGCAAATATCCATTTTTTACTTGTGCAGCCGAGCCAATTCGATGCCACGGATATTCATTCGATTGTAGAGCTATATTACTTGCCGGAAATGGTGACATCAATAACATAAGTCGTTATAACGGAAAATTTGAAGCTTATCAACGGACATATGTAGTAAAAATTGCAGAACCACTTTGCTTTGATTATATTTTTTATTGGTTTAAATATAGATGGTTCGATTTTAACAAAGGCAAGATGTTCGGGACAGCTATACCATATATTCGTTTAGGAAACCTACAGGAATTCCCTACTCCTATTCCCCCTCTCGCCGAGCAGCAGCGCATTGTTGACCGCATCGAAAGCCTGTTTGCCAAGCTGGATGAGGCCAAGGAAAAGGCACAGGCCGTGGTGGATAGCTTTGAAACCCGCAAAGCCGCTATTCTTCATAAAGCCTTCACCGGGGAACTGACTGCGAAATGGCGAGAAGAACGCGGTGTGGGGATGGATAGTTGGGAAAAAAAGAGTGTGGGTGAGCTGTGTATTTCATTAAAATACGGCACTGCAAAGAAGTCTGATGCATCTGGCAATGTGGTTGTACTTCGGATGGGCAATTTGCAGCAAGGTGAAATCGACTGGTCAGACTTGGCTTATTCGAATGATCCAGACGATATAGAAAGGTATAAGCTTTTCCCCGGAGATGTTCTTTTCAACCGAACAAATAGTGCAGCGCTTGTTGGGAAAACAGCAATCTATCGTGGTGAGCATCCAGCCATTTACGCAGGTTACCTTATTAAACTGGACTATGATCACGATAAAATAATAGGTGACTATTTGAACTATGCATTGAACACTCTTGATGCGAAAAAATACTGTAATTCGGTTAAAACGGATGGAGTGAACCAATCTAATATCAATGCAAAAAAGATTGGAGCCTATTCGTTTAATGTTCCCAATATCCCTGAGCAGGAAAAGATAGTATCTGTAATACAGAAGTTGCTATCGAAAGAACAACAGTCCAAAGCAGCCGCCGAGGCAGTCCTTGACCAGATCGAACTGATGAAAAAATCCATTCTCGCCCGAGCCTTTCGTGGTGAACTGGGTACGAATGACCCAAGCGAGGAGAGCGCGGTGGAATTGCTGAAGCGAACCATTTTATAAAAGAAAGAGGTGGTATTGTGCGTAGATTTATCTATCTTGATACAGACACCCTCAACTCCTATTTGGCGCAAATATTTGACGGTCTAATTCAGTCACAGGAAATGGAAAAAAGCGCGGGCAAAAAGAAGGAAAAGCAAAACCATTTTGGCAGTAATCTCGGAAGTCAAATTGCATTCAAGCTTTTTGGAAAAGGCATAGATGCAAATGCGCAAGCCACTTATGAACATTTAAAGACTGTCGCAAATGATGAAATGGTCAGAGATGTTCAAACTAAAATAATGCACGATAATGCTTTTGATGAGTTTGCGTCTTACTTAAGCGAGAATGGCCTTCTAGGCGGAGCGAACATAGGAAATTTTATTTCAGTTGAAGATGAATTCTATATTTTCGACATTGCATTTTTTCAAAATATGTTTGCCGAAGGTGGATTTGTATCTGAGCTGAAAGAAATTCAAAAGGTTTCTATTCAAAAGGAAGCGGAGCAACAAGTACAGGGACTTAACCGCGGACAGCAGAGAAACAAAACTCTGCAAAAACAAGTTCGGGATATTGTTGAGGCTGCTACTTCTAAAAACGAGGAAGAGTATAAGTCGGCAGAGGCGTTGATTAATATGCTTGCCTCCATAATCCCTTATCCGCAGATTCTATGCATATCAAATTATCTTGTTGTTCTTAATGAGAAGTATTTGCGCGATAATATTTCGACAGCTGCGTTCAAATATGGAGGAAAAGTTAAAGTGGTTGGCTACATAACTAACAAGGTTATGGCACAAAGCAATACGCATACTTCAGCTTTTGCGGAGATAGGCGCTTCCATTAATGCACTTATGAAAATTTTCTTTGAGAATGCAGATGAAATGTTTGTTGTTCATCCGGTTGCGATTTACTACGATAACTAATTGCAACTCACAGATATGCAGCGATAATCGTGCATACTTGTTGAAAGCAAGAACAGAAATGAGGGATGATAGTGCTGGATCAAACAAATGCAAATATTAAAAGACATATCAAAACCCACACAGAGCGTTCTGATGATGACCGCTCGGCAGTATCTGTTTTGGAGACATTTCTCCGTTCGAATGGAAGAATCAACACTTCTTTTGCCTCAGATGATAAGTGGCCCAATCACGATGACACTTTCGAGTTTGTTCCCAATCCTGACATTTCTAGACGGCCCAAGCAGGCTTTCTATGTCCAAATAAAGGGAACACGCAATTATACTGAGCGCGAGGGTGCTATTAAGTACACACTAAAAGATCTCGCTTTTCCCGCTTTTATATGTGGCAGAGTATCTCTTGATCCGGGAATTCTGTTTGTGATTCTCAATCCCGCTGAACGCGGAGATGAGAGAGTTTTTTGGAAGTATATGTCGCCCAGTTTTCTCAACAGTATTGATTTTGCAAAAGACAGTATAACCGTCAGTTTTTCACCGGAAGAGGAAATCTTGAACAATGAAGAAAGCGTTTTAGCTTTTTGCGAGAGGTTAGAAGAAATTGTCGAGCGGCATTCCTTTGTAAACCAATTGGAGCGGCATAGTTATTCTTTTGAAGAAGCTAAGCGAATCGTTGAGACCTGTGATACGGAAATCACGGAAAGCATCGACAATTTAAGCATTCTAAATAAGAGCCGCGACAACATTTCACGGAGAATTCTGACGAGATTGAACGATCTATGCATTTCAGCTTTACTGTTGAATGCGATGAAAGACGGCTATCAAAGTCCCAACGCCGGCTTTGCGTGGGAATACTCACTCTTAAGGGCAAATACAAAGTACTTAGGGAATTTTTACCGAGGATTGCAATATATCGGACGCCGGATCCCCGAGGAAGGCCAAGCAGAGCGGCTGATGCTGAAGTACTACAGCTTTATGTGGCAGATCCGTCAATCACTCTATGAGAACTACGGCATCACCGTGCTTCAGAACTTGGAAAAGTTTCAGGAATATACCGGAACCGATGAACAGGATAAACAATACTATGAGTTGGTGGCGAATGCTTTCTCAACCCCCAAAACCGAGCAGAAACATAACAGTAATACGAGGTTTTATATTCAGAAAAGGACGCCGTTTTATGTTGGTAAAGAGCGTTATTTTGAGGTAACACTGCAGCAAGCGGACATCTATGCGTCAAAGTATAACCGAATTACAGCATATACCAAACTTGACATTTCTACAGGCTATTCTGTACAAATCGACTATGTCCCATCATACATTAATCTCTGGGGTGTCAATACAGAAATTAAAATTATCACAGCTTGGCGTGTTTCGGTAGATCCTAAATGTTTGAACAAGCTTGGAAGGATACTTAATATGCGCCTTCAGCTTTCTTCAAAATATGGAGAATATGATGCCCTGATGAGATTCCTAACAGAAACAGGTGTGGATTTTCTGGAAATGATTGATCTTCGGGAGATACATTTCTCGAATCTTTTGGAGTCGGTTTACAAAAAAACAAATACCTCTTATTTCAAAGATGTTTTGCAGCAGCTGAGGGACAACTATTCTACAGGTTCGACACGCTTCGGCCGATATACAATTCGGTATCTGTTACTGAATCTGCGCGAAGATCTTTTGGAACGCGTTATGCCGTCTCAGTTTAGTCCGCAATGGAAATGCAAGGATTTATACCTGTCTAGAAAATGCTTTCCGTTTGAGTGTAACCCACTTGCTTCTGATTTAGCTGACAGCAAAACGAGCCAGATAAGTCAAGCCAAGTACTTGGCCAGAGTAGTTGAAAAGGAAAAGACTGAGGTTGCGGTTCCATACTGGTCTATTGTAAAGTCTATGCAAGATACCGGCGAAATTTACTGCGATCTTGGCGGAGATTTAACCGAACAGGCGATCCAGAAATATAATGATTGCTTAGACGATTGGGAAAAGCGCCAAGGGTATGAAATCATTTCAGATGGAAATGTCGCTTGTATCGCAGCATATGAGGCATCGACGCTCTTTATTTTGAATAAACTCCTGGAATTATCACAGATTCACAATAAAGGGCAAAAAGAAGTTAACGAAAGATATTTGAGAAATTGTGATATTGCCTTTCCAGATCCTAAAAAAGAAGAAGCTCTTAAATATGCTTTTGTAAACTCCAGAGTACTTCTTGTTTACGGAGCTGCCGGTACCGGAAAGACGACCCTAATCGATATGATCTCGACAATGCTGTCTGGGCGTCGGAAATTGTTTCTTACCAAAACACATACGGCCTTGCAGAATCTGCAGAGGCGAATTAATAATCCGGGGGCTGATGCCAGTTTTGTAAGCATCAATAGTTTTACGAAGAGGGTAAACCTTCCTGATTATGATGTTATCTTTGTAGACGAATGCAGCACCATTGATAACCGTGCAATGAAGGTATTCCTCGAGAAAATGCGCCCGGATACATTCTTAGTACTTGCGGGAGACACCTATCAGATAGAATCTATTGATTTCGGTAATTGGTTTACTTATGCCAAGGATATTATTAAGACTAAAGGTTCGAATGTTGAACTCGTAAGCACTTGGAGAACAAAGGATCCCGGTTTAATTGAGCTTTGGAATGAGACTCGAAATAAGGGTGCGCTAATAACGGAAAAACTTGTTATCGACGGCCCATTTTCTGAAAATATTGGCGAAGGAGTGCTCAATTCCGAGATAATGGATGAGGTGATTTTATGCTTGAACTATGACGGAAAATTTGGCTTGAATAATATGAATAGCTATTTCCAAAATGCTAACACAGAAACGGCTGTTGTCTGGAGAGACTGGAAATATAAAGTTGGCGATCATATATTGTTCAATGACACGGACAGATTTTCTCTGCTCTATAATAATTTAAAAGGGCGAATTGTCCAAATAGAACTGTTTGACAGTAGAATCAGATTTACAGTAGATGTAGAGATCCCGTTAACAGAGCAAGATTGCCAAAACGATGGCATAGAATTCATCGATATAATTGATGATGTGACCCGAATACGATTTGATGTACTTGATTTTGAAGAGGAAATGGCAGATGAAGATCGCAAAAAAGCCATCGTACCGTTTCAGCTTGCCTATGCGGTTTCAATTCATAAAGCGCAGGGCTTAGAGTATAGGTCAGTTAAGGTTGTTATTCCGAGTAGCAACGCTGAAAAAATAACACACGGTATTTTCTATACAGCAATTACGCGTGCAAAAGAAAAGCTAAAAATCTACTGGAGTTCTGAAACAATGCAAGAAGTCGTCGCTGGATTTTCAGTAGACACTTCAAGGCAAAAAAGCTTGGCAATTATTAAGGAGAAGCTGAAGCAGGACAAGAATACTTAGGAATAGGGCACCGACCGTTTGGCCGGTGCTCTATTTATATATGAGCCATCTATAAGTCAATAGTGATTACCAGCCGTCCTCCCATCATCGGGAGGGCGGCTTTTTTGCGTCTTGATAGAAAAATTGAGAAATTTCTCGAAACACCCTGCCAAATGGCACCCCTTATTCAGAGTAAGTAGAAGGGTCCTTTTGAAAAATTGAGGGGACTTTTCAAATTACTTTGCCAAAATCTTGAAAAAGTTCCCAATTGGTTAGTAGGAAGGCCCTGAAAAATTTTCTTCAAAATCCTATTTGTTATTTGCCAGAAAAGTTCCCAGTTGATTAGTGGGAGGGGCGCTTAAAAATTTTCTTCAAAATTCTTTTTATTTTTGCCGGAAAAATTCCCAATTAAGTAGTAGAGGGGTTCGCAGAAAAATTCTCAAAAGTTCTTTCGTTCAAATCCGAAAAAATTTCCCAGTTGGTTAGTAGAGAGGATTTCAAAGAATTTTTTCAAAGTTCCTTCGTACAAATCGAAAAAAATTTCCCAGTTAATTAGTGAGGGGGTTAAAAAACGGCCCTTCTCGCTGCCTACCTATTGAGGGGACTGTCTCCCTGTGCACCTTGAAAATTGAATTGCCGCCTCCAAAGGATATGCTTCCGGCAAGTGTCGCCACGGCTTCCCGAAAAAGAAACGAGCGCACCGAAGAAGCAATACGCCGTGGTGAGACTCCGGGGCAGGAACGATGCGGATGAGCGGCAGCAAACAAAAACCACCACAGAAATGCGGCTTCAGAACAGACAAAGGAGGTTCAAGCCTATGAAGAAAGGAGAGCTCAGAGAGCTTTATCAGATGATGTTTCCGGAATACCCGGACATTGTGACCGTTAAAGAACTTCGGGAGATGCTGGGCATCAGCCGCAAGCTGGCCTACAAGCTGATCGACTATGGGTACATCCACG
>URXI01000214.1 GCA_900551775.1 uncultured Eubacterium sp. | reverse complement strand
GGCGTGTGCGCAGGCGGCACGGGTTCGTTCATCGACCAGATGGCGGCGCTGTTGAAAACGGACGCGGCAGGGCTCAACGACCTGGCGGCAAACTATCACGAAATTTACCCCATTGCGGCGCGATGCGGCGTGTTTGCCAAGTCGGACATCCAGCCGCTGATCAACGAGGGCGCGGCCCGCGAGGACCTGGCGGCCAGCATTTTTCAGGCCGTGGTCAATCAGACCATCAGCGGCCTTGCCTGCGGTCACACGATCAAAGGCAAGGTGGCATTCCTTGGCGGCCCCCTGTCTTTCTTGTCAGAACTGCGTAAAAGATTTATCGAAACGTTGGAGCTGACCCCGGAAGAAGTCATCTTTCCCGATGATTCCAAATATTTTGTCGCCATCGGTGCCGCTATGCTTGCTGACAACCGTGAAAGTATTTCCCTAAAAAACATCGTCGGCAGAATGCAGAACGCTGATCAGGGACAGATGGCAGAAACAAAACACATCGAACCTCTGTTTAAAGATAAAGACGAATTTAACGCCTTCATGATGCGTCACAACCAGCATAAAATCAGAAGGAAAGAAATCCGCAAGGCAAAAGAAGAGACCTTCCTCGGTATTGACGCCGGTTCGACGACGACAAAGGCGACATTGATAGACAGCGAAAAAAACCTGCTTTATTCATTTTATCGGAGCAACGAAGGAAATCCCGTCGAAGCGACGAGAACCATGCTGAAGGAGCTGTACTCACAGCTGCCGGATAATGCAATTATTGCTAATACCTGTGTAACAGGATACGGAGAAGGATTGATCAAAGCAGCGTTCAAAGCAGATCTTGGTGAAATCGAAACCATGGCCCATTACAAGGCGGCGGAGGCTTTCCTGCCAGGGGTCGACTTTATTCTCGATATTGGCGGCCAGGACATGAAATGCATGAAAATCAAAGACGGTGCGATTTATAACATCATGCTCAATGAAGCTTGTTCTTCAGGCTGCGGCTCGTTCTTAGAAACCTATGCGAAATCGGTCAACCTGGATCCGGATGCCTTTGCAGAAGAGGCTCTTTTTGCAGATAATCCGGTAGACCTGGGGACGAGATGTACTGTTTTTATGAACTCCAAGGTAAAACAGGCTCAGAAAGAAGGGGCCTCCATCGGCGATATCTCTGCCGGCCTGTCTTATTCGGTCATCAAGAACGCCCTTTACAAAGTCATCAAGCTGCGTAATACCGACGAAGCCGGCGACAAAATCGTCGTCCAGGGCGGTACGTTTATGAACAATGCCGTTCTCAGAAGTATCGAAAAGATCATAGGCAAGAATGTGGTCAGACCCGACATTGCCGGTCTCATGGGCGCTTACGGATCTGCTTTGATCGCCATGGAAAACTATGTGGAGGGGACAGAATCCTCTATTTTGACCAGAGAAGAACTGAATGATTTTTCCGTAGAGCATACCAATGGAAGATGTAATGGCTGTGAGAACCGCTGCATTCTGACCATCAATAAGTTCAGTGACGGCTCAAAATTCGTCACAGGAAACCGATGTGAAAAGGGGGCAGGCGGCGCGCAGCATGCCAACAAGCTGCCGAACCTCTATGAATATAAGCTGCAGAGATTGTTCGGATACAAGGCGATCTCTGATTTTGATGCGACCAGAGGGACTGTAGCGATTCCGCGCGTGTTGAACATGTACGAAGATTATCCTTTCTGGTTTACGTTCTTCACCGAATTGAAATTCAGAGTGGTTCTTTCCCCGCCATCCAGCAAAGCGATTTACGAAATGGGCATGGAAACCATTTCCTCTGATACCGCCTGTTATCCGGCAAAACTGGTTCACGGTCATATCAAATGGCTGGTGGAACAAGGGGAGCAGTTAATCTTCTATCCTTGCCTCAACTATGAGAGGAATGAAGATCCTTCGGCACCAAATCACTATAACTGCCCGATTGTCGCTACTTACCCGGAAGTGATCAAGAACAACATGGATGATATTTTTCAGGAAAATCTGGTCAGATTTGCTCATCCGTTCCTGCCTTATGATAATGACCTCAGGCTGGCAGACGTTCTGTCAAAAGATTTCAAGCCTTATCATATCTCCAAGGAAGAAGTCATGCGGGCGGTATCCAAGGCGAGAAAAGAGCAAATCAGGTTTAAGAACGATATCAAGAAGCAGGGCGAATACGCCTTAAAATACGCCAGATCCCATGCCAAGAAAGCGATCGTCCTTTCCGGCAGGCCGTATCACCTGGATCCTGAGATCAATCACGGTATCGATAAGCTGATCAATTCCTTTGATATGGTTGTTCTCACTGAGGACTCTGTGGCTCACATGGGTATCTTGGAAAGACCGATTCGTGTTCTCGACCAGTGGGTCTATCATTCCAGACTTTACAAGGCAGCGGAATTCGTCGGCACCTGTGACGACGTGGAACTGATTCAGCTCAATTCCTTTGGCTGTGGACTGGACGCAGTGACGACCGACCAGGTAGAAGAAATCTGCAGAAGCCATAACAAATTATACACGGTATTGAAGATCGACGAAGGTTCCAATTTAGGTGCAGCAAAGATCAGAATTCGTTCTCTGAAAGCCGCTATGGACGAGAGAGAAAAGAACGGTGTCAAAGCTGTCACTGACAGGAAGCCTTATGAGAGAAAACTTTTTACTGAAGAGATGCGCCTGAAATACAATATCCTGGTGCCGCAGATGTCACCGATCCACTTCACTTATCTGGAAGAGGCGATGAGAGCGTGTGGGTACAATGCGGTGCTTCTGCCTCCGGTTGACAAGAACTCTGTGGAAGAGGGTCTCAAGTATATTAACAACGATGCCTGTTATCCGACCATCGTCACCCTGGGACAGATCATATCCGCCCTGAAGTCGGGGGAGTATGACCTGAACAAAACTGCGGTATTCATGTCGCAGACGGGAGGCGGATGCAGGGCCAGCAATTATGTGGCTCTTCTCAGAAAGGCGCTGAAGGACCTGGATATGGAGCAAGTTCCGGTGGTCTCCTTCAATGCGGTCGGTCTGGAACAGAATCCTGGCTTTAAGATCACCGCGCAGATGGGCATTCGTCTTGCGGTCGGCGTTGTCTATGGCGATCTGATCATGCGCCTGCTTTATGCCACCAGGCCTTATGAAAAAGTGCCGGGAACCTGCCAGGAAATTCTCGACAGATGGCACGATAAGATCGTTTCGAATGTGATTCACTTTAACAAAAAAGACTATTATGCAAATCTGAAAGGCATCACGGAGGATTTTGACCAGGTAGAACGGACCGGCGAAAAGAAACCGAAGGTCGGCGTAGTAGGCGAAATCCTGGTAAAATATCACCCCAATGCCAACAATAATATCGTCGATATCATCGAAGCAGAAGGCGGTGAGGCCGTCGTACTGGATATGCTGGATTTCTTCCTCTATGGCATGTACAGCAAAAAATTCAACTATGAACGGCTGTCCGGCTCCTATAAGGATATGTGGATCAATAAGCTGGGCATCATGGCCATAGAATGGCTGCGAAAACCTCTCCGTAAAGCCTTGCGGGAGAGTGAGCATTTTGATGAACCGTCCTACATAGAAGAGACTGCCGAGGCGGCGTCCAAAATCATTTCCATCGGTAACCAATGCGGCGAAGGATGGCTGCTGACAGGTGAGATGGTAGAATTGATTCACAACGGCGTAGAGAATGTAGTGTGCCTGCAGCCTTTCGCCTGCCTGCCTAACCACGTGACAGGAAAGGGCATGATGAAAGCCATCAGAAAGATGAATCCGAAGGCCAACATCGCTGCTATCGACTACGATCCCGGCGCCAGTGACGTCAACCAGCTCAATAGAATTAAGCTGATGATGGCAACGGCTCACAAAAATATGATTGAAACAAAATAGATATTGTAGTATACTATTAAAGTTAAAAATACTAAAGAATAGGATAGGAGGTGTCTCCATGGGAAGACACGGTACAATTGCCGGTAGAAAAGCGGCACAGGATTCAAAGAGAGCTACAATGTTCACCAAGTATGCAAAAGCCATTACAGTAGCAGCAAAAGATGGCGGGGATCCTGAGTACAACGCCGGACTGAGAGTGGCGATTGAAAAAGCTAAGGCAATCAGTATGCCTAACGATAATATTCAGAGAGCAATTAAAAAAGGAACTGGAGAGCTGGGAGGAGCTTCATATGAGGAACTTTCTTTCGAAGGTTATGGTGCAGGCGGCGTTGCAATTATCGTTGACTGTCTGACAGACAACAACAACAGAACGACGTCGGCAGTGAGATCTACTTTTGACAAGCACGGCGGCAACCTGGGTACTCCGGGATGTGTATCTTATATGTTCTCAAGAAAAGGCGTCCTTATCATTGAGAAAACCGATGAGATTGACGAAGATGCTTTGATGGAAGCAGCTTTGGAAGCTGGTGCCGAAGATATGATTACAGAAGAAGACAGCTTTACCATTTATACAGACCCTTCGGCATATACCGACGTCTATCAGGCTTTGGCAGCTGCCGGTTATGAATTTGTAGAATCCGATGTGGAATTCGTTCCATCGATGGAAAGTACGCCGACAGATGAACACGACATCAAAAAACTGAAAAAGCTGATCGAAGTTCTGGAAGACAATGACGATGTGCAGAAAGTACATACCAACTGCGCAATAGATCTTTACGAAGATTAATCGAAGGAGGATATTCTGCCAGACAGGATATCCTCAAAGTTCTTATTAGGTTTTGCAAAAAAAACATAAATTTACAGTGATATTTTCTTCAATTTGTATTATAATATATTTAGCCTAGAGCATGCGTTAAGGATTCATAATTGAACCTACACTTTAACATCGGGAATCCGAGTTCTAACGGCCTATGTCAAGCCGCCAACTAGAGCGGAAGACAGAAGCCGTTGACAGGGTACCCACCTATCACTATGATAGGGCGTCAATTATATCCTGACGGTGCATCTGGGTTTTTCTTTTTATTGAGGTGTAATATGCAGCAATTGAAACCGACAGAGATATTACAAGTGACCATACAATCGGCAGTCAATAGGGCTGAGAGCAGCTTCGGCAAGCTGCTTGTCCTCGGTTTATTAGCGGGTGCCTTCATATCTTTAGCAGGCGCAGGGGCTAACATGGCTGGCTATTATTTTCTCGCTGATCCTGCAACAATCGGCATTGGCAGAATGCTGTCCGGAATCGTCTTTCCTGCGGGGCTCATCATGGTATCTCTGGCAGGTGCAGAGCTTTTTACAGGGAACAATATGATGGTTGCGGCCGTCTTTGATAAGAAGCTTTCAATCAGTTCTATACTTAGAAACTGGCTGATCGTTTACATAGCAAATTTAATGAGCTCCATTTTCATTGCATGTCTGATCGTGTACAGCGGCATGCTTGATACAGGTGGCGGCATGCTCGGCGACGTTACAATCAGTATTGCTGCATCAAAAGTGTCTCTTTCTTTCGGACAGGCTTTCGTAAGGGGAATCTTCTGTAACTTTCTCGTCTGTCTGGCTGTTTGGATTGCTAACGGTGCAGATTCAACCATTGGAAAAATCTTCGGTATTTTCTTTCCGATTTTTCTTTTCGTCACAGCGGGGTTTGAACACAGCGTTGCAAACATGTTCTCCATACCTGCCGGTATTTTCGCTGATGGCGGCAACGCGGGATTAACTTGGAATGCGTTTTTTGTTCATAATCTGTTTCCGGTAACATTGGGCAATATGATCGGAGGCGGTTTTTTCGCTGCAGGCAGCTATTACCTGGCATATAAGCGTTATGAAAAGGCATAGAGCTCTGCGGAGCCTGGGACCTTTTTATAAAATATAACTAAATAAAAGGAGAAACCAAAATGAAAGGTAATCAACTTACCGTACGCGGCATGGTGATCGGCGTCATCGGTTCTGTAATCATCACTTGCAGTTCCATGTTTATTGCGCTGAAACTAAGCTCGCTGCCATGGCCAATTATGTTCGTGGCCTTATTTTCTATGTTAGCACTGAAAGCTTTAGGCAAGACCAATCTCAACGAGATCAATGTGACCCATACTGCCATGTCAGCAGGTGCAATGGTAGCTGGGGGAATGGCATTTACAATTCCGGGTATCTACATACTTAACCCGGACGCAGAGGTGAGTACCCTGCAGCTCCTCATCATCGCCCTTGGCGGCGTCATCCTGGGACTGATCTTTACAGCGCTGATCAGAAAATATTTTGTTGAAACCAAAGAACTTCCCTACGCTATGGGACAAGCTGCAGCAGAGACTTTGCAGATTGGCGACGAAGGGGGCAGAAAAGCTGGCATGCTCTTCACTTCCATGGGCGCGGCTGGCATCTTTGCGGTGCTGAGAGACTGGTTTGGAAAGATTCCTGTAACCTGGTTCAGCGACAAGATGCTGAAATACGGTTCTTACGGAGGATTCTACATTTCACCGATGCTTGCTGCCATCGGATACATCGTCGGTCCGGTCTTTATCGGCGTATGGTTTATCGGCGCGTTGATTGGAGATGTAGGCATCCTCATAGGAGGCCAGGCATTCCAGATCTGGGATCTGACCCAGGCGACAAATATCAAGCAGTCCCTGGGCATCGGCATGATGGTAGGAACTGGCGTGGGCATCCTAGTCAAAGGAATTCTTCCAAAAGCAAAAGAAATCTTTGGCGGCATGTTCAGCAAGGAGCGAATCGGGGATTCGATTATCGCCATGAGATGGGCGCCAATCGCCATGGTACTCTTTGCAGCCGTCCTAACGACTATATGCCAGATGGGGATTATCGCTTCGATTATTACCATTCTGGGCGTCTGGCTTGCCACCTCCATGTCAGCACAGTGTGTAGGGCAATCAGGCGTGAATCCAATGGAAATTTTCGGCATCATCGTTCTTCTTGCGGCAAAGACTGTCACCTCAATCGGAGAGACAGAAGCTTTCTTTGTAGCTGCTGTAGTCGCCGTGGCCTGCGGCCTTGTAGGTGATGTTATGAACGATTTTAAAGAAGGATATATCCTGAAGACCAATGCGAAAGCTCAGTGGATTGCCGAAGCCATCGGCGGGGTTGTCGGTGCGCTGGTTTCGGTTTTCGTGCTGTCATTTATATTAAAAGCTTACGGATCTGGTGCTTTCGGAGGCGAACTCTTCCCGGCTGCACAGGCAAGTGCAGTGGCAGCAATGGTAGGCGGCATTTCCAATGTACCTGTTTTCTGGGCAGGATTGATTATCGCCGCAGTGCTGTACTGCGTCAACTTCCCAGTCATGACTCTGGGGCTTGGAATTTATCTTCCATTTTATATGTCAGCGACGGCATTTATCGGAGGCGCCCTTCGTTTTGCAGTGGACAAATTTTTCCCGAACTTCGAAAAAGACGCGAAAGGCCAGATCATCGCCTCTGGTATTTTGGGCGGTGAAGCCATTGTCGGTGTCGTGATTGCAATTATCGTCGCACTTAAGGCGATTTCATAAGAAGGTGAGAATATGAAACAGATAAATATCGGGGAACTAAAAGGCTTTCGGATCGGATCCGCTGAAAATGCACAGGCG
>URXI01000213.1 GCA_900551775.1 uncultured Eubacterium sp. | reverse complement strand
CAGGGAACCGGCAAAACCACTCCGCGTGACCTACGACGATGTGATTGAAGCTGCCATTGCGGCAGTAGAGCCGATTATTGCTGAAAAAACTGGCGGCAGACTGGCGAGCAGATGGCTAGCGCTGAAGCTCCTGGATTACGACGACTCCCTGATTCAGGAGGTCAATACTTATCTGGGTGAAGACATCCTGCAGGATGAGGAAATCATAGCCGCCCTTGAAGCGGGCAGGGCGATTCTCTCTGAAGGAGGTTTATCCTCTGAAAAACTGAAAGACAGCATCGTCGCCAGTCTGGTCACTACAGCAGAAGAGGTCTGCCGGGATACAGTCACCTTTGAAAAATCGGAGTACAACGCTGTGGACCGCCGGCTGGACCGGATTTTCACCAGCAGATGGTCCGGTTATCCGGTGATGATCGGTCTCCTGGCATTGGTTTTCTGGCTGACCATCACTGGAGCCAATTACCCATCCCAGATGTTATCTGACGGCCTGTTCTGGGTACAGGACCGCCTGACCGAGCTGTTCCAATACTTACATGCGCCCGACTGGCTCTATGGCGCCTTAGTCTTAGGTGTCTACCGGGTGCTGGCCTGGGTCGTGTCGGTAATGCTGCCGCCAATGGCAATTTTCTTTCCGCTCTTCACCTTGCTGGAAGACGCGGGGTATCTGCCGCGCATCGCATATAACCTGGATAAACCGTTCAAGCGGTGCTGCGCCTGCGGCAAACAGGCGCTGACCATGTGCATGGGGTTTGGCTGTAACGCAGCCGGTGTCATCGGTTGCCGCATCATCGATTCGCCGAGAGAACGGCTGCTGGCCATACTGACCAATAACTTCGTGCCCTGCAATGGCAGGTTTCCGACTTTGATCGCTGTTCTGACCATGTTCTTCGTGGGAACGGCGGGGGGCTTCTTCAACTCGGTTCTCTCGGCTGTGCTGCTGACCTGCGCCATCGTTCTGGGCGTGGTCATGACACTTTTGGTCACCCGCATGCTATCAAAGACAGTCCTAAAAGGCATGCCATCTTCATTTACATTGGAGCTTCCGCCTTATAGAAAGCCGCAGATCGGAAAGGTCATCGTCCGCTCTATCTTTGACAGAACTTTATTTGTCCTGGGGCGCGCAGTCTCGGTGGCGGCACCGGCAGGACTTTTGATCTGGCTCATGGCCAACGTGACTGTGGGAGATGCTACCATTCTCAATCACTGCGCTGATTTTCTCGATCCCTTCGGAAAACTCATGGGGTTAGACGGCGTCATTTTGATGGCGTTCATCCTGGGTCTGCCTGCCAACGAAATCGTGGTGCCAATCATCATCATGACCTATATGGCCCAGGGAAGTATCCTGGAACTGTCCGATTTAGAGGCCATGCGCGCCCTCTTCGTGGACCACGGCTGGACCTGGATCACGGCTATCAGCATGATGTTGTTTTCACTGATGCACTGGCCTTGTTCCACCACTCTGATTACCATCAAAAAGGAGACGGGGAGCTGGAAATGGACCGGGGTATCTCTCCTGATTCCGACAGTCTGCGGCATTGTCTCCTGCATCGCCTTTGCCAGCATTGCAAGACTGTTCGTGTAAAGGGCGCGGCCCCTGCCTGCTCCGTATCGATTTTTTGTCAAATCTTTAAAAATACGGCGTTTTGGAAAAACGGTGAAAAGCGTTGAAATTACTGGGTTACAGCGGATGGGAAACGCAAAAAAACATTTTTGAATTCCTGGAGTGCTTGCAATTACAGAAGTACAGGCACAAAAAAACATTTTTCTAAAATAGCGATTTTTGCCCAAAAAAGCAAAAAATTCTGTGGCACGCCTGCTCGTCAAAGTATTTTCTCCTTGGCGGGCAGGGATTGCCGCTTTTTTAAATCTGTGTTATCCTAATGACAAGTAGAGAAAGCAGGTGGATCGATGGAAATCAGACTGATGAATGACAGTGACGACAGGAAAGCAATCAGCAAAATATACGAGGAGAGCTGGAAGTTCGCCTATCAGGGGCTGATTCCACAGGACTATCTTGACGGCATCCCTGCGGGAAACTGGGCAAAGGCGGTGGACACACCAGGATGGAACACCCTTTTGATGCTGGATGGAGAGCAAATCATCGGCACCGCCTCTTATTGTCATTCCCGCTTCGAAGAATGGAAAGAATATGGAGAAATCATCTCCATCTATTTCCTGCCGGCCTACATGGGCAAAGGAATTCTATGAGAAAAACGGCTTTTCCAAAAGCGGCGCTTATCTGGACGACAATATCGGGGGAAAATCGCTGAGGGAGGTACAGTATGTTCGGCATTTGGAATAAAAAGAAAATCGGAATCGCGATCATGGCAATCATTGCAGTAACAGGATTGGTGCTCTATTACAACTTTGAATTGAAAGATCAGCTGCTTTTGGGCGGCCTTGACCCAGAAAGTTACGATGCGGGCTGTGTCATTTTGGACATCAGCGGAGACGAGATTACCCTTGCGCCGCAGAACTACGACGCCGACGAGCCAGAAGCATATGCAGAGTACGTCGAGCAGAAGGAACTTGCGGAGAGCCTTCGCTGCTTCAGTCTGGACATCGATACGGCTATCAATCAAAATGGTGAGCGTAACTCCACAGAGCGATATGAGAAAATTTCTATCAATGAGATGAGAAAGACCCTCGACTCGGGTTTGCCAACCGCTTACATTTGGTACGACGAGAAAGGTTCCATAGATGTAATCATGCTATATGGGGAAACTACAAGGGAGGAATGAGTGATGAAAGAAAAAAATTTCAGCAAAAGAATCATTTACGCAGGGGATAGAGAAATTCAGCTTAGGTGCCCTATTTGTGGCTGTGATGAATTCTACGACAGAAAGAGCCTGCTCAACACGGCAGGGATGACCTATCTGGGACTGGATTGGGCCAATGACGAAGCGACAAACTATGTCTGTCGGGACTGCAGCTACATCTTCTGGTTTGAAAGTCCGAGAGAAAAACTAGAGAATCCAGAGGAGAAGAGAGACCCGCTCAAAGAATTAGAGGCCGATTTTACAGATATGAGTGAAAAACGTCTGCGCAAGATCATAGAGAGCGACAAGTATAACGATACAGTAAAGAAGGCGGCGCGAAATGTGCTTGCAAAGAGAAGAACTGAAATCTAACAAAATCATCAGCCAAGAGCATTCGCCCTCTTGGCTTTTTCTATGCATTAGAGCGGCTTGTGGAAATCTCCATATAGAGCAGGCTGATCATGACGAGGAGGGCGCCCAGCCAACCGGTCAGATGCATGGCTTCACCGAGAACGAAGACGGAGATGACGCAGCCCGAAGCCGGTTCCATGGCGATGATGACACCGACCCGGTTTGACGGCACATACTTTTGGCAGATGGATTGCAAAAGAAAAGCGGCGGCGCTGCAGAACAGTCCCAGGGCGATGATGGAACCGAACTGGAATGGCGTGGTCTCCGCGTAGGCAAAGGCACCGGTTGCCAGGGCGATCAAGGTGGACCAAAGCGCCACAAAGGCCATGAGAAAAATAGTGAACAGAATCGGCTCCATATTTTCCCGTTTTGTCACCCGGTCCAGGAAGATGATGTGAAGCGATCCGGCTGTGGCTGCCAGGATGCAGAGAAGGTCGCCTGAGTTCAGGGAAAACGTGCCCATATCGGCAGTATAGCTGAGCAGGAACATGCCTGCCAGGCAGATCAGGACACTGATGACGATGGTTTTGTTCAGCTTCAGCTTATAGATCACCAGGTTCAGAATAGGTATGATGACAAAGGAAAGGCAGGTGAAAAAAGAGGCTCTGACCGAAGTGGTATATTTGATGCCCAAGGTTCCGAATATGTACATGGAGGTGATGCAGAAAGACAGCAGAAAGGCGTATTTCAAAATCTCCTTGT
Organism: uncultured Eubacterium sp.; assembly: GCA_900551775.1. Classification (GTDB taxonomy): domain Bacteria; phylum Bacillota; class Clostridia; order Peptostreptococcales; family Anaerovoracaceae; genus Senimuribacter. Next base: position 3,740 of record URXI01000213.1, on the reverse strand, counting down.
GGTAATTTCTGAAATGCGAATGAAAAATCAAGGCCAAAGCTGCCGCTGCCACCAGGAACCTGATGGATACGATGAAGAAGGTGGGACAGTCTTCTACGATTTTGGTAAGGGGATAGCTGACGCCCCACAGCAGAGCCGCCATCAATAGCCCAAATACAGACAAATATTCTTTCTTTTTGTTGGTCATGGTTGGTCTCCTTTCAAAATGGATGTCATATCGCTCCTCCTTTTCGCCTGATGAAAGCGATCTGAATGCCGGCGCCTTTTAGTGAAAAGTTGATATTGAACGTCGTGCGCACATCCTCTACATAAATATCCAGATCAGGCTCTGTGGCGATCAAAGAAGGCACGGGGCCTAAAGCACCTTCGTCATCGGTAAAATCCAAGGCGGACATATAAGCGAAAATATTGCGGTCCTTTGTAAATGTATATTTCATAACCGAATACATGCCAGGCTCGAGGTTCAGACTGACATTGTAATTGGTTTCATCCTTGAAGTCGTTGAGAGCATTTCTCACCTGATGTGCGGTGGATTTCTGAGCGCACAGGCTGTAAATCTCGTCGTTAAAGTTGGATACGATCATCACATAAGAAGGAACTACTCCGCTGGTCCTGACGACACAGTATTGTTTTCCCCAGCAGATGATGTCGCCTTTCACCATGGAAAGCACCTGGTAGGCATAAAAGACGGGCTTTTTGATGCCGCAGGAAGTGAGAGCTGCCGGGAAGCCTTTGATAATCTGGCTGGCCCTGTCCGGATCACGAAGACGCAGATGAATCCGATGATCATTAGACCGGAGCAGACGGTTAAAGACGTAGATGGGGTATGCGATGGAGTCGTTGCCATAAGAAAGCGTAAAATTCCCTTCAGTATATTTTTTTGCCTCCGCATGAAATCCGTCTTTCTGCAGGGCTGATGCAAAATTCTGCGCTTCTTTGCCCTGTTCGTCATCAAAATAGAGAATCGAGACCACGGATGGCAGCAGACTTTTCAGGGGAGTCAGCAGATTACTGCCCATCTGGCAGAGATCTGCTACGGACACCTGTACTTCCAAACGGTGGTCGATGGCGGTAATCGGCTTCGAATGAATATCGATGTAGAGTTCAAGATCCAGGCAGTTCACCACCGACGCGTGATTCTTCTGGGAAGTCAATGAAGACAGCGTGTTCTTCAGCAGGGTGATGGCCCTGTTGACAGGAATTGTTTCGATACTGCCGGGGTGGAGTTCACTTTTGACGAAAGGCTTGAAGTGGGCGCGGTGTTCGGCAGGCGTGCGTTTGAACCACTTCTCAAAATGCTTTTCGTAGTACGCGGTGGTAGAGAAGCCCACGTCGCGGGCTACCTGGCTGATCTTCTTGTCCGTATCCAGCAGCTCGATCTCTGACCATTCCACTCTGGCAAAGCAGAGAAAGTCGCGGAAATTCATGCCCGTACAGTTTTTGATGATGTGGGAGAGATAGAAGGTGCTCAGATGTTCGATCTCTGCCAGATCCTCCAGAGTGATCCGCTGGGCGTAATATTGGTAGATATAATTGATGATCCTGCTGATCCGCTCTACGGTGATCAGATCGTTGCTCTCGAAATTGATGACCACGTTTCCCTCAAAGGCAAAGAGGTTGAAATATTTTTCGAGGAGTTTGATCACATCCACCATGAGATAGGTGCATTCACTTTTGTAGTTGAAACTCTTTATGGCGTACTGCAGCAAAATCTGCAGCAGCTTTTCACGCAGATTGTCGTGCTGCTTTGAGTCAGGATTATTGGAATAGGTCCGATAGCACGATCTGCTCAGAGTCGGAAAGTATTGAGAAAAATGGCGGGTGCTGATCTGAATCAAAGCCACCACGTTATCTTTGCCCGTGGAGGTGAGACTGTGGACCTCGTGTCCTGCGTTGGTAAAGATATCGCCTTCCTTGAGCGTGTAATAACAGTAGCCGTTCTTCAGACAGACCTCGCCCTTGAGGACATAGACGAACTCGATGTCCTGGTGATAGTGCAGGGGATATTCGTCGATATTGGCAATGGTGATGTTGATGGGAAAATCGTCCTGGTAAGTGAGTTTTTCAAATAACATGGTTTTACCTCTATAGTTTAAAATAACGACTTGTCTCTACTACTATTATACAATAAAGCCGCGGCATCTCAAAAGCTTTTGGTCGTCTTTTTGAACAATTGGGTTGATGTTTTATGGCAACTTAATTATTGTTTTGTCGCGCCAATCCCATTACAATAAGTATAGAAGAATTTTGACAATTACCGTTTGATTATTAGGAGGTATGGTTATGAGTAATGAAGGAAAAGTATGTGTTGTAAGCGGTGCGTCTGGCGGCGTCGGTACAGCAGTGGTCAAAAAGTTTTATGATAACGGGTATAAGGTGATTATGCTGGACATCAACGAGGAGGGCATGAAGAAGTCCATCCAGGATGAGAAGTATGAAGCGGGGCGCATCGACTATATTGCTTTGGATATTTCCAGCGAAGAGCAGGTCAAGGCAGCAGCGGCAAAGATCAAAGAGAAGCACGGCAGAGTGGACGCCCTGGTCAACACGGCCGCCATCGTGGGCAAATACAACAAGACCATCGAATACGGATTTGACAACTTTAAGAAGATCTATTCCATCAACGTCTTCGGCACATTCCTGCTGATGAGCAATATTCTGCCAATGATGGTGGAGCAGAAGTCCGGGTCCATCGTCAATTTTGGCTCCGTATCCGGCATGACCGGCTACACCTTTGAGATCGGTTACGGCTCCAGCAAATGGGCCGTCATTGGCATGACAAAGAATGTGGCCAACGAATACTGTGAGTACGGCATCCGCGCCAATTCTGTCTCACCGGGCTGGGTCAACACCAAGATGTTCAGAGACACGGCCGATGATTACGGCAACTTCGACGATTCAGAAATCAATTTGGGGCCGATGGGGCGTCCGTCCGAGCCAAGCGAGATGGCCGACGTGGTATATTATCTGTGTACCGACGAGGCAAGGTTCATCAACGGCGCAAATATTCTGGCCGACGGCGGAAAGATGCTGGGATAAGGGGGAAAAACTATGTTAAATGAAAGATTACAACGAATGAGGAACAAGCTCTGGAACTCCAGACCTTGTATTACAGCGGAACGACTTGTTCTGGCTACGGAAGCATACAAGAAATTTGCAGGGGATGCCATTCCTGTTTTTCGGGCAGAGGTGGTTAACTACATCATGGAACACATGACGACTTTGATCATGGAAGACGAACTGATCGTAGGTACCCCGACCAACAAGTACAGAGGGGCCAACCTGCATCCGGAATTTCAATCCAGCTCCTGGTACATCAGCGACATCGACGATTTCCCGGTCAGAACCAAGGATCCATATGACGTGTCGCCGGAGGACAGAGAACTGATCCTGGAAACCCTGAAATACTGGGAAGGCAAGTCCATGGAAGACTACTCCAAGACGATTCTGCCGCCTCACATCGAAGAATGCATCCAGGATGACATCATCACCGTGGGCCTTCGAAACGGCGTATCCGGCGAGACCACCTGTGACCACGAGAAGATTTTGACGGTGGGCCTCAAAGGCTATATAGAGGAGTGCAGAGAGAATATCGCAAAGACCGTCAGTGCCTGTCAGGCTGACCAGGAGAAGATCAACTATTGGGAGGCCTGCATCATACAGTGTCAGGGTCTGATCACCTATGCACACAGAATGGCGGAGGAGGCCGAGAGACAGGCGGCAGAATGCAGTGACGAAAA
>URXI01000212.1 GCA_900551775.1 uncultured Eubacterium sp. | reverse complement strand
CTGCCGTCGCCATTGCAGCAGGGCTTGGATGTGACTGCCAGCTCTACGGAAACACCAAGGGCATCTATACCAGAGAGCCGGCAGAGGAAGGAAACGTCATAGAGAAGATCAGTTATGAAGAAGCCATGGAGCTGATCATGCTGGGCGAGAGCGACCTGGAGAGCCGCGCCATCGAACTTGCTAAGGCATTTGGCGTAACGGTGTACGTGGGTCCGGCATTGGAAGAAAAGAAGAGTGGAGGAACATATATAATGGATAGAAGTTTAATCGTACAAGAAGCGGCGGTAACCGGGCTGACGGTTTCCGACGACATCGTGGTTTATACCCTCAAAGGGCTGCCTACAGACGGAGACCGGATCGCCGAGCTCTTTGAACTGCTCAGCGACCTTTCTGTCAACATCGACATGATTTCGCAGCAGACCTGTTCCGAGCACAGCTGCGCTGTATCTTTCAGCTGCAGCAAGGACAAAATCTCTGACATCGACCAGGCTTTCGAAGTGAACCAGCGCCTGCGGGAATTGGAAATCTATAAGCAGGACGACCTGAGCCTGGTGTCTCTGGTAGGCGTGGGCATGGCCAGTCATGTCGGCGTTGCCGGCAGAGTCTTCAGCGTCCTGGCACAGCAGAATATCCACCATTACAATATCACGACGTCGGAGATTTCCATCTCTGTCGCCATCGACAGCAGCCAGAAGGCCGAGGCAGTGGTCTCTCTCAGCGAGGCTTTCGGACTGTAAACGAAAAAAGCCCGGAGACAGGAGATGCGGTCTCTGGGCTTTGGTTGAGGTCAGTTATAATTTTTCGATGGTCGGGTGTACGTGGTAAAAGTCCCGCAGGGCTTCGTATTCCCGCTGGGCGCGGACCGCACGGGCGCTGCCTGGCGAACCGGTTTTGATCGCTTTGATCATGATGTTCCTGGCAGTATGTTCCAGACTGGTAAACTCGATCATGGCAACATCGTAGCCAGCCGCTTCCAGTTTGAGACCGCGCAGGCCGTCAGTCAGATATTCTGTAAGGCGGTCTTTCAGGATACCGTATTTCAGCATAGGCTGATGGAGGTCATTTTTGATCTGACTGAACAGTTCGTGCTGGCAGCAGGGAACAGAGAGGATGACCTTGGTGTTCCACGAAACTGCGTTGATCAGGGCGTAGTCCGTAGCCGTGTCGCAGGCGTGAAGGGTGACCACCATGTCTGCATGGTCGCTGGTGTAATCCGCGATGTCGCCCATGAGGAATTCCAGGCCGTCATATCCCAGATCCGCAGCGATCTTGCTGCAAAAGCGGATGACGTCCTTTTTCAGATCCAGGCCGATGATCTTGACGTCTCTGTTTTTCATGATCCTCAAATAATAGTAGAGGGCAAAGGTCAAATAGGCTTTGCCGCAGCCGAAGTCGATGATTGAGAGAGGTCTGTCAGCGGGCAGGCAGGGGAAGACGTCCTCCACGATTTCCAGATAGCGGTTGATCTGACGGAACTTGCTGTAGTGTCTGGGAATCACTTTACCGCTCTCCTCCATGACCCCGAGACGGATGAGAAAATCGCAAGGCACGCCGTCTTTGATGATGTAATTCTTTGTTTTGTTATGTTCCAGGCTCGGCATGCCCTTGGTGGCGGGCTTTGTGGTGATGCGGGCCTTTTCCGGCTTTGAGGCAAGAATCTGGATATCTTCTGACAGGGTAAAGGCGTTGACCTGCTTGAACGCCTCTGTTATAAGCTGCAGGGCCAATGCGGCGGCGGCATCACGGGTCAGATTCTCGTGGGTCACCTTCTTGTCAAAGGTATATTCCGCCTGAAAGAGCACCTGGCCGGAAACTTCTACCGGGCGGATGGTCACCTTGCTGTATTCGATTGACTTTCTCCTCTTGCCTCCGAAGATCATCCTGATCAATTCACCGCCGCCGAAAAGATCGGCGAGGCACTTTTCTAACTGGTTCATAAAATATAATCTCCCATTATCTTAATCTGCATGGGAACATTTTAGCACAATTCTCTCTAAGGTTCAACAAAGGGTACGCCGAGAATATCCGCGACGGACAGGGCAAGGTTGCGCCCGATGGCATCGATGTTGTTCTTGATCCAGTTGGCATCATCCACGTTATCGTGATAAGCCACCTCTACCAGGACGGTCGGCGCTTTTGTCCGCCTGAGTTCTGCCAGAGTCGTCGTGGGCACGGTAGTGACCAGGGATGGATTCGGGTAAATCATCTTTAAATTGTTGGCGATGACGTCTGCATCCCGCTGTCCCTGAACAGAATCCCTGTAGTAGTAGACGTCGGGACCTTTGATCTGTCCCGCCAGGTTTGGCGGAGCCGCGTTGGAGTGGATGGCGAGATGGAAATCGTAGTTTCCGGCATTGGACGAGTTGATGGAATCGGTGACCGTCCCGCCGGGGTTGTTGCGCGAAAAGCTGATTCCGCTTGCGCGCAGATAGGGCACCATGGCGTCTGCAATGAGATTTGCATAATATTCTTCGGTGCCGCCGTTTACAAATTGATTATATTCCTGAGTCGATGGACTCAAAAAAACACTGGGCATAGTAATCCTCCAATCATGATTCATAATAACTATTTATATACTATGCGGCCAACACAGAAAATGTGCCAGTCGGGCAATTACCCGTGTAGTCCCACTTTCGCTTTAAATTCGGCAAATTTTTCAGGGGCTTGCCATGGATATATTTGTACAAAGTGTTGAACAATTGGTAAGAATGTGGTATCATTAAGAGATATTTTGTAGTTTTAAACAAAAAAGAGGTAAATGAATGACAGAAAAACAGAAAATAATTAATATAGCCGTGATTGCCCACGTTGACGCGGGAAAATCCACCCTTGTAGACGCTTTCCTGAACCAGAGCGGCGTCTTTCGTGCCAACGAAGACGTGGCAGACTGTGTCATGGACAGCGATGATATAGAAAGAGAAAGAGGTATCACCATCTATTCGAAGAACTGTTCGATCATGCATGGTGATGTGAAGATAAATATCGTTGACACTCCGGGACATGCCGACTTCTCATCAGAAGTTGAGCGTATCATGAAGACAGTAGACACTGTCATCTTGCTGGTGGATTCCAGTGAAGGCCCGATGCCGCAGACCAGATTCGTCTTGAGCAAATCTCTGGAGCAGGGACTGAATCCGATTTTGTTCATCAATAAGATTGACAAGAAGGACGCTCGGATTGATGAGGTGGTGGATGAGGTTTATGAACTTTTCATGGACTTAAACGCCAACGACGAACAACTGGACTTCCCAATTCTGTATGGCATTGCCAGACAGGGAATCGCGGTAAGAGACCCAAAGGATGCGGAAGGATTGTCAGTAGAAGCGGGCGGCGCCAAAATCAAACATACGCCGGAAGGTTATGCAGGACTTAACATCACGCCGCTGTTTGATACGATTATCGAACATTGCGTTCCCTATCCGGATTTGCGGGAGGAACCATTGCAGCTGCAGGTTTCTACTCTCGGCTATGACGATTACATCGGCAGGCTGGGAATCGGCAGAATCACCCGTGGCACTATCAGGGAGGGACAGACCGTGGCGGTAGCCAAAGCGGACGGCACCATCGTACAGAGAAAAGCCGGCCAGGTGTTCCTCTACAGAGGTCTCAAAAGAACAGCCGTGCCGGAAGCGGAGTGCGGCGATATCGTAGTCATTTCAGGTATCTCTGATATTTCCATCGGAGAAACCATCTGTGACACATCTGACCCGCAGCCGATGGAAATGATTCATATAGAAGAACCGACCCTTTCCATGAACTTCATGGTCAACAAATCACCTTTTGCCGGCAAAGTCGGAAAGTTCGTCACTTCCAGGCATATCAGAGAGCGTCTGGAAAAAGAACTGGAGGTCAACGTGGGGCTGATGGTGGAAGAGACCGATTCTACGGACTGTTTCAAGGTTTCGGGCAGAGGAGAACTGCATCTCTCCATTTTGATCGAGAACATGAGGAGAGAAGGCTATGAACTGGCCGTTTCTAAGCCAGAGGTCATCTTCAGAAGAGATGAGAACGGCAAGAAGCTGGAGCCTGTGGAAGAAGTGGTTATCAGCGTACCAGACGAGTATGCGGGGACTGTTATCTCCAAGCTGAATCTCAGAAAGGGCATCATGATTCAGATGAATGGGGAAAACGGTTATTCCAAACTGGAATATCACGTTCCGACCAGAGGCCTTCTGGGCTACCGTTCTGAGTTTATCAACGATACCAGAGGCGAGGGGACCATGGAGAGAAGATTCCTCGATTTCGAAGCCTACAAAGGAGAAATCGGCGGCAGAACCAACGGTTCGGCCATCGCTATAGAAGAGGGCGTCTGCACGCCTTATGCGCTGTTCAACATCGGAGAGCGCGTCCAGCTTTTCGTGGATCCGGGAACAAAGGTCTACGAGGGCATGATCGTTGGCATGAATTCAAGAAGCGACGACATGGAGGTGAACCCGTGCAAGGCGAAGAAGGTGAGCAACATGAGAGCCGCAGGCAGCGACGAATCCGTCAAGCTTTCACCGCCTAGAAGATTCACACTGGAAGAAGCCCTGGAATTTATTGACGACGACGAACTGGTAGAAATTACGCCGGACGATATCAGGCTGAGAAAAAAACTGCTGAAGGAAATCGAACGCAGGAGAGCCGGGAGATAATGGCGCTGGCAGGTCCCAGGTCAAGAGCGCAGGAGCTATGCTCCGTGGCACTCTACGGGCAATCCCCAAGAGAGCGAGCATTATATGCGAAGCTTGATTGGCTGGATTTAGTCGTATAATAGCGTATAGAAGGAGGTATTATGTCGGCAGAAATCATAAAATTAATGAAGGAAGCTGGGATTGACAAGAGTACCATCGACCTTCTGCCTAAGATCGGAAGCGCAGTGCTGATCTTGCTTGTCGGCTGGATTGCCATCCGCATCCTTCTCCGCATTGAGAAAAAAGCCTTGGAGAAATCAAAGCTAGACGAAGCGCTGCACCTGTTCATCATCAAAGGAACCAAAGCGGTCCTCTGGATTGTGCTGGTCATCGCGGCTGCTTCGACAGTTGGCATCGAAATGACGTCTTTCATCGCAATTCTGGGTGCGGCCGGTGCGGCCATCGCTTTAGCCTTAAAAGATAGTTTGGGAAATATTGCCGGGGGTATCATCATATTAATCAATAAACCCTTTAGCCGTGGAGACACCATCGAAGTGGCGGGAACGACGGGCATGGTAGACAGCATCGACCTTCTGACTACGCAGCTCCATACCTTTGACAACAAGGTGGTGACCATTCCCAATGGAACGATCACCATGTCAGTTCTGACTAACTATTCGAGAGAAGATAAGAGAAGGGTAGACTGCGTTTTCAATATCAGCTATGAGTCCGATATCCTGAAAGCAAAAGAAATCCTTCTGAATGTGGTATCCTGCAATCCTGATATTCTCGCAGAGCCGGCACCCATAGCCGGTGTCGCCTCTCACGGCGACAATGCGATCGTGTTGGATTTAAAAGTTTGGTGTTCCACCGAAAGCTATTTTGATGTAAAATACTTCCTAGAGGAAAATGTGAAATTGGCATTTGACGAGGCGGGGATTGGAATCCCCTACCCGCAGATGGACATTCATTTTGTTAAATAATTTAATTTTTTTATAAGAGAATGGGAGAAAAAAATGAAAGAAATTAAAAAATTTAAGAGAGTCTTGGTCGCCAACAGAGGCGAGATTGCAATCAGAATTTTCAGAGCATGCCAGGAACTTGGCATCAGAACGGTTGCAATTTACTCAGAAGAAGATAAGAATTCCCTGTTCAGAACAAAAGCAGACGAATCTTATCAGATTGGAAAAGGCAAGACCCCGGTAGGCGCTTACCTGGCAATCGACGAAATCATCGATTTGGCAAGATCGAAAGGTGTTGACGCCATTCATCCGGGCTACGGTTTCTTATCCGAAAACGAAGAATTTGCTTCAGCTTGCGAAGAGGCAGGCATTGAATTTATCGGGCCTACCCACGTGATGATGGATAGTCTTGGTGATAAGATCAAATCCAAGATCGTTGCGGCAAGCGTTGGCGTTCCGACCATACCGGGCGTGGAAAAAGCCATAGAGACAGAAAAAGAAGCATTGGAGTTCGCACAGAGATGCGGTTATCCGATTATGCTCAAGGCTGCTGCAGGCGGCGGCGGAAGAGGCATGAGAATCGTCAGAAGCGAAGAGGATCTGATTCCGGAATATAGAAGCGCCAGAAGTGAAGCCAAGAAGGCTTTTGGTATCGACGATATCTTTATCGAAAAATACTTGGAAGCGCCAAAGCATATCGAAGTACAGGTTTTGGGAGACAAATACGGCAATGTGGTTCATCTCTGCGAGAGAGACTGCTCCATCCAGAGAAGACACCAGAAGGTCATCGAGTTTACGCCGTCACTGTGTCTGACAGAAGAGAAGAGAAAGGCCATCTGCGAGGATGCGCTCAAGATTGCCAGATCCGTCAACTACAGAAGTGCGGGAACCGTGGAGTTTCTCTTAGACAAACAGGGCAATCACTATTTTATCGAGATGAACCCTCGTATCCAGGTGGAACATACGGTTACAGAAATGGTAACAGGCATCGACATCGTGCAGTCGCAGATTCTGGTGGCGGAGGGATATCCGCTGGATTCCGAAGAAGTGGGCATTAGAAGCCAGAAGGACATTCAGATGACCGGTTATGCCATTCAGTGCAGAATCACAACAGAAGACCCGGCCAACGGATTTGCACCTGACACCGGCACCATCGAAGTATGTAGAAGTGCTTCCGGCTACGGCATCAGACTGGATGGCGGCAACGGATTTACCGGTTCCGTGGTTTCTCCGTACTACGACAGCCTGCTGGTCAAGCTGACGGCTTATGCCAGAACCTTTGACGCGGCTACGAAGAAAGCCATCAGAGCCCTTCGTGAAACAGAGATCAAAGGGGTTAAGACCAACATCGGATTTTTGCTCAACGTGCTGAATCACCCTACTTTTAAAGAGGGAAATTGTGACACTGGATTTATTGAAGCCAACCCAGAACTGCTCAACATCAGAAAAGCACAGGACAGAGAGCGCAAGATTCTGAACTACATAGGCAATAAGGTTGTAAACGAAACCAAGGGCGTGAAACCGCAGTTCAACGTGCCGGTATTCCCGAGAATTCCGATGACGGAGATCAACGTTCTTTCAGGAACAAAGCAGATGCTGGATCAGAAAGGACCTGACGCCGTTGCAAAATGGGCGTTAGAACAGCAGAAGCTTTTGATCACGGATACGACCATGAGAGACGCGCAGCAGTCTCTGATGGCTACGAGAGTCAGAACGGTAGACATGGAGAAAATCGCTCCGGCTGTAGCGCTTTACGGCAAAGACATGTTCTCTCTGGAAATGTGGGGCGGAGCAACTTTTGACACTTCTTACAGATTCCTCAAGGAAGATCCATGGGAAAGACTGGAGACTTTGAGAGTAAAGATTCCGAACGTCCTGTTCCAGATGCTGATCAGAGGCGCCAATGCAGTCGGATACAAGAACTATCCGGATAACGTGATCAGAGAGTTCGTAAAACAGTCGGCAGAAGCCGGCATCGACGTATTCCGTATCTTCGACTCCCTGAACTGGATTCCCGGCCTGGAGATAGCCATAGACGAGGTGCTCC
>URXI01000211.1 GCA_900551775.1 uncultured Eubacterium sp. | reverse complement strand
CCGGTTTACCCGATTTCGAGTGAATAGAGATACTCGAAAGATAAGAGAAAATAACGGAAGATAGTGGAGGATAAGAGACGTTAAAACCCTTGATTTTTAAGGGGTTTGACGTCTCTTATCCTCTGTTTTTGTTGTCTGAAAAGGATTTTGTAAATCATGATGTTTTGAGCTTTTTTCGGAAGAAAAGAGAGAACCAGGAGAGAACTGGGTTCGATTTCAAAGCAACATTGTGACCGTTCAATGAGATCGAATTTACCTAAGATAGTTTGAGCATGCTGCGATTCACCTGCCGTTGACAATGAACCAGAAGGGTGAATGTCATGCAGCGAAATGAAGATATCAAGCAGAGATTACAGGGATACCCCAGCTATATCAGCAAGGAGCAACTCTGCAAAATCTGTCATATCAGCAAGCGTACCGCATTGCGTCTGCTGGAAGATGGAAGCATCCCCTGCAAGAGTAACGGGAAACAAACCCGTAAATTTCAGATTGCGCTTGCCGACGTAGAGGCGTTTTTGCTTAAGAGACAAGCCAGAATAAAAATAAACCCACGAGAAGCCCGTAATGTTTATCGTCCAATGAGCGCAGAAATGAAAAGCCTGTTGCCCCATGTCGTCACGGACTGGCTTGAGCCATATCCCGACGTCTTGTCCGTTGACGAGGTGGTACAGATTACGGGTTATGGGTCTTCAAGCGTAGTGAAATGGTGCAAAAAAGAGGATTTGCAACACTACTGTATTGGCCGTAAATTCTTTGTCCCCAAAACCTGGCTGCAGGAGTTTATGCTCAGCGAGCGATTTTGGGGGATACACGTCAAGTCACATATCCACCGACAATCGCTTGTGTCTCTGGAGAGAGCAGCCAGAAGTCTCCGGTCATCAAAAACACAAAAAAGAGAGAGGATGGAAACCATGATACTCGCCATCGCCAACCAGAAAGGCGGAGTGGGTAAAACCACGACTGCGGCCAACCTGGGCATCGGACTTGCCAGAGAGGGAAGGAACGTGTTGCTGGTGGACTGCGATCCGCAGGGGTCGCTGACGGTCAGCCTCGGTTACTCACAGCCGGACGAGTTGGACATGACCCTGACGGACCTGCTTGCCGGCGTTCTCATGGACAAGCCGGCCGCCCCCGAACAGGGGATTCTCCATCACGCGGAAGGCGTTGACCTTATTCCCGCCAATATCTCGCTGTCCGGCATGGAGACATCGCTGGTCAACGCCATGAGCCGCGAAAAGGTCCTCAAGCAGTATCTGGACACGGTAAAAAAGGAGTACGACTACATCCTGCTGGACTGCATGCCCTCGCTGGGCATGCTGACGGTCAACACCCTCGCCGCGGCGGACGGCGTTATCATTCCCGTGCAGGCGCAGTACCTTTCGGCCAAGGGCATGGAGCAGCTTTTGCAGACGGTCGGCAAGGTGCGCCGCCAGATCAACCCAAAGCTGAAAATCGCGGGGGTGCTCCTGACGATGGTGGACCAGCGCACCAACTATGCCCGCGAGGTCAGCGATCTGCTTCGCCGGACCTATGGCGGAAAGGTCAGAATCTTTTCTACGGACATCCCACATTCCGTGCGCGCGGCGGAAACCAGCGCCGAGGGCAAGAGCATCTATCTTCATGATCCAAAAGGCAAGGTGGCGCAGGCATATGCCCGGCTGACAAAGGAGGTGATACAGCTTGAAAAGCAGCGCGAAAAACATTCGCCTGAGCAGTCTCGATGACCTGTTTTCGACAGAGGAAACACGGCAGGAGGCACAGGCGGACGCGGGACGGGAAAAGGTGCGGATGATTCCACTGGACGAGCTGCATCCCTTTGCGCATCATCCCTTCAAAGTCAAGGATGACGAAGCCATGCAGGACACCGTGGAGAGCGTGAAAGCATACGGCGTGCTGGTGCCGGCCATCGCCCGGCCGCGGGAGGAGGGCGGATATGAGCTGGTGGCGGGCCACCGGCGGCACCGGGCCAGCCTGCTAGCGGGACTTGAGGAAATGCCGGTGATCGTGCGGGAGCTGGATGACGATGAGGCAACCATCATCATGGTGGATTCCAACCTGCAAAGAGAAACGCTGCTGCCCAGTGAGCGGGCGTTTGCGTATCGGATGAAGCTGGAGGCGATGAAAAGACAAGGCGCAAGGGCGGACTTAACTTCCCGACAAGTTGTCGGGAAGTTAGAAACAGCAGATGCGATTGGTAAAGACGTTGGCGAAAGCGGCCGTCAAATCCAACGTTTCATTCGCCTGACTTACCTTGTTCCGCCGCTTCTGGACATGGTGGATGAACACAAGGTAGCTTTCAACCCCGCGGTGGAGCTGTCCTACCTGACCTCCGAAGAACAGGTTGCACTTCTGGACGCCATGGACAGCGAGCAGGCCACGCCATCGCTCTCACAGGCCCAGCGGCTCAAGAAATTCAGCCAGGAGGGCCGTCTGTCCGAAGATGTCATGCGCGCTATTCTCTCCGAAGAAAAGAAGCCGGAGGTCGGCAAGATCACCCTGTCCAGTGACAAGTTGCGCCGCTACTTTCCAAAGAGCTACACCCCCCAGCAGATGGAACAGACCATCTTTCGCCTGCTGGAACAGTGGCAGAGACGGCGGCAGCGGGATTTGGAACGGTAGAAAACGCCATCATACGACGAAGAAGCCGGAGCCAACCTTGCTCCGGCTTCTTCAGACAAGCAAATGTGGTGAAATGCTCTCTTCTTCACTGGTTAGAGGTGCGTCTTACAATTTGAGCTTTTTTCTAAGAAGAGCCTTATTAAAACCAATTTGAAGCAATCTCTTTTTATTGCATCCGCCAGAATAAAACCGTGGAACTTCATGTTTTTCGACAAGAATAGGTCCTTTGATGAGATGAATGTTTTGTTTCATCCACGCTTCATCATTACAAGCAAATGTATCATCCCAAAAAATCTGAATTGGCCGCCCTTCGTTGTACGCTATATCTTTCAAAATCTGAATTGATTCGTCATCAGCTTTCAGTTCTTTGCCATAGTGGATAATGTGGTTTTTCTTCATCCATTCAAAAGGCGCATGAAGCTGCCGACAATCAGAATAATAAATTGTCACATACGAACGCGCTGTAGGAAAGTTCCAGCACTGTAGTCGAAGGTCGCTAACAATTTGGATGACACTGGTTTCTCCGTTGGTCTCATTTATAAATTTGGACAACACTTTCTTTACGGCTTCCATGCTGTTGACCACAACTTCTTCAGGTATGAGATCAGTATCAAAATCTCTCTCTGACAGGCTTTCAATTGAATTCGTAAGTGAATCCCGTTTCAACTGAAAACAGTTTTCTCTGACAATGTCTAAGATATGCAAAGTGTGCTCTACGTTTTGTGTTGACTTCTTATCAAGTATACTCAGAAGGCAGCTACAGATATCAAGTAGCTTGGTGAGCATGTGTTGAAGAGTTACAGGAAGGGGTAGCCTCATTGTCAAATCAATGTCCGAAACAACCTCAAGCAAAAATTTTTGATAGTTTTCGTAAACAGCTGGGTCTGCGATGGGAACCGTATAAAACTTGGGCATCGTCCAGCAAAAAGCTTTTCGCAGGTCCTTGCTGTATCCCTTGTTGTCATAAGGTTCAAGTGCCGGGATCGCAATATTGTAACCACGAAAGCTGTAGGACCACATACTGGTGTCTATGCAAGAGAAATAAGATATTCCCTGGATTCTCGAAAAGTTACGACGAACCCATTGCATTAGCATTTGAGAAATGATGTACTCTTGCTTAAAGGGTGTTTTGCCTCCATGATTTACGAATGAACATGCCAAAACCAAAGGATATACCTTCAAGTACCTGCCAACAACCTCTATCCAAAGATCAAATTCATTATAAACCACGGATGTTCCCCAACAGTTTATTTCTGAAGGAAGGTAAAATGACAGAAATTTCAACTCTCTTGTCTTGTCTGATGAATCTATGCTCGAATGATTACTCTGTTCAAGCATGTATTCCGAATAATAGTATTTTGCTGGGTAACCACATTCTTGCCAGGCCAGTGAGAGACTCGTTGATAAATATAAACAGGGAAAACCCGCAACACTGAATCGCTCATTATTAACCAGAGAGCGCTTTTTCCAAGGGATATGGAAAAGCTCATCAGGATTCTCTGATATGTCGGTTGATGGGTAATCGACGGCTCTCAGGCGATAATACTGATTGCACATGTTAGCACGGAAATGCGTTTGCCATTTTGATATTATAACCGTGTCATCGATGGTGCTGATAAAAGCGTCGTTGCTGATTCGGTCCATTAGTTTGTCGAATTGTTTCTGAGCAGCTATTGAATCAGCCAGATCATAACTGTTGATTATTTTTTGGATTGACTTGATATTCTGCCGGGCAACTGAACGAACCTTCAATAACACATCCAATACCCGCGGTCGGACATCATCTCGAAATTCCGATCCATCACATGACTCCAGGAGCATCATAAATCTTTTTGCTTCTTCAGCAAACTTCTGCGACAAGGCAAAATCAATACCATGATAGTGCTTTGGCAAAGAAATTTTTCGAAATAATTCTTTAATTGTCAGTCCCATATCCATCAGCACTCCTTGTGAGAGCCATCAAAACTTGGTCAGTATATTCGACGTGCCCACTTCAGTTTATCAGCCATAGTATATTCGTTTGCCAATGGCACTTCAATGAGTTTTTCCAAACTGGGCAACTTTTTCTGCTAAAAAGGATAAAATGGACCAGTGAAGCCAAACAAAAAAAGCAACTTCACAATACGTTAAAAGCCGGAACCAGCCTTGCTCCGGCTTTTTTCCCAAAATGGAGTCAGCACCAACGAATGCCGTCACAAACGCAACAAACGATGTTTTGGTTCCAGGTGGCAAAAAATCGCATTGACACTATAACGGCATGCCGATATAATGGGGCTGAAAGGAGGATAGAAATCATGATGCTTGTGGAATGTTTGGAACAGAAAAAGATGTCCATGTATCGGCTGGCGCAGAGCAGCGGTATTCCATATGCGACGGTGCACGATATTTGCAGCGGCAAAGCGAAGCTGGAAAAGTGCAGTGCTGAAACCGTTTACCGCCTGGCGCAGGCTTTGGGCACGACAATGGAAGAACTGCTTTCGCCCTGCTTTATGACAAGGAACAGCTTTGAGCTTTTCAAAAGCAGCATATGCCATCGGGTTAAAGAAATGGGCGATATCGACTTTCTGATCGATACATTGAAAAAAGACGAGATCCGTACCTATTTTGAACGCAAGTGGTACGCGGAAAGCTTCTACCTGCTTGCCATGCTGGATTATATCAGCCGGGTCAACAAGATTCCTTTGTGCAACAGGTATGATGATCTGCGCAGATGTCATTTGCAACAGCCCGTTTATCCTGCGAGTATTCTGGCGCAATGCGTGGCCTCCAAGTCTGACGAAGCAAAAAAGCAGGCTGAAAAGCAGGCCATCCCGGAATTTATGCGCTTCAATATTGTGGAGCGAGAGGTGAGAAACGTTGTCTGAATCAAAAATCCAGTTTTCCAAAGACAATATAGATGGTTATCTGAAGGCGCTGGGTAAGGAATACCGTAAACGTGCAGGAAAAGGGATGAAGGCCGAGCTGATACTGGTCGGAGGCGCAGCGATCCTTGTCAACTACGGTTTTCGGGATACAACCACGGATGTGGACGCGCTGATCCAGGCCGCATCCAGCATGAAGGATGCGATCAATCATGTGGGCGATACCTTTGGACTTCCCAATGGATGGTTGAATGAGGACTTCGCTCAGACAGTTTCCTTTTCCCCGAAACTCGTTGAGTATTCTACACACTACAGAACCTATGCAAATGTGCTGGAAGTTCGCACAATCGCTGCGGAATATCTGATCGCCATGAAACTCCGCTCTGGACGGCAGTACAAGAACGATCTTTCGGATGTGCTGGGTATTCTTGCGGAACATGAGAAACGAAACCAGCCTATATCAATGGAGCAGATCCAAAAAGCCGCTGTTCATCTCTACGGCACCTGGGATGCGCTTCCGCCAGCATCTATCACATTTATCGAAAATGCAATGCGTAACGGACAATTTGAAAAACAATATGCCGAGGTTGCAGCCTATGAGCAGGCATCGCTTGAGGCCCTTGTACGTTTTGATGCGACTTATCCAGGCGGAGTAAATGAGGCCAATACCGATCAAATTCTAAAGCTTTTGCAGGAGCGAAAGGGGCTTCAGGAACATCAACTGTAGATCAAAATACACCAACTCCTTATTTGAAAGCGCGTAGCCCAAAGGTTACGCGCTTTTAGCGTCCAAAGCCGGAGCCAATCACGCTCTGGCTTTTCTCATACCCAAAAAAGAAACGGAGGAAGAAGCCATGGCGGTGTTCCGGGTCGAAAAAACAAAGGATTATACCATCATGTCCAACCATCACCTCAAGGACCGGCGTTTGTCTCTGAAAGCAAAGGGCCTTCTTTCGATGATGCTCTCCCTGCCCAAAGAATGGGACTATACGCTCAAGGGGCTGGCCCGCATCAGCAGGGAGGGCGTGGACGCCATCCGTGAGGCGGTGCGGGAGCTGGAGCAGGCCGGGTATGTCGTGCGCAGCCGTACCCGCAACCCCAAAGGACAGCTGGCCAACGCGGAGTACGTCATCTACGAACATCCCATGCCCGCATCCAGAAGCGCGCCGAAGCCTGCGCGGGAGAAACCTGTATTGGAAAATCCAACGCAGGAGAAACCTGCACAGGAAGATCCCACGCAATTAAAGAAACAAGAATCCAATACGAATCCAGAAAAAACGAAACCAATAGCATCCATCCATCCCATCCTTCCGGAAAAGCGCGAGCTGGACCGCTGCCGGGCGCGGGTGGAATATCAGATCGAGTATGACGCGCTGCTGGAGGACCCGCGCGTGAGCGCCGCACAGCTTGATGAGATCGTGTCCCTGATGACAGAAACGCTCTGCTCAGGGAAGGAAACGATCAGCGTGGGCGGAGAGGAGCACCCTGCGGAAACAGTCAAGGAACAGCTCAAGAGACTCACCAGCGAACACATTGAGTATGTGCTGCTGTGCATGCGGAGGACCACCGGTCCGATCCGCAATATCCGCAGGTATCTGCTGACGGCGCTGTACAATGCACCTATGACGCTGGAGAGCTTCAACCAGGCGGAAGTCAACCGGCAGCTTCGGCGGCATGTTGTGAGTTGCGTGCGGTAGCCGGTTTGGAGGGATGGATAGATGGATCGAGCACTGAAAGGAGGACCCCATGCAGGAAGATATCGACCATCGGGCGGTGGCGCTGGTCATCAACACCACCAAAATGACAGGCCGGGCGCTGAAAAGCGCGATCACCAAGTATCTGGCCCATTGCCGGCAGAAAGCCAAAGCCCCGCCCACGGGCCGGCAGACGGTCAGAGAATTGGTTGGTCAGGGGCAGGGCGTGACGAACATCGAGATCACGGACGGCAACATCCGCTCCTTTGAGCGGGTGGCGCGGAAGTATGGCGTGGACTACGCGCTCAAAAAGGACCGGGAGAAGCCGCGCTACCTGGTGTTCTTCAAGGCGAAAGATGCGGATGCGCTGACCGCGGCGTTTGAGGAGTATACCGCTCGAAGCGCCCGCCGGGAGGAACGGCGGAGCATCCGGCGCGAACGTCGGCGGGAGACAAGGACTTTGACCCGTC
>URXI01000210.1 GCA_900551775.1 uncultured Eubacterium sp. | reverse complement strand
CCGCCAGCAGCATGGCTGCCTGACCGGAGATGCTGTTGATGCCGAACAGATCCGGCATGAAAATGATACAGAACGCCATCCCCGCCACCATGACCGAAATCAAAGCAATGTGCAGCCCGTTGGCAGGTTTTGCCACCTTGCCTAAAATCATGAATCCGACCAGTCCCACCAAAATCGTACACGCTGTGGAAATGCAGACTGGATTGATTTCAAAGACCTGCCCGAAGACCACCAGCGAACTGACGCTGATAAAGGTGGTGATTCCCGCTGGCGCCGCCATCTTGAAGACATTGCCGAAAAACGTGCCTTTGATCAGATTCTTATTCGGTTCCAAGGAAAGCACGAAAGACGGCATCCCGATGGTGAACATGCTGATCAGCGTGATCTGCGACGGTTTCAGCGGATAGGACAGTACACTGACCATAGAAAACAGTGCCAGGAGCAGTGAAAAAATGTTCTTTGTCAGGAACAGACTGGCTGTCTTCTCGATGTTATTGACCACCCGTCTTCCTTCGCCGACAACAGATGGCATCTTGGAAAAGTCAGAATCCAGCAGCACCAATTGCGCCGCATTGGATGCCGCTTCACTGCCGGAAGCCATGGCAATAGAGCAATCCGCGTCGCGCAGCGCCAAAATGTCGTTGACGCCGTCACCCGTCATTCCCACGGTTTTGCCCTGCTTCTTCAGCGCTTTGACAAACATCCGCTTCTGCTCCGGCGTCACCCGGCCAAAGACGGTATACCGTTCCACAGCCTCGTAGATGGCTCGCTGGTTGACCAACTGTCTCGCGTCAATATACATATCCGCATCTTTGATGCCTGCCTGCATTGCAATATTGGAAACAGTAACGGGATTATCCCCCGAAATCACTTTGATATCTACACCGTTTTCAGCAAAATAGGCAAAGGTTTCCGGTGCAGCTTTACGGATTGGATTGGTCAGGTAGACCAAAGCCAGCAGCTTCGCTTCTCCTTGGAGAGGCTGTCCCTCTGGCACATCTGCCACTTTGGCAAAGGCCAGCACACGAAAGCCCTGTTCGCTGATGCTGTTGATCTGCTCTTCATACTGATAAAAACCCTCTCGCAGGACGAATTCCGGGGCGCCTAAGACGAAGTTTCCATCGTTATAGCTGGCTCCGCAGTATTTATATTTAGATGAAAACGGGCAGACTGTGTTGGGATGTCTGCCGCTTCCCTTATCAAAATAGGACTGCAGTGCTGCCATGGTAATATTATCCGGATTCTGGCTCTGTGCCATATCGCCGATCAGCCGTGCCATGTCCTCTTTGCCGACGCCATCGTAAATCAGATCAAAACTATCTACTTTCATTTCGTTTTCTGTAATCGTTCCAGTCTTATCCACGCACAAGACATCTACTCTGGCAAGGGTTTCAATACACCGCATATTCTGAACCAGGACATCCTGCCGCGCCAGACGCATGGCGCTGACAACCATAGCGATACTGGCGGTCATATATAGCCCTTCTGGAATCATGCCCAGAACGGCAGCAACCATGGAGGTAACGCTTTCAGAAAAACTATCGTTCAGAATGTAGCACTGCTGTACGAACAAAACGATTCCGACGGGTATGATGATAATGCCTACCGTTTTGACCAGCTTGTCCAGAGATTTAATCATCTCTGACTGCTCCCCGCCTTTATCCTTCGTAGCCTCGATGGTCAGTTTTGATATGTAAGAATCGCGGCCCACAGCAGTCAGCACTGCCGCACACTCGCCAGACACCACAAAACTTCCCGACAAAAGCTGTGCATCCTTACCCTTCGTGATTTCGTCAGCTTCCCCCGTAATCAATGCCTCGTTGACCTGAATGCTGCCTTCCACGACTTTCGCGTCGGCAGGGATCTGACTTCCTGCCCGCAAAATCACACAGTCAGACAGCACCAGCTCTTCTACTGCCACAGTTGTTTCCTTGCCATCTCGCATGACATGCGCCTTGGGCATCTTGAGCAGTTTCAGCTTATCCAAGGTATTCTTTGATTTGATTTCCTGTGCGATGCCGATTGCCGTATTCGCTAATACGATGAACATAAAGGATAGATCCTTAAAAGAACCTACCACGATCAGGAGCACCGCCAGGACGGTAAAAATCAAGTTAAAGTAGGTGAATACGTTATCTTTGACAATTTCTTTGACTGTCCGGGTCGACGAGTTGACCTGCTCATTGCCAAGGCCCTGCTCACGCCGATCCGCTGCTTCTCTGTTTGTTAATCCCAACATTTTGTCTGTCTCCTTTTTGTGATGTTTCCATTTTACCACAAAATAGCTGCATTATCAAAGAGAGGACAAAGTTTTTCACTTTATCCTCTCCAGGCAACAATACAAACGTAATTACTCTTGATATGAGACTTTTTTAGTGTGATTATGATAAGTATTCCAATCTGGTTCATAATCAGCATTTGCCTGATTACCCCACATCGTCCAGCCCTCTCTATCACCTCTCGCAAAGAGTTCTATAAAGGGACCTCTTGAGCATCTTTCTATGAGATCAATGATCTCATCTGGTTTACGCGAATGTTCTCTTTTTTGTGTACGGATCAGATTCACTTGGGAGCGTGCAGGATCCAATGTCCTATTCTTTTCTCCCCGAATTCCAAAAAGCAAAATCTCCGTCACATTCCGAAAATAAAATCCGACTCCCCGGCCATCAGGCTGTCCATCCTTTCTTACTTTCTCCCACACAATATTGCCCTTATAGGTGAAGCCCCATGCATTCATCACTTCAAGTCCTTCTGGTAGAAGTGCATTGGGCACCCACAAATACAAGTGGCTTTTATCATCTGCAATCTCCTGCACGGGCAATCCTTTGATCTCTTCAAGGGTCATTGTCTCATAACGATTTAATCGTTTATGTTCTGGCGCAACCTTTCCCGTCCTATTTTTAAAACGCCAGGGTGGATCCGCGTAAATCGTGGAAAATTGCTTATTGCTACAAAACTCTAATAAATCTTTATATGTTTCTTGGGTCGTGCTCATCTATGTAATCCTCCGTCCAGTCATAAATGCATGCGTCTTTAATTCCAACCGCCAAAATAGGACAGCCTCCATTTCTCCGAGAATCCAGACGCGGTAATAGTTTTCCCATCCAGGTCGTACTGGCTCCATATTTTCTAATAATCGGTTTCCAGTCCTTAGAACTGCCGTCAAAATTATAGACAGTCCTAAATACATCATTCAAACTCTTTGAACGTGTAACTATAACGCCTGCGCTGATAATATCACATTCGTAATAGGTTCTCATCGCCAGAAGGTCCCTATCAAAAGTTTGGTCTTTGCTATTCCATTCCAAGTCAAAAGCGATACGATTCTTTAAAAAGTCTATATTATGTCCGTCAATATAGCCTGCAATGACTTTTTCATCAAAAGGTTCGTTTGAAAATCGACCTCGCTGATTTCTCTGGCGTGGATAAAACTTGATATGTAAATCTCCGGAAATTCGGATTTCTTTCCAACCATACGGATATAGTATCTCATCAAACTTTTTGGGGATATTAGTTTCATTCCCACCTGCTTCCCTCAAGTCTTCTGTAGAAATGGTCAGGCTTTTGAGGCATTCAACAATTTCAAGCCATTCGCCAGGAAATGACTGCGTCATAATCTCAAATGCATGATTATAATTGTAAAATTCAAAGCGATTTAACAGTTCTTCATCATTAATATGTTGTGACTCTAATCTCATATCAAATTCCTTTCTATTCTGTTTTATTATATCATTTCTCACTACCAATATCAAATGCTCGTGTTTAATAAATCAAAATGGAAGCAGTTCCTTTACCGCTTCCATTCTATTAACTATTTGATTACAACCTTATGGAATTTCTTTTTGCCCTTCTGGATCAAAATTTCTCCATCCTGGAACATGTCCCCAGTTACATTCATCTTTGGATTCGTTACTTTCTCGCCATTGACGGAAAGGCCGCCCTGTTCGATAGTTCTGAAGCCTTCACCATTGCTCGGAACCAGCCCCAGCTCTTTGATCAAGGAAACCAGGCCTCTGCCTTCGCCTTCAAAATCGGCTGCTGCCATCTCGGTAGTCGGAATATTCGCAGCATCTCCGCCGCCGCCAAAAGCAGCGCGAGCGCCTTCCAGAGCCTTCTTCGCCGCCTCTTCACCGTGAACCAGCTTGGTCACTTCGTAAGCGAGAATTTCCTTTGCCTTATTGATCTCCGCCCCCTCCAGGGATGAGAGTCTTTTCACCTCATCCATCGGCAAGAAGGTCAACATACGCAGACACTTGTCCACGTCAGCGTCGGCCACGTTTCTCCAATACTGGAAGAATTCGAACGGAGAAACTCTATCTGCAGAAAGCCACAGAGCTCCATTCATAGTCTTACCCATTTTCTGACCTTCGCTGTTAGTCAGAAGCGAAAAAGTCATGCCGTATACTGGCAGGTTGCAGAGCTTCCTTGAAAGGTTGACGCCTGCGATGATGTTGGACCACTGGTCATTGCCGCCGAACTGCATCTTAACGCCGAAGTCTCTAGCCATGACCATGAAGTCATAACCCTGCATCAGCATGTAGTTGAATTCAAAGAAAGAAAGCCCCTGCTGCATCCTCTGTTTGAAGCACTCCGCTCTCAGCATCTCGTTGACATTGAAGCAGGTTCCCACTTCTCTGACAAATTCCACATAGTTGAGCGGTCTCAGCCAAGAACCGTTGTTTACGCTGATAGCCTTACCCGGTTCCGGCGTCTTTGTCTCGTGTCCCGGTGAGTAAACGCCCTGGTTGCCCTCATATTTCCACTCGTCGTCAAATTCGAGGAACTGTTCAAAGAGCTTCTTGAACGCGTTGCAGTTGTTGTCGATGGTTTCCACCGTCATCATCTGGCGCATGTCCTGTCTTCCCGACGGGTCGCCCACCATGCCGGTTCCGCCTCCCAGAAGAACTACCGGAGTATGGCCATACTTCTGCATATACATCATGATGATTACCTGCATAAAGTGGCCTACATGCAAGCAATCGGCTGTAGGGTCAAAACCAATATAAAACTTGATTTTCTCTTTTCCCAAAAGTTCTCTGACGGCCTTCTCATCGGTTACCTGCTCGATAAAGCCTCTCTCTTTCAGGACATCATAAACATTGTCGTACTTACTTACGTTATCCGGTATAAAATTTTTCATCTATCTTCTCTCTTTCTCTAAAATATTTTACTTTGTTCCATACAACCGATCCCCAGCATCCCCCAGACCAGGTACGATGTAGGCATTCTCGTTGAGGCAGTCATCCTTGGCGGCGATATAAATATCTACATCCGGATGCGCCTTCTGCAGCGCTTCGATTCCTTCAGGAGCCGCGATCAGACACATGAAAGTGATATTAGTACCGCCTCTCCGCTTGATAAAGTCAATCGCAGCGGCCGCACTGCCGCCAGTTGCCAGCATGGGGTCTACGACAAAAATCTGTCGTTTTTCTATATCCTTTGGAAGTTTGCAATAGTATTCGACTGGTTCGTGGGTATCTGGATCCCTGTAAAGTCCAACATGTCCAACTTTTGCGTTTGGAACCAATTCCAGCATCCCGTCTACAAAGCCAAGTCCTGCTCTCAAAATCGGGATGATGGCGATGTCCTCCCCTTTCAGCATGTTGACCTTGGTTTTGCAGATTGGCGTTTCAATTTCAACTTCCTCCAACGGAAGATTTCTCGTGGCTTCAAACCCCATGAGCATGGCAATTTCCTTTGCCAGCTCTCTGAAATCTTTGACGCTGGTATCTGTCTTCCTCATCAAAGCTACTTTGTGCTGAATTAGTGGATGGTCGAATACATATACTTTGCTCATTACATTTCCTCCAAGTCTTATCTATATCTACATTTCGTCCAGCATATCAGTTCTTCTCTTGTGACGTCCGCCTTCAAATCCTGTGTCAAGCCAGGCGTCGGTAATTTTGATCGCCAGTTCCGGATCAGTCGTCCTGCCTCCCAGGGCCAGAATATTGGCGTTGTTGTGCTTTTTCGTCAATTCTGCCATCTCCACAGACGTGCACAGACCGCAGCGAATTCCTTTGACTTTATTGGCGGCAATAGAAATTCCAATGCCTGTACCACAGACAACGACGCCCAGATCAGCCTTGCCGGAAGCGACAGCCTCGCCGCAAGATTTTCCATAGATGGGATAATCCACGGACTCTTCGGAATGCGTTCCGAGGTCCACTACTTTATATCCCCTTTCTATTAAATGTTCTTTTACTATCTTCTTCAGTGCTAATCCACCGTGGTCATTTGCCATAGCTATAATCATAACAAAATTCCTCTCAAACTTTCTTTATATTATATCCTGCTGATTTTAACATTCTGTTCATGACGGAAAATCCAATGCCCTCTTCCTTCAGGGCTGCCGCAAGAATTACGTCAGCGCCTTCTTTGTCGGCCTCTCGCAGCTTAGCAAAAAACTGATGGGCCGCGGCTTTCTGCTTCCCATTTTCGAAAAGGATTACGGCAACCTTCTGCCCTAAAGCTTCTCGTTCTATGCGCTCGCGATCAATGGCAGCTTCTACCTCATCCCGTCGTCCTTCATAGACGATCATCGGTGCTTTGGGCGCATAGTGCTTATATTTCATGCCCGGTGCTTTGGGTTTAAAGTCCTCGTTGTTAAACTTGTCCGGCCGCTTGTTCAGGGTCGGATCGAGAAGGACTCTCTTGCCCAGCGCTGTTTCCAGATCTTCTTTTGTTATAATTCCCGGGCGCAGAATCATCGGCGTCTGACCCGTCATGTCGATGACGGTAGATTCAATGCCGAATTTACAGTCATCGCTGCATATGATAGCATCGACTCGTCCAGCCAGATCATCGATGACATGCTCTGCTGCCGTCGGGCTGGGTTTACCGGAAAGATTCGCACTGGGTGCTGCAATGGGACACCCCGCTTTAGAAATCAGTTCCAGAGCCACAGGATTATCTGGCATCCTGATGCCGACCGTATCCAACCCGCCCGTGGTCACATCCGGAATCACAGGATTCCGTTCCACGATCATGGTCATGGCGCCCGGCCAGAAGACCTTCATCAACTTTTCCATATCCCTGGTGATTCTGGGGGTCAGTTTTTTCATATCGTCATAGGACGATATATGGACAATCATCGGGTTATCTGACGGTCGCCCTTTTGCAGCATAGACTTTGCCTACCGCTTCGCTGTTCAAGGCGTCAGCTCCCAACCCATAGACCGTTTCCGTCGGAAATGCGACCAGACCGCCGTCAGCGATAATCTCGGCGGCTTCTTCTATCTCTTCAGTTGTATCATGGAGTATCTTTGTTTTCATCTCATTAAAAATTCTTCATCTTCTCCGCCTGATCACTCGTAATCAATCCGTCGATAATCTCATCCAGTTCTCCATCCAGAATGGCATTGAGTTTATACAAGGTCATGCCGATTCTATGCTCAGACACTCTTCCCTGCGGGAAGTTGTAGGTTCTGATTCTCTCACTTCTGTCGCCGGAGCCGACCTGGCTCTTTCTGGCTTCAGAAATTTCTTTATTCTGCTCCTGCAGCTTCAAATCGTATAATCTCGATTTGAGGACTTTGAAGGCTTTTTCTTTGTTCTTAATCTGCGACTTTTCGTCCTGGCAGGTAACGACCAGGCCTGTCGGCTCGTGGGTCAGTCTGACTGCCGAGTCTGTGGGATTTACGCACTGG
>URXI01000209.1 GCA_900551775.1 uncultured Eubacterium sp. | reverse complement strand
GCCCGTATGGCCTGCCATTATTTCTGGTACCTTAGGATATGTGATCGTCGTCGTGGTCATGTCGATTTTGGGCATGATGGGCTGCGACTTGGGAATGGCATCGTGCACATTGACGAAATCCACCTTCGGAGATAAGGGCGGCAGATACATCGTCAGTCTGATTTTTGCCGTGAACCTGATCGGGTGGTTTGGCATACAGAATGGTGTCTGCGGGGAAGCCTTCACCAATTTCATGAGCGAGTATGTGGGCGTCCAGATTCCCCTGGCAGTATCCAGTATTTTATGGGGCATCATCATGCTGCTGACAGCGGTCTTCGGCATGAGTGCTCTGGAAAAACTGGACTATGTGTCCATTCCCTTTCTGATCATCGTCATGGCGCTGGGCACGTATTTAGCCATCAGAGAGTATGGCATGTCCGGCATGGGTAAAGAAGTGACCCAGACCATGAGTTTTCTAGGCGGCGTAGGGCTGTCCTTCAATTTCTACGCAGTGGGCACCATCACAGCGGCCGACATCACCAGATTTCAAAAGTCGAGAAAGGATACGATCAAATCTGTGGTCTGGGGTGTTTTCCCCATGGGTGTCATCACCCTGGTTCTGGGCGTGCTGCTG
Source organism: uncultured Eubacterium sp. (assembly GCA_900551775.1). Taxonomy (GTDB): domain Bacteria; phylum Bacillota; class Clostridia; order Peptostreptococcales; family Anaerovoracaceae; genus Senimuribacter. The sequence goes on along the minus strand of URXI01000209.1, from coordinate 7,042 downwards.
ACCAAAATTGCAGGCAACTACGATATCAGCATGGTGCTGATTGCCGTAGGCATCCCGGTTCTAGGCGTTCTGGCACTGGTCCTGTCCACCTGGACGACAAATTCCACCAACGCTTACAGCGCGGGACTGGATATTGTCATGGCCTTGGGCGTGCCAGATCACAGAAGACGGGAAGTCACCATCGTCGCAGGATTGGTGGGAACTGTACTGGGCGCGGTAGGAATTCTCAACCATATCGAAGGATTCCTCAGCTTCCTGTCCTTCCTGGTCTGCCCGGTGGGCGGTGTCATGATGGCGGACTACTGGATCGTCGGCAAAGGAAAAGCTGAGAACTGGCATCCTGTCAAAGGATTTAACTGGACAGGGGTGGCTTCCTGGGCGCTGGGAGCAATCATCGCTTACCTGTTCAAAATCGAGTATTTGGGGATTTTGGCGGGATTCGCCATCTATCTGATCGTTGAAAAATTTGTGCCGTCGCAGTCGAGAGCGGCTGACGGCAGGTTGAAAGAGGAGAAAGCATCATGAAAACATTAACAAAACAGAACATTATCGACATTCTTTACGGCTGCACCGTTCTTGGAACAGGTGGCGGCGGAAACCTGGAAGAGGGCCTGGCTATGATGGAGCAGGACTTCCAGGAAGGCAGGCAGCTGCGCCTTGCTAGTTTGGACGAACTGCCAGACGACGCCTACATCGCTACCCCTTACGGCTGCGGTGCACCGCCTGCCTTAGACGCAGAAGAAGATGAAAAATACAAGAGACTTCCTCATCTGGACTATCCAGCATCGATATTGGCATTCAGAAGCTTGGAAGAGCACTTCGGAGAAAAATTCTTTGCTGTCTCTTCCACAGAGCTGGGCGGCGCAAATACGGCGGAAGCCTTACATACGGCATGCCAGTTGGATCTGCCTTTGATGGACGCAGACCCGGCAGGAAGATCGGTTCCTGAACTGCAGCATTCCACATATTTTGTCAAGGATAAGCCGATCACGCCCATGGCAGTAGCTACCGACTACGGCGACGTGGTAATCCTAAAAGACGCCGTGGACGATTTCAGAGCAGAGGAAATTACGAGAGCCATCGCTGTAGTCAGCAATTCCATGGTGGGCGTAGCTGACCATCCGATGAAGGGAAAAGATTATAAAGAGTCCATCATTCCGGGCGCCATCAGCTACGCCATGAAAATCGGAGAGATTTTGAGAGAGGAACGTGAAGCCGGAAGAGGTGGAGAAGCGGTTGCAAAGGCAATTACGGCGGCCATGGACGGTAAATTCCTGTTCAAAGGAAATGTGGAGAAAACCCCTTGGGAACAGAGAGACGGCTTCAACTATGGGGAAATCTACCTCAAGGGCAAGGATTCTTACGACGGCGAGAGGTATAAAATTTGCTTTAAAAACGAAAATATTATATCATATAGAAATGAAAAGGTGGACGTGGTGGTTCCCGATCTGATCTGCATGGTAGATCAGGACGGCAAGCCGCTGACGACGCCAAACTTTGAAGAGGGGATGGAACTGAATATCTTTGCACTGCCGGCGCCAGAAATCTGGACCACAGAGGCGGGTCTTGCATGTTTCGGCCCAAAACATTTTGGACTGGAGGTTCCGTACATCCCTTTTAGTGAAAAATAGAGGTGAAATATGGCTTATATCAAAGAAGACAATATGCTGCAGGATCTGAAAGGACTGGTTTCTATTGAGAGCGTCAGTGGGCAGCCAGAAGGGGAACTGCCTTTCGGCAAAGGACCCCATCTTGCGCTGGAATACTGTTTGGACCTATGCAGCAAATTGGGATTCCGCACGGGAAGATGTGAAAACTACATGGGTTATGCCGAAATCGGAGAGGGTGACAAGCTGATGGGCATTCTGGTTCATCTGGACGTGGTGCCCGCAGGTCCCGGCTGGACGGTGGAACCTTTTGACGCTGCCATTAAGGGCGACCGCATTTACGGGCGCGGTGTCATCGACGACAAAGGCCCTGCCATTGCGGCGATCTACGCGATGAAGGAGCTGCTTGACAGTGGGAAACCTCTGGGCAAACGGGTGAGAATTATCTTTGGCTGCTCGGAAGAAACAGGCGAGTGGAAGGATATGGAGTATTACAAGGCCCATGAGGAACTGCCTGACTTCGGATTTACGCCGGACGCTGATTTCCCGTTGATCTATGCGGAAAAAGGAATTCTGGATTTAATTCTGCGGATGCCGAAGACGCAATCTGATCTCGTATCTGCAGATGGCGGTGAAGCGCCCAACATGGTGGCGGGCAAATGCGAGGCTGTCTATCTGGACGAGGACGGCATGGAGCACGCTTTAATGAGAGAAGGAAAGTCTGCCCACGGCAGTATGCCTTGGCTGGGTGAAAATGCTATCGGCCTGGTGATGAGTGAACTTCACGGCCGGTTTGCGGACTTTTACAATGAGACCATCGGCCTCACTTACGATGGATCTCTGCTGAACTGCAGACTGTCCGATGAACAGAGCGGCGATATCACCATCAACCCCGGCGTGATCAAAACGGACGAAGAATGGGTTTACCTGGCGCTGGATATCCGCTATCCGATCAGCTTTACGGAAGAAGAAGTCACCAGGCGTATCACGGAACGGGTGCGGCCGTATGGGGTCACGGTAGAGGCAGCAGGCGGAGAGCACTCTGTCTTCCTTGATAAGGATAGCGACTTCATCCAGGGACTGCTGGCGGCTTACCGTGAAGTCACAGGCGATGACAGCGAGCCGATGGTCATGGGCGGCGGCACTTATGCCAGAGCCATGGACAATATCGTCGCTTTCGGTCCGGTGTTCCCTGGCAGGGAGTGCACGGAGCACCAGCCGGACGAGTATATTTTGATCGAGGATCTTTACAAGGCGAGAGAAATCTACAGACTGGCAATTGAAAGAGCTTAGACGACAGGGCCGTCTATGAAGAAGCGCTAAAATAAAGGAGCCGCAAGGCTCCTTTTCTGTTTGTCCGAACTGTTTCTTCGGATTGCTATTTCCAGGAATTCAGTTCCACGCGAACCTCTCCGCTGTCATCAATGACAAGGCGCATGGACTTGAGGTATTTATCGAAAAACTGTTTCTTCTCTTCGTCAGAGAGGGTCACTCTGGTTGCCTGCAGGATGTGGTTCATCAGGTCCTGCACATTGAACTTTACGGTAAAGTCCAAATATTTTCTAGTTTCCCTGATCAGTGCGTTGACGATGATATCCTGGTTGTCGCCGGAGTAGAAATCATCGAGGAAGCAATAGAAGATGCCGGAAGCTGCCAAGGCGGTCTTCATATCCGGCCCGCATTTTTCCCGCTCAATCATGACCAGAAAATGGGCGTCTGGCAGAGCGGAAATCAATCCCCAATAATCTGAGTCACTGGAAACGATGACAAAGGAATCCGTCTTGTTTTGATAGAATTCTTTGCAGGCATCGGCCGTGAGACGGATGTCCACCAATGACTTATTCTGCTTGATGCGTTCGATGACGATATGTTCGATGGGAACGTGAACATACTGTTCCAAAATTGCCCAGGCATCAGTGGTATGTACGTCGTCGAAAAGGACGATGCGAGCGATTTTTTCCAGTATGTCTGCTTCCAAATGATTAAAGACGGCGCATAATTTATATGGGTCTGAGTTCTCACAGTCTACGACGACTACAGTGCGTCCGCTGTCTTCGAGAAATTGATAGATATTGCCTTTTGTGCGACTGCCGGCATCAGATACTTTGCTGAGATCCTCAAACTTATCATTATTCCATTCGTATAATAACGTTACAAACTTCTTATCGTTATACAAAATATTCCCCTGGTCTGATGGCGGCCAGTTCATGTACATGCGGTAAGGGTAATAATTCTTATTCATATAATATGTGTTGGCGGCTTCTTTGGTGCCTTCTTCAGTCAATCCGTTGGGCATGATGAAGATTTCTCTCAAATACTGCCATTTGAGCCACATAGGGAAAAAGTCCTTACAGTTATTGATCCTATCCATGATAAGGCGGTTAATGTCAATGACGTAATGTACGAGCTTTGAATGTGTCTTTACGATGTTGATGTGCTCTCTTTCCAATTGCGCGATGGCATCAATCGGTATCAGTTCAGGCATGGACATGAGCCCCTTGTATTCAAAGGTCATTTTCTCATTGATATATCCAAAATTTCTTTCTATGGCCGTTCTCAGCATGCATAAGTTGCGTATGATGCGGGCACTTCTCTCTTTCTCTAATCTTTCATAGATCTCTGGTCTCGGCGAACCAAATTCGTTCTGAAATATTCTCTCAGGTACGCCGAGAAGATAGGCGACGGTGGATACAATGGTATAGGTGTTTTTAAAGTAGATATCGGTTGTCGTCTCGCTTTGACTCTGTAAACTGCTCGTTTCGTTCAGATCTCTGTTCATCTTTCCCTCCTTATAGTATGATTTTGAAAGTTTACCTTCTCAACATTACAACAATGATGTAATATAATATAGTGATAGTGTATCGTTATAAAATCAGTATAACATATAATTTATCACTTTCTGTGAAAAATATGGTGAATTGACCTAAATTTCTGTAATGATTATATAAATATACAGTTATGATGAAAATGGAGTATACAAAAAAGACAGGAGCGTAATATGGGATTATATCTAGAGAGCTATTTAAGAGATTTGGAACATCTTATCAATACAGACAGCGGTTCCAACGACATTGATGGAAATAATCGGATGGCCGAATTTTTTGCTGATGCTTTTGAAGCGGCAGGATTTGAGGTGATGAGGGAGAGCGTTGGTCACTTGCAGAGGCCCGTAGTGATTGCAGTGACACCAGAAGCCAAAGAATATGAATTTTATCTGGGCGGACACATGGATACCGTCTTTCCTACAGGAACGGCAGTGGAGAGGCCTTTTCGCCAGGAAGGCAGCTTGATATATGGTCCGGGGACTGTTGATATGAAAGCCGGGGCGCTTCTGATTCTCTATATTGCCAGAGAGATCATGCAGACTGCCCCGCAGATCCCCCTGTGCATCGTTCTCAATAGTGACGAAGAGCTGGGCTCGGCAGATTCTGTCGATGTACTGCGGCGCTGGGGAGGCAAATGCAAAAGAGCGCTGATCTTCGAGGGTGGACGCAAAGAAGGGCGGCTGGTCAATCAGAGAAAGGGCATTGCTAAATTTCAAATTGAAATCGAGGGCATCGCCTTTCACTCTGGAACTGCACCGAAGCAAGGCGCCAGCGCGATTGTGGAGCTGGCCGGCTGGATCACAAAGCTGGACAAGTTGAAAAATTATGAACGGGGCACCACGGTCAATGTGGGCCTGATAGAAGGCGGCACTGCTTTGAATATGGTCGCGCCTTACAGCAAAGCGCTGGTGGAGGTGAGATATGCAGAAGAACGTGAATATGAGCGCATTCTTCGCGCGCTTAAGCGCATGGAGGCAAAACCTTTTGTGGAGAGGACGAAATCAAAAGTGATCCAGCTGAGTCACTACCCGCCCCTAGTTCCCACAGAGAAGACAAGGGCGCTGATGAAACAGCTGGAAAAGTTCAGCCTGGAATATGTAAAAGCTGGCGGCACGTCGGATGCAAACCGGCTGGCCAGTCTGGATATCCCAATCATCGACGGCTGCGGTCCCCAGGGAGGATTTCCCCATAGTGAGAAGGAGTTTTTGTCTATTGAGACGGCAGCCCAGCGGTTCGATTTGATGTGTGCAATCATAAAAGAAGTAGGCAGTGCTGTACCTAATTCCAAAGAGTGACGATGCAGCCATCGACGTTGTTGCCGGAAATTTCAGCGATCGCTTCATCTGCCACTTTGATTTCTGACTGAGTTTCAGGTACATAAGCGATCTGGATCTGCCGTCTTCCACACTGTACTTTTAGAATATCGCCGTCCATCGAAAAATTTTTGATATATTCAATATACTCTTCCAGGCAGAATCCCAGGTTTTCCATGATTTCTGAGTGCGGATAACCCACATATCGAAAGTGCCAAGGCTCACAGGCAATTTGCGTGATCTCCTCCTTTTCTTTGGTGTAGCGCTGGATAAACCCGTACCGGGAAGCCAGGCGGCGGAAATCGCCGCAGATGCCATTGTCGGGAAAATCCGGGCAGAGGAAATCGATGTCATCTGCCTTTTGTCCCAGATCGATGGCCAGACCACTCTGATGTTCACTGCAGCCAGGCTTTGCGACAAACTTGACCGTAAATTCCGCCCCGTTTTCTGCCAGAGAGTCCCGGTAGATCTCTTCTTGCTCCACCAGAGGTCGGTAGCCACTGACAGGGACGATACTGGAAAGTCCGTCAATATTTTTGAGAATCTGTCGAAGGCAGGCGGAGGCTTTGACGTGAAGGAGAACCTGTGGAAAAGCGTCCAGAATTGGCACACAGGGCGGCATCTCCTCGTTTTGCAGCGGCCAGGACTGATTGACCAAAATCAAATTTCCTTTATATTTATCCCCTTTTGAAAGTCTGATCGTTCTCATGATTACATCTCCTGACTGATCAACTTCTCCACTACAGCAGAATAGTCCATGCCGATTCCCTGGAGCATATTCGGGAAACGGCTGCAGTCCGTACATCCCGGAATGGTATTGACTTCATTAAAGACGATTTCTCCTGACGGTGTCAGAAACATGTCAACCCGGGCAAACCCGCTGCAGGCTAACGCTCTGTAAATCTTTGCTGCAGCCTCTCGAATCCGTTCTTCCGTCGCTGCGTCAATACGGGCCGGCATATGGATTTTTGCCGTCTTCTGTGTGTATTTCTCATGATAGTCAAAAAAACCGTGGGACAGTTCGATTTCGTCCACTCTTCCGAGGATCAACTGGTCGTTGCCCAAAACGGAACAGCCTACCTCGAACCCTTCGATGCTCTCTTCTACGATGATTTCACTGTCATATTGAAAAGCCAGTTCCACTGCCTCTGCAAGTTGTGCTTTTTCGGCAATTTTGCTGATGCCGAAGGAGGAACCGGCGCGCAGAGGTTTTACAAAGAGCGGATAGGCCAAAGCGTTGGTCTCTTCGTATAGTGCCTCTGTTGTCGGCTTGTGATCAAAATAGGCCGCCTCTGGC
>URXI01000208.1 GCA_900551775.1 uncultured Eubacterium sp. | reverse complement strand
AGGATATGGAAAAGGCGGCGGCGGCGATTTACGAAAAATACGGCTGCAGCGTTCTCTGCAAAGGCGGTCATCAGGTCAGTGACGCCAACGACCTGCTCTTTGACGGCAAGAACAGCAGATGGTTCTACGGCAAAAGAATTGATAATCAAAATACCCACGGCACGGGCTGCACCCTTTCCAGCGCCATCGCGTCAGGATTGGCGAAAAGTCTGGATCTGGAGACGGCTGTAAAAGAGGCGAAGGACTATATCTCTGGCGCGCTGTCCGCCATGCTTGACCTGGGTCAGGGCTGCGGACCTATGGATCACGCTTATGTACTGGAAGGTGGTGAAGATCATGAGTGAGAAAAGAACATCGATCTTCGCTAACGGGTTGATTTGGTTCGGGGCGGGGGTTTCCATCGCAGAAATCCTCACCGGCACCTACTTTGCGCCATTAGGATTTTCCAAAGGGCTGCTGGCGATCCTGATCGGTCATGTCATCGGCTGCGTGATGCTGTTTCTGGCGGGCTATATCGGTGCGCAGACGAGGAAGAGCGCCATGGAAACGGCAAAGATGAGCTTCGGCAACAAGGGCGGCCTGCTCTTTTCTATACTGAACGTCCTGCAGCTGGTGGGGTGGACAGCCATCATGATTTACGATGGCGCCCTGGCGGCAAACGGCGTGCTTCATACGGGAGCCTGGATCTGGTGCCTGGTCATCGGCGTGCTGATTATCCTCTGGATCATGATCGGCATCACCAATCTGGGCAAGATCAATACGGTGGCTATGGCCGCTTTGTTCGTCCTGACCCTGGTTCTGTGCAAGGTCATCTTCTTTGATGCAGGCGGCGCGGCTCTGGCGCCAAATGACAGCCTGTCTTTTGGCGCAGCTGTGGAGCTGGCTGTCGCCATGCCGCTGTCCTGGCTGCCTTTGATCAGCGATTACACCAGGGAGGCGGAGAAGCCTTTTGCCGCCACCATGACCAGCACGGTGGTCTACGGACTGGTCAGCACTTGGATGTATGTCATCGGCATGGGTGCGGCGATTTTTACTGGCGAATACGACATCGCACAGATCATGGTCAAAGCGGGCCTCGGCATCGCAGGGCTGTTGATCGTGGTCTTCTCTACGGTGACGACCACCTTCCTGGATGCCTATTCTGCCGGAATTTCGGCGGAGTCCATCTTTGCCAGATGGAATGGAAAGTGGATCGCCGTGGCGGTGACTGTGGTGGGAACCGTCTGTGCGATGCTGTTCCCGATGGACGACATCACCAATTTCCTGTACTTGATCGGCTCTGTCTTTGCACCGATGATCGCGATTTTGATTGCGGATTTCTTCGTCCTCCATCACGATCACATCAAAGACAGCTTCAACTGGACCAATCTAGTCGTGTGGGCCTTGGGCTTTGCCCTCTATCGTTACCTGATGACGGTGGATATCCCCTGCGGCAACACTTTGCCGGCGGTCGTGATCACCCTGGTTCTCGCGGTAGTGGCAGACAAAGTCCTGCCTTCTGGGGCAGCAAAATCCGTGTCGGACGGAGAAAAAGCGGCATAAGAGCAACAAAAAAACTGCACAGCCTGTCTCAAAGGTGTATAATAGAGAATATCAGACGATGATTACATGACGAAAGATTGGAGATGATTTTTTTGAAGACAAAAGAAGCTGTTGCTAGAAGATGCTCCTGCAGAGCATATAAGCCATATCAGATTTCGGAAAAGGAATTGAACATCGTGCTTCAGTGCGGCAATGCTGCGCCGGTTGGCATGGGAAAATTTGAAACACTGAAGTTCACAGTCATTCAGAATAGAGAGCTGCTGGACAAAATCGATGCGGAGGGGAGCAAGTTCTTTGGCGATCCCAACGTGCATCCGCTGTACGGGGCGCCGACGCTGATCCTGGTTTCCGGCAAAGCCGACGATGTGGAGCTGTCCATGTGCAACGCTTCCTGCGTGGTTGAGAACATGGCAATTACGGCCACCGATATTGGCCTGGGCTCCTGCTACATCAGAGGGAACATCAAAGCCCTCACCTATAACAAGGAGCTTTGTGAAGCCATGAAGGTTCCGGAAGGGTTCGTCCCTTGCGCCGGCATCATACTGGGTTATCCGGTGAAAGAGCCGGAAGAGAGAGAACTGACCATGGATAAAATCCAAGTAGAATATGTGAGATAATCGTGAACAAAGGCGCCGCGGATGAGAATTCGCGGCGCTTTTTAAGCGCGCATTTTTTCATTGTGGCTTGTGATTTTACTGTTTTTCACATATACTATAGGTATACGGAGAAAAAGAGGTGAGATGAAGATGGACAAGAAAAAAATCCCAATCGGGTACGAGGATTTCAAAAAGTTCAAAGACGAAAACCTGTATCTGGTAGACAAGACTTTGATGATTCGGGAGCTTCTTGATGTCGGGGCACAGACGACACTGATTACAAGGCCGCGCCGGTTTGGAAAGACATTGAATCTTTCCATGCTCCGCCGCTTTTTCGAGGACGAAAGGACGATGCAAGGGCAGAAGATAGACAACAGCCACCTCTTTGAGGGGATGGCCATCATAGAAGCGGGGGAGAAGTACCTTTCCCATATGGGGCAATACCCGGTCATCAGCTTGTCGCTGAAGTCAGGCAAACAGAATGACTTTGCGATGGCACATGCCAGCCTGGTTGATGAAATCATCAAGGAATTCGACCGCCACGCCTATGTGCTCGCTGGGGAGATGTCCCCTAGAAACAGGGAACTGTTCACCGCTGTATGGGAAGGAAAGGCAGATGATATCGTATATGCGAAGGCGCTGGCCTTTCTGTCGGAATGTCTCTACAAATACCACGGAAGAGAAGCGGTGATTCTCATTGACGAATACGACGTGCCGCTGGAAAACGCATATTTCAGGGGGTTCTATGACGAGATGATTGGATTCATCCGCTCCCTGTTTGAATCCGCGCTGAAAACCAATCAGTATCTGAGGATGGGCGTCATCACCGGATGCCTCAGAATCAGCCGTGAAAGCATCTTCGCAGGACTGAACAATCTGGAAATCCATTCTGTCATCAGCAAGGCGTACAGCAGATGGTTTGGCTTTACCGAGGCAGAGGTGCGGCAGATGCTGGATTACTACGGCCAGGCGGACAGATTTGAACAAGCACATGCATGGTACGACGGATACTGCTTCGGGGATACGGAGATTTACAACCCGTGGAGTATCCTGAATTATGCAAAGAGCGTGCAGTCCGGCAACCAGATCGCAACAAAACCCTACTGGTCCAACACCTCTAGTAACGACATTGTAAAGTCGCTGGTGGAGGATGCTGATGATATCACACGGGGAGAGCTGGAAACCCTGATGGACGGCGGCACCATCGAAAAGCCAGTCCATGAGGAAATCACCTATGGGGATATCCATACGTCCAGAGATAACTTGTGGAATTTCCTGTTCTTCACAGGCTATCTGAAGATGAAGGCACAGCGCATCGAGGGAGAGACCATCTATCTGGAGATGACTATCCCCAATAAAGAAATCAAATCAATTTACCGTCAGTCTATTGTAGGCTGGTTTGACGAGAAGATTGAATCCGTTGACAAGAGCCCGCTGATCAAAGCATTGGAAGAGGGCGACTGCAAGGCTGCTGCGGACTTTATTTCCGAACAGCTGATGGACACCATCAGTTTCTTTGACTATGCGGAAAGTTACTACCACGGGTTCCTGAGCGGCCTTCTCAAGAACACCGGGCGTTACCAGGTACTTTCCAACAGGGAGAGCGGAAAGGGCAGGCCGGACTTGATTCTGCAGGAAAAGAAATTCATGGGCATGGCCATCATCATAGAATTGAAAGTAGCAGAGAGCTTTGCCGAAATGGAGTCAAAATGCGAAGAAGCCCTGCGGCAGATAGAGGAGCAGGACTATGCGGCTCCGCTTCTAAAAGATGGTTACAGTCCGATACTAAAATATGGCATTGCGCTGTACAAGAAGGGCTGCATCGTGAGAGCAGGAGGGTGCTGCAAGAACTGTTAATTATGAACAAATGGCGCTGCGGAAATTTGATCCGCGGCGCCTTTTTGTTTACACTTATTGCAAAAAATCGACACTTATTGAACAGTGCTTGAAAACCTTGTCGGAAATATTGTAATATTTGATACAATTGATTCTATAACAACTCTAGAAATCACGCTTACATCGGTTAGCCTTTCGCGTTTTGGTTACATTTAATAGCAAATTGCACCTGAAATCGATGATCAAAAAAGTACCCCAAAAAATAAACATACCGTATGCATACCGGGTGGGAGGCATTCCGAAGGACTTTTATTTGCATCTGCAGGCAGCCTTTATCAGCTTTCATGCGTTTGCCGTGTCACCTCATGCAAATTCCCTTTGCAAAACCAACGCAGACTGGTATAATCATTAGGTAGGAATATTTTGGTGCAATCGGAGGAAGGTCATGGGGAAATTACTGAATTTTAAATACGCCTGTACCCAGGGGACGTATTGGATGTTATATGGAATCGTAGGCAGCTTTGCGTCTGTCTTTTTGCTGTCGAGAGGTTATTCTAACTCGGAAATCGGAGTTATTCTGGCTGTGGCAAACGTCGTTGCGGTGGTTCTGCAGCCCCTGGTCGCTGATTTTGCTGACAGGTCAAAGAAGATCACGCTGATCGGCATGATTCAGCTTATGACCATCATCATGATTTTGATGATGGCGGGACTGTGTGTTCTGCAAAAGAAGACCCTGGCTTTGTCAGTGATTTTTCTGATGCTCATCGCGTGGCATACCATCCTGCAGCCTCTGGTCAATTCTTTGTGCTTCAAACTGCAGCAGTGCGGCAGCCACATCAACTTCGGCTTTGCCAGAGGGGTGGGATCGTTAGCCTATTCTGCTCTGGTAGGCGTTTTGGGCACCATGGTAGAAAATTACGGAGTCATGGTCATGCCCATCACCGGTGAAGTGATTCTCGTCATGCTGCTGATCAGCCTGGCCTTGACCAAGTCAGAGTACAACAAAGTGAAGACCGTCAATACGGACAAAGGCGTCATCGACCTTAACCGAAAAGACGACGATATAGAAGAAATCAATCTGCTCGACTTTATCAAGAGAAACAAAGTGTTCCTGGTGGTGAACATCGGCGTCATCGGCGTCTATTTCAGCAATCAGGTACTCAACAACTATATGATCCAGGTCGTTTCCAACGTGGGAGGCGACAGCGAGGATATGGGGCGCATCCTGTCTTTGATGGCATTTTTGGAAATTCCGGTCATGTTCTGCTTTGACAATCTGCGCAAGCACTTTAGCTGCCAGCTGATGCTGAAAGTATCCGCCATAGGTTTTGTCGTCAAAATCGCCATGTGCTATATCGCCACATCTGTAACCATGGTGTACATCGCCCAGTTGTTCCAGCTGATCTCCTTTGGGCTGTTCCTGCCGACCATGGTGCATTTCATCGACGAGATGATGAGCAAGGGGGAGGCCGTCAAAGGCCAGGCGCTTTTCACCATGATGGTCACAGTGACTACCATGATTTCCAGCCTTTTGGGCGGAATCATCCTGGATCTCAGCGGAGCGAAGATGCTGACCCTGGTCGCAACCATCGCGACGGCCATCGGCGCACTGATTATCATCGCATCGGTAGACCGGGTGAAGAAGCAGACCAGCTAAAAGGGAGAGGGATTATGTCAAAAAAGGCTTATTCGCAGGAAGAACGCATTGAGATCAGAGAAAAACTGCTGCAAGCGGGACGCCAGCTCTTTGCCAGGCAGGGTTATCGCCACACGACCCTGTCGGAGATTTACGGACAGGTGGGCATATCAAAGAATTTTTTCTACAGCTTCTTCCCCTCCAAGGAGGAGTTGTCGCCGAGACCATGAAATCACAGCACCCTTTGTTGGTGAACATGTCAAAGGAATACATGGCGCAGCCGGGCGCCACCTGGAAAGACGGAGTCCGGCACTTCCTCGAACTTTGCATTGCCGTGCGGAGACAGGAATTATCGTCATGTCAATCGAGGATCAGAACAGTGTTTTCCGCAATCTGAGTACGGAAAATTTTGAGGACTTCCATCGTTCACAGGTGAGGTTTTATCAAAGCCTTGCGGCTGCCTGGGTTCTTTCAGGAGGTGCGGGAGAAAACAGCCAGAGAGCAGATAGAAGGCTTGATTGCCCGCATGGAATGCAATTTTGAAAAACGGTAGTCTGAGATTTAATAGAATCAGATTTAGAAAGACCCTGCCTATTACAAAAGAGGCGGGGTTATTATATAATCTGCTTAAAGAAAAATATTCAAAGGACCTGAGATCGATCAAGAGAGAAGTGAAGACAGCAAGAAGATGATGAGAACAGCCAGGCATACCTTCACAAAAAAGCAGGCATGGCATCCTCTGCCGGATGAAGAAAAAATTATTGACAAACGATAATTTTGTGGTATCCTTAGATTAAGAATTATCGTAAAACAATAATTAGTGGCAGGAGGTCACCATGAATCAGGAGATTTTTACTTTTCCCTTCGGACAGATCGGGGAAGCCTTGCGCGCATTGTCGCTGGCAAGTTCAGCGGGAAATATTGCAGCAATGGCTATTTATCTGTTTATCTCTATTGCACCTGTGCTTTATCTGGTTTACAGGGTTGCCAGGCAGAAAAAAGAGCCAGATGCCATCGACATTCTTCTGATTATGATGTCGGTGCTGCTCTTTATCATGATGTATTTTATGGTGAATCCGGGCTATATCAACAGCGCCCTCTACGGAGCCATGCCTGGTAAAGGCGCGGCGCTGGCCATGACCTTCTGGTCCATGATGGTCGGCTATGCAGTGCTGAAATGCATGAAGGCGTCAGCCGGCACTGACGAAAAGAAATTAGCGAAGTATCTGAAAGTCATTTTAATCGTCATGGCGGTAACCATCTGTGCAAACATAATCCTGGGCATCTTTACGGAGGTGATACCGGCGGCACAAGGAGTAAAGGAAATTGATCAGCAGCTGAACAATGACTACAACACCTCCTTTTTCCTTTGGATCAAGTATTTTGCCGATAAGGTTCCGTCAGTTTTGAACATGGTGGTCATCGTTTATGCGGTCAAAATGGTCGATCAACTGCGTCTCGATCGATACAGCCAGGAGACCATTTCTGCTGCCGAAACCCTGAGCCGGATCTGCCGCATCTCTGTCTCGGTGATGATTCTGGTTTCCATCGCAGTGAACTTGTTTCAATTTCTGGTCTGGACGAAGGTCTACAAGGCCAATTATGTAGTTGACATCCCGCTCTTTTCCATCGTGCTGTGCATTGCGATTCTCCTTCTGTCAAAGTTTTTTGCATCCGACAAGGCTTTGAAGGAAGATCACGATATGATCATTTAGGAGGCAGCGATGGCAATCAAAATCTATTTAGATGAGGTGCTGAAGGAGAATGGCATGACGGCAAAGGAGCTTTGTAAGCTGGTGGGCATTACGGAGGCCAATTTATCCATTCTGCGCAGCGGCAAAGCCAAGGGCATCCGCTTTCACACCATAAACAGAGTCTGCTATTTCCTGCACTGCGATGTGGGAGATATTCTCAAATTCGACGGCGTATTGGAGGAAGAGGAAGATGAATAAAAAAAGATACATGGCAGCTTTGAGCGTGGCTCTGATGGTCCTGCTGCTGACCGGAACGATCAAGGAGCGGCAGATCCAGTCGGTTTCACACTTCCTGATCGCCAATATGGCTTTCTTCT
>URXI01000207.1 GCA_900551775.1 uncultured Eubacterium sp. | reverse complement strand
TGCGCCTGAGACAGCGACGGCGTGGCCTGCTCGCTGTCCATGGCGTCGAGAAGGAGACGCTGCTCACTTTCGGATAAGTACGACAACTCTACCGCCGGGGTAAACGCTATTTTCTTGTTATCTACCATCTCTTGCAATTCCGGCGCAAGCTCGGTGAGGCGGATGTAACGCTGGATTTGAGTAGAGCTGTCTGGAGAATTTTCCGCGAGAATCTCCCGTGAAGTCCTTGACTCAGAATTCTGTCCAACTTGGACAGAATTTTCTTTTGCCTTTCTACCGGCCTGACGACGGAGTGCATCCAGCTTCATTTTGTAAGCCTGAGCGCGTTCAGAAGGGAGGACGTTCTCGCGTTGAAGGTTGGAATCCACCATAACTATGGTGGCAGCATCATCGTCGAGGTCACGGACTATAGCTGGCATGTTATCAATACCGGCCAGCTCACAGGCGCGCTTGCGACGGTGACCGGAAATGATTTCATATCCTCCGCCCTCACAGGGCCTGACGATGATAGGCACGAGCACCCCAAAATTCTTAACGCTTTCTGCTGTTTCACGCATGGATTCGTCATCACGCACCTTGTACGGATGACCGGAGAAGTCCCTCAGACTGCCTATGAGGAGCTTTACGACAACATCCGACTTGGAATCACTCTTTGCTGACATAATCCCTCCTAAAATGACGCCATCGGATGCAAACACGACGAAGGCGCTGTGTTTGCATTCTGAGGCATGAGAAAAACAAGCAATAAATAATAAGTACCTCCTTGATTCGAGTGCGTTTTGTAGAAAACGACCACATATTCCGAAATGTGGTCGTAAATTATATGCATTTATCCAATTGCGAATATTTGGTATACACAATAAACTATTATCAGTAGATTCACGTCCTGCGCTTGGCGTGACATAGAAATTTGTGGGAAAAGAAAGGAGCAATCTCATATTGACAAAAACTAAAGACAGCGATTCGGCCCAGGCCCAGTTCAGTATTTATAAGATCTCGGACGAGGAAGTAAGGAAGGCTTGCAATATAACAAACGAAATAAGCGAGCCTGGATACGCAAAAGAGGTAATAAAAGCCCTGACCGACAAAATCATTGCGGAGCTGAGTGGCCGTCGAGGCTCTGAGTATAATTTGGTAGAATTCAAGGGCTTCAGCGGGCTGATATTCAAAACCATCCACACGCCGTTATGGTACGATATGGCACATGACATCCTTGAGCACAACGAGCATGAAGGCGAACAGCCCTGTGGAAACTTATTACTGAACGTAAATACCTCTTATGTACTTTTTTACCCGCACGACAAAGCAGTATACACCGTGACGGGAGGCTTCGGCAGCCACAGAATAAGAGGGTATATAGAGAAGAACTTCGGCCTGTATCTGTTGCCAAAGCTCATTACGGATTCCTACCCGGCGGTCAAGTCGCTGTTGATGAACAACCTGCTCGGCAATCAGGCGGCGACACAGAGAACGAACAAGAACTCTACCAGCATTTTTATGGAAAAGGACATGAACAGCGTGTTCCGTCAGATAGATACTGAGGCCGGCAGGGATATAGCTGAAAAGCTTGGTATAGAGTTCGACGAAGGCGAGTCGCCTAACAAGAAGTTGAACATGATAAATAAGGACTCGCTTGTAATACGGCGCTCGCTTACGCTCGAAGAACTTAAAAGGCTGATAGGCAGGGTCAGCAGGCTTGAAAAAGCGCGCGACAATTTCGCCTTGAATTACCTGGTGCCGGCGAGCAAAAAGAGGCTCAAAAACTCAGAATTGATTAATGACCTTATAAACGCGTTGGAAGTAGGAGAGACTGGAAATTTTCTGCTTACAGGAGAAAACTATACAGTATACTACTCTGAAGCGGACAACTATATTTTGAAAGACGAAGCTGGAAAAGAGCTGCTTAATAAAACTGAACCGATAGCGTTCGACGATATAATCGGCCTCATCCCTGAGAGCGAGCGTTCAAATACCTCGCTGCAGATCATGCTGAAGACGTGGACTATCGCGGCATTCGGGGATGACGGCAGCATTGTCTTGCAGGAAACAAAGGTAATTGACGCGATTCAAGGATTTGTAGAACACGGTGAAAACAAAATGCCGTGCATTTTGTTCAACGGCTTATGGTATGTCATCGACGACAAATACGCAGACAGTCTCACGAAGGACTACAAAAAGGTATTTGACAGCAGCGAACCCGTGGCAAAGGCGTTGACTGAAGAATTTGAGCTTTTGAATGACAAAGCGTCGAATGAAAACAGTTTTAATGATGAACTGCGAAAAAACAAAAGAGTTTTGGTGGCTCATACTGCATTGGTCAATTACATCGAGATAGCAGACGCGATCTTCTGGGACGATGACTCGGTATACCTCATGCACAACAAAAACGAATTCAATGGCCAAGGCGCAAGGGACGTTGTAAACCAGGTGCTGACTTCATCCGAATATCTGCACCAAGCCCTATCTTCGTCCGACGCACAGGGATTTCTTGAGAGATACTATGATGCCATCAAAAGCAGATATGAGGGCAAAGCTGTGCCTTTCAATAAGGAGGAGTTCATAAGTCAGATGCGCAGCGGGAAGAAGTTCACCTATGTTATAGGCTACATGGACGGCCCCAAAAGAAATAGCAGGTCTACATATGCTAAGTATCTGACAGTTGACGCTGCCAGAAAGCTAGAGGCCAAAGGGGACAAGTGTATAATAATGGGCCTGAAGTGATGGAAAGCCAGCACAGCAGGCCATGAAGCGAACATCAATGTATTAGAAAGGAGATAGTGGGATGAGGTCTTTTTCCATGCAGCCCTCGCGAGAGAACATTACGAGTTCTCTCAAAAGCAACCTGCTTGACCGCAACAAGGATGTGTTCAGATTCGCGTCTATGCTGACGTATGTTGATGGGCCAATGTCAATAGCCATAGATGGGCGCTGGGGAAGCGGAAAGACGTTTTTCGTAAAACAGGCACAGGCTGTGCTGGAAATGCATAATACGAACATCGATTCAAATAAGCGGTGGACGGACGAAGAAAAGTATATCCTGCTTGCAAATTGCAAGGAAGACATGTTGCGGGAACTGGAATCCAACCCGCAAATCCCGGTTTATTTTGACGCATGGGAAAATGACGACAGCCAAGAGCCTGTGTTGTCGATTGTATATGAGATCGTCAAGTATTTAGGGAATGAGTGTGAGCTTGGAGGGGTAAGCAAAACAAAAATCCTTGATGCTGCCGCTTCGATAGCCGACTTGTTTACAGATAAGAAGATATCAGAATTGATAAAACTACTAAAGAAAAACGACCTGTTGGAAGAAGTGAAGCAGCAGAAAAGCGTTAAGGAAACCGTTACAGAGTTTCTGAGGACTGCTCTTGCGGAGCGCGGAAACAGGATGGTTATATTTGTTGATGAGCTGGATAGATGTAAGCCCAGCTTTGCAATCAAGTTGCTTGAGAGGATAAAGCACTATTTTGAATGCGAATGTGTTACCTTTGTCTTTTCAGTCAACATCGAAGAGCTTCAGCACACTGTTAAGCAGTATTACGGCAGCGACTTTAACGCGGATTTGTATCTTAGCCGGTTCTTTGATCTACAAATCTCTTTGCCGCCCGCTGCCATGAGGGCTCTTTTTGCCGCAATGAAGTTGTCGCGACACCAATTAAACATTCTATCTCACCTTTTATTCACAACTACGCTTTTGAAAAAACTTGCTTGGCGGTTATCAAGTACTTAGATTTTCAACTGCGCGATATGCAGCAATTCTACGCGTTTGCAAAAAAGACTGCGTATAAGGCTACACACCCATCTTCTTCGCTTTACACCTATGGCGGCTGTGAAGAGGCACTGAGATTTTGCTTGGATTTCTTCCTGCCCGTACTCGTTGGCGTCAGGCTGCATAGCCCAACAAGTTACAGAGAACTGATTGATGGAAAGAACTCAACAGAGTTGATAGACATTCTGTGTTCATCAAGCGGACTGTTCTATGCTTTATCAAGCAGACTAAGCATTAAACGGTCAAACGACAATCGATATGGTGAAAGCAAGGAGGGGTATGCAAGACTGAAGGAAATATTAAATCAAATATATGAAGTTGTATTTGTTAACCCAAGTCAAACAGAAAAAGAAATATGTGATATGTACTTTAGCGTACAAACAAGAGATGACCTTTTAAGAATTTCGTCGTTGTTATCGGCAACAGCCGACTTCTCGATTTGATGTGAAAATGTTAGACTGGATTATATCGTCACAGATATACGCGCCGAAATGCCGAGTATTTAAAATTCTATATTTGTCTGTAAGTTATCTGCCGGTCTGATGAATTGATAGATGATAATCATGTGCTGACGCAAAACTAAGAATTAACGCTGAAAATGCAGCAGTTTACTCGCCTTGTTATTTATAGCGTAATAGCTGTTATCCGCTTTTTGTTGTCAGTATATTGCAAATTCAAATGGTCTTGATATATTGGAATAAAACAGAAGATTGTCCACGAAATTCAGCAAGGAGGAGTATTCCGTGTATGAGTATAACCTTGAAACTCACTTGAGTGAATTGGCCAGGCTATATCCTCAATTCACAAATCTGTATTCAACATGGACATTAAACAAAAGAACATGTGCTGAGTTATTAAAAAGCGTTATTCTGAGATATCCTCATTATAGCCTTCATGATTCCAGCCATGCGGAAGCAGTGGTGTCTAAAATCGAAATGCTCCTTGGTGATAGGATTAAGACACTTTCGCCAACGGACACCTGGTTGCTGTTAAACGCGGCGTACAGTCATGATTTAGGAATGCTCGTCAAGTGGAGCGAGATAGAAGAAGTATGGGACAAGCCTGAATTTCAGCATTTTATATCATCATTGAAGACAGCGGCCGATGAAGAACTTCGCAGTGCGGCGTTCTTTTTTCAGGATAGGGATAACTTTTTGAATTGTAAGAATTGGCCGCTTATTACATATCGCTATGTAAGTTTAATCAATGCCAGCTATTTTAGATCTCACCATGCGGAGTTTTCAAAGGAGTACATAGATTCATTCGGATCAAAATTCAATTTGGACCTGAGCCACAATGGCCTGATTCAGCCCAGACTTATTAAATTGCTTGGGCAAATATGTGCTCTACATACAAAGCCAAATGAAAAGGTGCTGGAACTTGAATATCAGACAAATGGATTTGGCTCAGACTATGCTCACCCTAGATTTATTTCAATGATGCTTAGACTGGGAGATTTGCTTGATATAGATAATAATAGGTTCAATACAGGAGCCGAACTAAGTTTTGGGGGCTTGCCTCCTACATCCATACCGCATAAAGAAAAACATAATGCTACAACGCAAATTCTTATTACGCCTGAGGAAATACGCTTTAAAAGTGATTGCCCAAATTCTGATTCATACCTTGAAGCCAGACGCTTTGTTTCCTGGCTTGATAATGAGATAGACTTTTTGACGAAATATTGGGCTAAAATTGTCCCTAAAAATCTGGGAGGATATGCGCCCAGCTTTGAATGCAAAGAATTACTTATCAATGGCGTTGAAGATATAGATGATGTTGCAGGATTAAGATTTGAAATATCTCAGGATAAAGCATTTCAAATTATTGAAGGCTCAAATATTTACGAGGACAGGTTTATTTTTATACGAGAAGTTATTCAGAATGCAATTGACGCATCTAAAGTTCAGCTGTGGAGAGATTTGAGGTCAGGCGTCTATAATGTTTGGCTTCGCTCAAAAATTGATGACCGCTTGACAGAAATGCAGCCATATGAATTGGAAAAGAACATATATAATAGTTATCCTATAAAAGTGGACCTTTCCACTTTAAAAGATGGCAGGGTCAAAGTCGTAGTGACAGACCATGGCACAGGCATATCCGTAGAAACATTTAAGTGTATGTGCAATGTGGGAGTAAGCGCTACTGCCTCAAATATGAATGATGAAGAAAACCGCGGTATGCCAAACTGGCTGAAGCCCACTGCCGGATTTGGAATAGGACTTCAATCTATATTTTTGTTAACTGATCAGTTTGAAATAAATACAAGCACAGGTACTGAAACCCTTCATGCAGTCATGCATTCCAGAAAAAATGGAGGGTATTTGCAACTACAGAAAGCCACTGAGCAATTGCCGCGCGGTACAACAATGTGTATTATATTTTCTGTCCCAGAGAGAATTCAATATTCAATAGGTGGAGATACGAGCCGATATTTGGCGTATGATATGGATCCGATATGCAATTTAAACCGCATAGGCGAGATTCGTGCGCTTGAAGCTATTAAAAGTAGCTGCAAACATACATTGTTCCCATTAACGGTCACCTGTGGAGATAGACAATTTAGTTCAGATTCAATAATCGAACAGAACATGCCTTCTTCCAGTGATAACTGGGAACAGTACAGCAAATATCTTTACAAGTTTGACCAAACCTATGAGCGGGTTCAAATTTGGGATAAAGAAAGTTATACATATGCGGATTTTCAGTTTGTCAATCAAAGATATCATTCATTTGAATTTCTGTTTAAGGGCATAAGCGTAAGGAAAAACTTGCCTAATTTTGGCTACAAAGGAATTTCGCTTACAATTGATACATATGGCCTGGATACTAGGGATACAATTAGTTTAGACCGTAATAGCCTTACGCGCGATGGCTGCAAAAAAGTCGAGACAATTGGCACTAAAATTAAAAATGCTTTTGTACAAATAATAATTAATAGGATAGAAAAGGATACCGGTTTAGAAGAATACAGGCCAGGCCAAGAGTTTAATCCATTTGGTTTATGGCTGTTATGCCCCTATGAGCAGAGAAGGTCGATTCCGCCTGCCGCCTTTAGATACAGACAGTATTTGTATGATAAGACAACTGTAATGTACAGTGCTCCAAAAGGAAGTGAAAACGAAGGAACATTCTACGATGGTTTTGATAAGACAGTTGATGTAATTAACAATATTGCCGACCATTACTATGCCAATATAACCGCCTTCGATAAGCGTGATAGCCAAGAAATTTCCATAGACTATGAAAGAATTCTTAAGATACTAAACTCAGCTGATGCAGACATTAGCAATATATCAGGTGTTGTTACTGACGAATATTTTTATGAAGGATTGAAGGAGTATTGGTTAAGTAGCGCTCTGTTTGTAAAACACAACCAACCTCTAATTCTGTACCAATATGCTGATACTGTTTCTGATGATTACGTGGTTTTCTTGAAAGCTGGTGACGAAAATACAAAAAATGAAATCATAAAAGGACTTGGCAATGAAATTATTGGTATGCACTATTATAACATTGCCTTTGGGGTCAAAAAGGCAAAACGATATGCCATTCCGGCAATTAATGAGTTTAGCACACTTGCGGTCAGACAGGTACCACTTGGAGTGGCAAGACCGACGGGAGTGAGGGTAAACTACATTATTTCTCCTTTTTCAAGAGAAGATGAAGAGATGAGAAGTGAGTTGTCGGAAGATGCATTTGTAGAAATGGTAGCTTCTTCGGACTCATTTCAAAGCTTAGTCAAATATGTTATGGAGCATCCGGTTGTCGTCAAAGACCACAAAGACAAGGAACAAATAACAGAAGAGTATGAGAAATTAATTAGAGACTATTATAGAATTATGAGCGCTGAAAATATCGATGAGAGAAAACAATAGATTCTATGGCGTTTTGCAACAACACAAACATTGTAGGTTCAATACCTACTATTGAACTAACCGGATGCAAACACGGCGCCCCCGCTG
>URXI01000206.1 GCA_900551775.1 uncultured Eubacterium sp. | reverse complement strand
TAGGCGGAGCGCAGGGCAGCCTCCATCACGCCGCCCGTTGCGCCAAAGATCACGCCGGCACCGGAGCCTTCGCCGAAGATCGGATCAAAGGATTCCTCTTTCAGATCATCAGGCTGGATATTATCCGCTCTGATCAGACGATCCAGCTCCCTGGTGGTCAGCACCAGGTCCACATCCTTACCGTGCCCTGCATCGTCCACCTGATCTACGTTGTGCTCGTATTTTTTTGAAAGACAAGGCATGATGGAGACAGAAAAAATCTTGTCTGGATCAATGCCCATTTTCTGTGCGATAAAGGTCTTTGCCATGGCACCGAACATCTGCTGCGGTGATTTTGCCGTAGACAGGTTCTTCACGTAATCCGGATACTGCGTCTTTACGAATCTGACCCAGCCCGGGCAGCAGGATGTGAACATCGGCCAGCTGTAGTCCTCTTTGTGGGTGAACCGTTCGATAAATTCACTGCCTTCTTCCATGATGGTCAGGTCCGCCGTATAGGTGGTATCAAAGATATAATCAAATCCAATTCTCCTGAGGGCGCTGACCAGCTTTCCCGTAGTGGCTTCCGTCTTTGACATGTCAATGCCCTCTGACCATGCTGTGCGGATCGCCGGTGCAATCTGGACCATGGTGATTTTGTCCGGATCAGCAAGGGCGTCGCGCAGGATGCCGATATCGTCTCTCTCTCTCAGGGCGCCTACCGGGCAGTGAGTGATACATTGTCCGCAAAGGGCACAATCAGCGCTGGTGATTTTTTTCTTATTGGCAACCCCCACAGATGCTCGATATCCGGACCCCGTGATATCCCATACGTTCAGGCTCTGCACCTTGTCGCAGATCTGCACGCATCGCAGGCATTTGATGCATTTTGATGCCTCTCTGATAATCGGCAGATCAAAATCCCACCGGTTGACCTCGTGTATGTTCTTATAGGGCTGCTCGATAATGCCCAGATCGTTAGCAATTTTCTGAAGTGTGCAGTTGCCGCTCTTGACACACTGCACGCATTTGCAGTCGTGGTCGGAGAGAATCAGCTCGACATTGATTCTTCTCACCTCTCTGACCTTCGGACTGTTCGTAAGAATTTCCACGCCTTCCTCGACTTCTGTGGTACAGGCTGTTACCAGCTTATCCATGCCCACTTTCTCTACGAGGCATACCCTGCAGGCCGCAATCTCGTTGATATCTTTCAAATAGCAAAGGTGGGGAATCTTGATTCCTACTTTTTCTGCCGCTTCCAAAATCGTCGTTCCGGCAGGGACGGATATTTTCTGTCCATCTATTTTCAAATTTACCATTTTTCTATTCTGCCTCCTCTAAATGATCCATAGCCGCAGGTGTCGCATCTGAGACATCTTGCGCACTCTGTCAGTGATTCTTCTCTCGTCATCGGAAGTTCTACCTCTCCGAAATCGGCTCCGCGTTCGGATGCATATCGTTCTTTCATCTCGACTCTGCCTCTCGCCTTCTTGTCTTCTGTCAAAGGCGCCGGAATATCTATATCCACTTCGATCTGATGATTATAACCCAGATATGTATCGATGTTTGCGGCAGCTACCTTTCCGGCTGCAATCGCATTGATGACTGTGGATGGACCAGTGACGCAGTCACCGCCTGCATAGATACCGCGGATCTTGTCAACCACATTGGATTTTTCGGTCTTGATATTACCTCTGAATACCGGTATTCCATAGTTTTCAAAGAATTCCAGATCCGTCGCCTGTCCGATTGCCGAAATGACGATATCGCAGAGAATCTTTTCTCTCGGCTGATCGGCATCCACAGGTCTGGGCCTTCCGGATTTGTCAGCTTCTCCTGCGATCTGTGGCTGTACGTAAAGACCTCTGACTTTGCCGTTCTTGTCAACGATGATTTCCGAAGGCGCTTTCAACTGGAAGAGCTGGCAGCCCTCAGCAATCGCTCCGTTAATCTCGTCGGGCAGAGCCGTCATATCGTCTCTTCTTCTTCGATATACGATACAGACTTCAGATGCACCCAGACGTTTTGCCGTTCTGGCTACGTCCATAGCCACGTTACCGCCTCCGATAACCGCAACCGATTTTCCGTTGAAGTTCGGCATTGCATCGTCTCCGATGCCGCGAAGCATCTCTACAGCTGGGACAACACCTTTTGCGTATTCTCCCGGAATACCGATATCTTTGTGGTTATGGGAGCCGATAGAGATATACATCGCATCGTAGTTCTCCTTGATACTCTGAATGGCTTCCTCTGACTGCACGTCATAATCCGTCTTGAATTTGACGCCGGTGGCAGCGATGGCATCGATATCCCACTGCAGTCTCTCTCTCGGCAGTCTGTAGCTCGGAATACCGTATCTCAGCATGCCGCCCAGCTGCGTTCTCTTTTCGAATACCGTCACGTCATGTCCCATGATTGATAAGAAATAAGCTGCAGAAAGGCCTGACGGACCTCCGCCGATAACTGCAATCTTCTTACCGGTATCGTCCATCTTTTTCGGAACAAGAACCTTTTCGGAGCAGTTGTCTACCGCATATCTCTTGATGCCTCTGATGTTCAGCGGCGCATCGATGATGTTACGCCTGCACTTGGCTTCACACGGATGTTCGCAGATCAGCGCGCAGACGGTCGGGAACGGATTGTCTTTTCTGATCAGCTTGACAGCATCATCATATCTGCCGGCATGAACGAGGGAGATATATCCCGGTACATCGACGCCTGCAGGACATGCACCGACGCAAGGCACAGATTGTCTCTGATTGATGACATTATCTGCACAGCAATGATTGAGAATGTGAGATTCGTAATCTTCGCGGAATCCCGAAAGTCCTTTCAAAACCATGGTGGCAGCTTCTACGCCGATGGCGCAGTCAGAAGATGCCTGAATTGCCTTTGCAGTCTTCTCTAATTTCTTCAATATTTTTAAATCGGTATTTGTGTCCATGGACAAGATGTCTTCGATCATAATCTGAAGCTGTCCTAAGCCCACTCTGCATGGAACACATTTACCACAACTTTGTGCATGGCACATTCTGAGAAAGGCCGAAGCCATATCCACCGGACACTGTCCTGCAGGACTGGAAATGATTCTTCTCTCCAGATCCCGGTACAGTCCCTCTACTGCCATCTGTGCACTGTCTTTCGACTTCATGTACAGTCTTTCCATTTTTACATAAACCTCCAATCACGGCAGCAAGCCGCCGCCCATAAAAAAACTATTTTTTAGTATAGCATAAATTTGCAAAATTTTGTACTTTTAGACAAAAAAACAATGTATACTTTTAGTCTGTCATACAGTGACGATTTTTCTGTACTGACCGGACATCATACGATGATTCTACCATAAATTTCAGAATATTAAAATTCTTACTTTTTGCTTACTGAGTAACCGTGGAGTAATGGCATAATGCGACCCAAATTCTGAAATTTCTTTTTTTATCCTGTTGAAATTTCGCTAATTTCTCTGCTCTCGCTCCCCTTTTTTCCACATCAAAACTTTCCCTAAATTTAGCGTTTTCCACATCTTATGCACAATTATTCTCATATTGTATACAATTTTCTACACAGCTGCATGTGGATAAGTATAACTAACGTAGACAAGATATACCAACAGTTCCACGATTTTTCTCACTTGTCAAGATGGAAGTTATCCACAATTTTATGCAAGGATTTCCAGCATCGCTCATAATGTGATTTTTTTCAAGCTATAGGCGGCAATCTGGTAGAACAGCTCCCGATTGACAGCAGTAAAGCGCACCCCCGAGTATTGATTGGGAAACTCATTTTGAACTACCTGCAGCAGGGTCCTAAGGGTCAGGCAGGTGACGACAGCGTGTTCACAAAACCTGTCTACCTCACTTTGACAGACCACGCCTTGCATTTTCCCCTCGTCATAAGTAAAGGTGACGGTGTGCCATCTCTCATCCTTGACCAAAGCCGTTCCTTTTCCTTCAATAAGAGATAGAAATTCCACCCGTTCATCCTGAAAATAACGCATTCCGCGTTCTAATGCCTCTTCCGAAGCAAACTCACAGTAACCCAATTCATCTAAGAATAGGGTAAAGCCGTCTCCCTTCACCTCTCTTAGCGCTCTTTCTGGAGGAGAGACCCATGATTTGAACTGCTGAAAAGAGACGGCCTCTCTGTCGAAGCAGAACATGTATGGACCGTAGCTGTAATACGTACCATGGATGTCCACCACGACTTTCTCTAAGATATGATTATACAGTGTTCTATCCGATTGATCGGCTTCCATCGTCTCCTGCACCTGCCCCGGAGTCTGCCACCGCTTTCCCTCCACATACACCACGTCTCCCGGTGATAAGTCGTGTTGATCGTCGTAATACGGATATAAACGGTTTACCCCTTTAAATGACACTAGTATTTTCTTTGGCACCATAATAAATACTCCTCAAATTACCTACTATAACGAATTATTAGAATATATAATTATGGCATAAAAAACGGCTATAGTAAAGTGAATTATCTATAGCCGCTGGCTTTTGAAATATGATAGCCGTTTTTACCCCGCTGTTTTACTTGATACATGGCTGCGTCTGCTGCTTTGTATAATGATGCGTAAGTCCTGCCGTCTCGGGGATAGCATGCAATCCCAATACTGGCCGACAAAGAAACCTGCTCCCACCTTGCCAATTGTGATAAAAGTTGTTCTGCCTTGGTGCAAGCTGTCACCTCCAGATCTGTGTCTGGCATGAATATGATGAATTCATCCCCACCGACCCTCCCGATCAAATCCTCCCTGCGGAAGATTCTTTTAATTTCGCTGGCAAAGTGAATGAGGGCCTCATCGCCTGCTGTATGACCATGGGTGTCATTGAGCACCTTGAAGTTGTCTATGTCAATCATAAAGAGAAAGCCTGCATCAGTGGAAGAAAGCCGTTCAGCAATCTGCTCATCCACCGCTTCTCTATTCAGAATGCCTGTCATCGAGTCAATAGAGGCTTTTTCAATCAGGCGCTGCTCCTTCAATCTCTGCTCCTGAATATCGGATAGCTTGCCAATAATCAGCTTCGGTCTTCCCATCACGTTGAGCAAAACCTGAATCTGGCAGCGCATCCAGCAATATGTACCTTCCTTGTCCAGAAAGCGGAGATTGAGACCCTGGCTCTGCCTCCCTGGATTCTCCTCCGCCTCATTTAGTAAATTGCGCAGAAAATCTGCATCATCCGGATGAACCATCTCCATTCCGTCACCGAGCACGGTAAGACATAACCCCTTACTCCCTTTACAGTGGAAACGATTCGCAGCGTTTGGCGTAAAGGTCAATACCCTCGATTGACAATCGTATTGAAAGAGAAAAGTGTCCGAAAAATAAGAGAGAAGGCCGTAATCTGCTGTCTGGCATAACAGGCCTTGCTTCCTCTGCTTTGCATTTTTCTGTTTTTGATTCTGTGTGTATCCCATTCTGCGTCCTCATCCTGCCAAAGTTATGTGTGTCATTATTGCTTTTATTATACTACCATAGACGAATTTTAGCAACCATAGACGCTTAATAATTCGTGCCATAGCGGATAAAATACTCCTATAGCATGGAGGAAAAGTTATGGACAATTTATTGGCCCAAATGGGATCACGGATCCTGAAGAGAAGAAAGCAACTCAGAATGACACAGGAAGAACTTGCGGAAAAAGCTGGTGTCATGCCACAGACCATTTCTACCGCAGAGCTTGGAAAAAAAGCCCTTCGGCCCGAAAATATCGTCCGTATCTGCACAGCTTTGGACATCAGCACCGATTACCTGTTGATGGGAAAGATAACAGAAGCATCAGTGACTTTGTTAGAAAAGAAAATATCCCAGCTGCCGCCGGAAAAGGTCTGCCATTTAGAAGATATCATCGATAGTTTCATTGAAGCAATGATGGAGCAATGAACGCAACAATCTGTGCGAGCGCAGGAGTATTGTGTAGCAATACGTCACCGCAAAGAAAAGACCACGCATTAAATGCGTGGTCTTTTGTTTAGCTTGTTATATTTATGTGATTGTTTAGCAGCAACTGATTGCGATTAGCGCGTTGCAGGCACAACTTTTGGTAATCTTTCGCTCATCATGTTCATCAGGGCATCGGTGCAAGGCAGTTCGTCTACCATTTTTGCATCCTTTGCGGCTGCGAACTTCGGCTCTACCGGTGTCAGAACACCGCCGAGAACCTCACCGATTTCAGCATATTTGTAAAGCGGCAGGGTATCGTCCATTTCCCAGGAAATGTCCACCTCATCTTCAAAACCGAATTCCTCTTCGAATACGTGAGCAAGTTCTGCTGCGATCTCCCAGTTGCTGAAATCAACATCTTCGTCGATGACAGCTTCGACTGGAAGCAGTCTTCTCTCTGTATTGGTATAAGTACCGTCTGTACTTGCAAATCCAGTACCTGGCAGGAATACATCAGCCTTCTTAGCAGTTTCAGTCATATAGATATCAGATACGCCTAAGAATTCTAATCCTGACAGATCTACGTCTTTCGGATCTTCACCGAAGATCATCAGGCCTTTGACGCCGTCAAGGGCTTCAGCTCCAGCGTGGATGCCCATGTCGACGAGGCCCTGAGAGTTGTTCTTCGCTTTCACTTCTAAGATGCCGTCTCTAGGCTTGCCGATGTGACCGGAAAGCAGTGCGATATCCGCAACCAGCGCAGCAGCTTCTTCTGAAACCACGTTCTGCTGGAATACGAACATTGCCTTCTTTGCACCTGCATAGAGTTCAGCCACAGCCTTGATTTCCTCGCAGACTTCAGCATCAGCGACGGAAGCAGCAAAGGCA
The DNA here is from genome assembly GCA_900551775.1 of uncultured Eubacterium sp. Taxonomy (GTDB): domain Bacteria; phylum Bacillota; class Clostridia; order Peptostreptococcales; family Anaerovoracaceae; genus Senimuribacter. The sequence goes on along the minus strand of URXI01000206.1, from coordinate 1,070 downwards.
TCGTAGCCTTCAACAGTAGAAGTCTTGCCCATGTCGAGCAGAGCCTTGGCCATTCCCTTGAGGAAGGCTGTGCTGTTATCTGTGTCGATGACTTTTTCAGCAAACTCGAAAGCAGTCTGTGCTTCCGGCGTGTTGATGGCAACAACCTTGACTCCAGCTTCTGCAGCCTGTTTGATCTTGTTCCAGATCACAGCGTTTCTGTTCTTGATAAAGCCAGGAACGATGATCACGTCTGTACGCAGCAGCTCGTCGATGGTGTTCGGAGATGCGTTTACTCCCAGCACATCAGAAAGTGCATTGTGTCTTGCATTAAAGCAGAAGGTCTTCGCACCGATGGTCTGAGCAAACTTCTTCATCGCATAAGCCTCTTCGTTGGTATATCTGTCGGAAATTGCAACAGCGATAGCGCTATTACCGTGTCTCACTCTGACAGCTTCCATTTTCTTCGCCGCCATGACGATGGCTTCGTGGTAATCAGTCATTCTGAAACCGTTTCCGTCTTTGATCATCGGATCGACTTCCTTGCCTTCGAGCAGTGCAGCGTCAAAGCCCCACTTACCCTTGCCGCAGCAGATACCTGCGTTGACGACGCCTTCCTTAGAAGGATTTGCCTTGATCAGCATGTCGCCGTAGGATTCCAGATCCAGGGTGCAGCCTACTGAGCAGTAAGAGCAGGTCGTCTCTGTGATATCTGTCTCAAGAGGTACTTCTTTCTGGATGGTCAATCTCTCCTGCAGTGCGCCAGTCGGGCAGACGCTTACGCATTGTCCACAGGATTCGCAGCCTGACTCGCAGAGTGATTTTTCCATGTTCGGTTTTACGACAGTATCAAATCCTCTGTTTACCAAGCCCAGTGCGCCGACGCCCATAACTTCGTCACAGACACGTACGCAGAGTCCGCAGAGAATACACTTGTTCGGATCTCTGACGATGAACGGATGATCATCTTCAAATTCGATCATGTTCTTATCACCGGCAAGTCTCTCCGGTTTTACATCGTACTGGTTCGCAAAGTCGATCAGCTTACACTCGTAGTAATCGTGGCATCCGCATTCCAGACATCTGGAAGC
>URXI01000205.1 GCA_900551775.1 uncultured Eubacterium sp. | reverse complement strand
AAATATCAATATATCCCATTAATTATCGTAAAAACAGCATAAAATCGCTCTAATTCCTACTATATTTACATTTGCTTCCAAAAAATTATACTCAATTTTAAAAAAGTAACGTCATATAGTTAAAATCGTATCTGCAGGCTAGTTCAGGCAGCTTTCATGCGTTTGCCGTGGTCAACCAGACTACAGCCAGTCTCTTGCATTGATCCTGCGAATCCCTTCGTATTGCGCCTCGGGATCATCGTCAAGGGTAAGGATGAACTTAGCTTGCCTTTTATATTATATCGCTTTGCCTGATAGACGATATAGCTTTCTAGTCATGGTATCAGCAATCTTCTTTGAGGACAGCGTACTTCCAATATTATCAAAGACAAATCGCAAAACACTTTTTAACATCATGGTGTCTGTGATTTTTTTCCTTGCCACGATGTCCTTTACGATAATGGTTTTCTTGATATAAAGGCTGTCGACAACTAGGTGTATAGTTTCTTGTAGTTTGTCAACTCTTCGTAGTCTATATCCTCGAAGTTAATGGCTATGATCTGCTTGTCCTTGAATGCAATTAGCTTATTGAGATATTCCGTTCTCTGATAGACTGCGGCAGACGTGAAAAGGGACCCTCCCAAACCGGACGAAATTCGTCTGGCTCAGGCTGGCCCCTTCTCTAAAAGTTTATAAAGTTAGGAAAAAGCAATATATTATAGTCTGGCAAAGGACACCGGCTTTACAGTCTCATCCAGGGCTTTGAAGGTATAGCCTTCTTCTTTCAGCGTCTCGATGATTTCCGGCAGAGCCTCTACCGTCGTCCCCATATAGGAGGAGTCGTGCATCAGCACGATGCTCCTGTCATTTCGGCGTACTTCTCTCAGGATGGCTTTCACAATCCGATCCTTGCTGGCGCCGTTATCTGCGGCGTCCTCAGCCGATGCGTTCCAGTCGTAATAGAGAAATCCCCTTCGATACATCTCCGGGATAATTTTATCGTAAACCGCCAGGTTATAAGCATTGATGGAGCCTCCCGGAAATCTGAAGATCTTTGCCTCGTAACCGAAGCGTTCCTTCAGATCAGACCACAACTTGTAGAAATCGTCCAGATAACTACCTACCGACTTGTACACCTCTTCATAATCATGGGAATAGGTATGAATGCCGATAGTATGACCTTCATCTATGACTCGCCGGATGATTTGATCCGCCGCTTTGTTTCCGTTATGTACCATGAAAAACGTAGCTTTGATCTCATATTCTTCTAAAATATCGAGAATTTTTCTCGTATTCTCTTTTGACGGACCATCGTCAAAGGTCAGATAGACAGTCTTCGATTCTGCCTTCAAGTGTTCGAACTGGTTTTCCACATACAGATCCGGGTACTTGTCCTGGTAATCCAGTGACTGGCTCTCAGCGTAAGCCTGAGCTGTTGCGCTCAGCATGCCCTCCTTTAGGGAACCGATCCGCACAGACTGGATGATGACTGTCACCAGCAGTCCCAAGATTATGCCCAGCACCGTAAAGGTAATCACGCGTTTGAAAAACCTTACCGAAAAACGTCCATCCACTTTATTTTACCACCATCAGATTGCCCTGTATTTCTGCACCGGATTCGACGCCAAGGGTTCTGGCTTTGATGTTCCCTATGATTCTGGCGTTTTTGTAGATGTTGACTTCTCCGGAGGCTTCGATATCCCCTTTGATGCTTCCGTCAACTGTAATATTACTGCACTGGATCCTGCCCTCTACCGATGCATTCCCTTCTAAGACCACGAAATCTTTTACTGTGATATTGGTCTTGACCTGGCAATCTTCCATCCGCAGATTGCTGCAGGAGATGTCTCCTACAATTCTGCCTGTGGCGACAATATCGCCTCTTGCGCTGATGTTGCCTTCCACTTCTCCGTAAACGGCCAGATGTCCCTCCGTCGAAATGTCTCCTACTACCTTGGTATTGGATGAGATGATGCCGCTTTCTTCCACGATTGCGGCTTTCATCGTATCCTTACCCGCCAGTGCCACCGGTTCAGCTTGTTTTGTCGATTGTGCCGGTTCTGTCGCCGCGGCAGCCTCTGTTTCCTTCCGCTCTTCTACGTCTGGCAGATTTTCTATATTGCCCTGATCTACTCGCTTCCTATTCATCGTCATTCTCCAATATCAAACAAATTTTCTTCTTCAAAGTTAAAATTAGCCGTATCTCTCGTGGTGATGCTTCCGTGGACCACGCAGCCTTTTTCGGTATATAGATCGCTGGTGTCAATGTTCCCAGCCAAAATTGCGGTTTCAGTGATGCCTGTCGTTCCGGAGATTTTTAAGTTTCCTTTTACTTTCCCCTTGAGCGAAAGGTTGCCTGACATGATGTCACCGACAATGACGGCAGCGCTTGCAATATCGGCGTCTCTTTTTACCGTCAGATTCCCTTTTACAGAACCGCTGACCATGAGACTGTCTGACTCGATATCTCCCCGGACCGTGCCGTTGACCATGGCAGACTGCGTCGTCTTGATATTTCCAGTGACTTTTCCATTCACTCTGATCTGGTCCGAACTGATCACATTGCCGTTGATCACCATGGTGCTTGTCACCAGACTGCTGTTTTCTTTGTCAAAGTGCGGCATTTCAAGGTTCATCTTCTGAGGAGTCTTTATTTCCTCTCTTTTTGTTTCTTTTTCTTTGACCAGTGCCTGTTCTTCTCCGGTTTTCCCCGGCTCGTCGTCAAAACCGGTCAGTTCTTTCATCGCCTGCGTAAAATTAGAAATCGCTGTCATCCATAGTCCCCCGCCTTCTTAAAAATTTATCGTATTCCTCTGCGCGCCCTCTCTACGAAATAGCACCCACAAAAAAGAAACATTATGCTCAATGAAGACGTCGAGCATAATGCTCCTAGGAAAAAGTTTTATGTAGTTACGAAAAAGGACATGTGTGAAAACAATATATAAGTGTCCTTGATGTACTATGGTTAGTATACAACGAAAATGTCGAATTTTATCATTCCCTGTCTGAAATGCAGGTTGTTTTGTCCCAATGGATATCTGTCAAAAAAGGATTCTAAAGTAGGCGTCTTTCAAGGCCTTTCCACAGCTTCGGGAGACCGGAATCCGCTGTCCGTCCTTCATTAAGACTTCGCTTCCCATGATACCGCTGACATGTTCCAGATTGATAACGAACGCCCTATGGGGCATAAAAAAGCGGTCGTCCTCCTGCAGCAGTTCGAACAGAGACGTCAAGGTTGCGCTAGTCTCAATGGGCTCCTGGTCCATAAGGGTGATGACCCTTTTTCGATTGAGGCTTTCTACCGAGATGATATCCGCCGCTGCAATCTTTTTCATGCCGCCTTTGACCTTGACGATCAAAGGCTTCTTATCGTGCAGCGCCAGCCTTTCGATGGTCTGTCCCAGAACTCTGTCAAAATCTTCTTTTTCGATGGGTTTAACGATGTAGTTGGACGCGTTGACCCCGAAGGCATCGATGCCATATTCTCTCGATACCGTGACGAAGATAATCTCGCAGGGCTCTTTCCGCTGCCGGATTTTTTTTGCCAACTCGATCCCGTTGACATGGGGCAGAAGGATATCTAAAATGAACACATCAAAGCTGCCGTCCGCCTCGATACAATCCAGCAAATCGTAAGCGGATTGAAATTTTCTCACTAAGATTGCAAACTTAGGATTGGCAGCTGAAAAACGCTCTACCAAGTCGTGCAAACGCTCCAGGTCATCAATTCGATCGTCGCAAATACAGATTCTAATCAAAGTCGTCACCTCATCCTCGTCCTTATTTTATCAGGGAATTGCTCTTCAGCAGCTTTTTGATCACCGCAGACGGTATGACAAATTCCGGGCAGCCCATGGATCCAGGCGCCACCTCATATTCGTCAAAGACGATTACCAGCTTTCCATCTTTATTAATGTAGAAATTCTGATCGCTGTCGATTTCTTTGAACCATTCGTCCTCCCGCCAGATGCCTCCGGGAATGAAATAATCTGCCGTCCCGCTATCTACCTGCACCCGCATCTGCTTTAAGATTTCCTTTGAAACCACAGGTACATAGGATGCATTTTTCTGGAAGAGATCTTTCAGCTCGATGACCTTTTTCTCTCGTTTATCCATGGTAAAGCATCTGGAATACTGGCCCGAGCCGCCTGCGTTGAGGGTCGTATCAAAGCGCAGGATCAGCTTTTCCTCATCGTTACAGAGTATGGTATAGGTCGTATCCAGTCCCACATAGCCGTCGTACTTTCTCGCCACATACCAAAGGAACTTTTCCTTCATCTGTTCTATGTAATCCGCCATCTTTTCGTTAAAATCACTGACGGCGTCTTTCAGATTTGGATTGGTGACTGGAAGCTTTGGCAGCGATGAAGTGCCGCCCTTTTCTGAATCCAGTGAGAGCGCCTTCCCCTTTTTCCCTTTGCTCTTCTCTTGCGCTCTTTTGCCCCTGGCCGCCACAAGTCCCGCATCAAAAGCGGTCATCTCTGCAGTTGGTATTTCTATGTCGATTGCCGTATCGCCCCATCTGTAACGATAGTTCTCCAGGGACAGGATGCGGAGGACGCTGCCGATCACAGGAACGCCTTCCATTGCAGCTGCAGCTTCCGGAAACATGTTGACCGACAAAATCACCGCCATCAAAACCAAAAGCACACTTTGACTAGCTTTTTTGTATAAAGGCGTCCCGTTCGGCGCGACACAGCACATCGCCACCTGTGGCTGGAACATCACGGCCTGGGTATAAAAAACACCCTTTTCTAATTTACAGGAAAACAGTCCGTTATATTTCTTCACCACCGCCTGTATGCTCCGAAGCCCGATGCCGTGCCCCTCTTTTCGGACCGCAGCCGGAAAGCCGTCTGCATCAAATTCCAGTGCATCGGCACAAGGGTTTTCAACGGAGATGACCATTTTTTGGCTGCCTTCGAATGAGGCCTTCAGCTTGACATACCGTGCCTTCTCTTCTAATTTCTCACAGGCATGAACGGCATTTTCCAAAGCATTTGAAAGCACAATACAAAGCTCCATCTCTTCAAAGGGGATAGACTCCGGAATCTTCACCTCGGCTGCAACTTCGCAGCCCGCTTCTCTGGCCTGTCTGATGTAAAAGGAGAGCACCGCATTGACCGTCACGTTTTGGCAGAAGGTCTCTACTTGTATCTGATCGAACTGCCCCCTGAGTTCCTGTATATATTCGGCGGCTTCTTTGGAGTCAGACTGCTGAATCAGCGCATCCAATGTCACCAGATGATGTCTCATATCGTGACGGTATGCCCGCCCCATCTCGAACTTCTGGCGAATTTCCTCGTACTGCCTGCGCTGGGATTCCATCTGCAGCGCCAGAAGGTCTTCTTCTCGTTTGGCGCGCTGCGCTTTGTCTGCCCAGAGCAACAGCTCACAGATGACCAAAAACATGGAAGATGCTGTAAAAAACAGTAACGCAAAGACCACCGGATCGGTCACACTGTTAGCGAAGTAAGAGAATAAAATGAAAATCAGAAAAATGGACAGGCCTGGAATGAACCAGTTTATATTGCTGTTCGCCGCATAACGCTGAAATGGTTTTCTGACATATCTAAAAACGATTGCCAGGAGAAAAGTCCCCGATGCCGCCATGACAAAAATACTGATCACGCTGCTGGCAGGCTCTCCAAACCTGAGGACGGAGGGAAGCTGACTCAGAAGCTTGTCCAGGAATTTGAGGCAGAAATACTCCAGGATGCCGATGGACCAGGCCGCTGCCGTCTGCATCATGCCCGACCTGGACAGGATGTGGATGCAGATAATCATCGGGACATAGGCCGTCAGCGGCATCTGGGTAAGTGCAAAGGTTTCTCCCACATAAAAATAGAGATATCCACTCAGCAAACCGATGGCACCGATGAAGATCGTCAATACTGCGCCTGTCATTGCGGCGCTGAAGCGGCTTTTGACCAAAATAAAACTCGATAGTGTAAACACCAGAAAAATCCACATGTCATTAAAGACATATAGGAGCCCATATACATCCATTTTCCAGCAGCCTCCCCTCAGTCATTTGAGTATAGTATATCATAATACCGCTGTAAACGGCAATGGTGGCAGCCGGAATTCTGCTCATCTGCATTCCGGCTTTTCTCTCTTTGGAGACATACACCTACAAAACCTTTATTCCGCTCAGCATTATCACCGTCTCTTGTGGGATCATCGTACCTGAGCTGCTGTGCATCGTAGCAAAGAGAAACAAGCGCCTCCAAGAGAAGCGCTTGTTTTTTGTCGTTTCTATATTCTCGCCTTACATCTATGTATCGTCTTGCCCGTCTCATCGTCATAGGTGCAGGCTCCACAGACGCCCTCTCCGCAGCACATGTTGCCACTGGTGGGTCTGACGATCTTCTTCCCCGCTGAGGCTTCAACTTTGTCGGCGTAATAGGGAGAAGTCAGTGAGAAGACATTGACCCTCTCAGCCTGTGCCATCAGCTCTATGTCGTTTAAGCCCTGTGCGCTCTCCAGGCCGCCTGCACCGCTCAGACCCTCCAGATCTCCGCTGGCAAAGTCTTTGACGTGGATGGCATCCACTGGCAGATCTCCAAAATAGTCTTTAAAAAAGTCAAATCCCACTTTGTCGAGATCCACATAGAGGTTCATGTTTTTCAGCCACTTGCTGTATCTGGTCCCCCCGTCCAGGAAATTACGCAGGGGCGCCATGGCGATACCCTTGGCGTAAATCAGCGAACTATTCGGTTCGGCATCCAGCCCGCCCATGCCGGACAGAGCATTGTAGTAGACGCCTCTCACGCACAGGGTCTTCTCTGCTGCCAGGAGGCTGCCGCTCTTCGGTCCGCAGCTGGAAACCCCCAGGTGCAGCCGTTCCTTCTCCGGCTCTGCTTTCAGTACGGAAACAGGCATTCCGTACCAGTCTTCACTCTCCGATGCTCTGACGAAGACATAGGCACCCGCAGTCTGCGCTTTCTGACAAAAGCCCTTGTCGGCCTTGAGCACAAACACCTTGAAATTTTCGCCGTACTGCTTCACCTCTGCGATTTCGTAAGTCTTATCCTGCCGTGCTTTGACCAGTTTTCTGCCGTTCTGCTGATACAGTGTATAAATACATGATCCCTGCCAATTGCAGTCATCGCAGCTGCCGCCTCGCAGTTTGCTGCAGACAAGGCATTTTCCGTATTCGGCAAGGGCGCAAGGACAGCCTTCTCTTCCTGCGTCGATACATCCGTTATTTTTCATTGTTACACCCCTTTACGTTGAATCCGTAGTCCATCAGACTGTAAGCATCGTTGAACCAGTCTCCATCGTTGAGGACGACGCAGATCATCTCCACATCTCCCCGTTTTGCCGATGCGACCAAAGTCCTGCCGGACGCTTTGGTAAAGCCTATCTTGATGCCAGTAGCTCCGTCGTACTGGAATACGGTCTTATTCTTATTTGTATACTGTTTCCACGTTTTTGTTCCTACTACTTTGCGAAAAGTTTTGTTTTCCATCGCGCACTTGGCAATTTTCGCTAAATCTCGCGCAGTCGTATAGTGGTTTTCATCAAAGAGACCGCTGGGATTCACAAAGTTGGTGCCTGTACACCCCAGGCGCTCCGCCTTCTCGTTCATCATCCGGATAAAATGTTCCAGGTTGCCTCCCATACAGGCCGCCAGCGCCGTCGCGCCGTCATTGCCCGAACGCAGCATGACTCCATAGAGCAGCTCTTCTATAGTTTTCTTCTCATTCTCCTTCAGGTATAGCGATGAGCCTTCCACGCCCACCGCCACCTTGGGAATAGCCACTTTTTCATCAATGCCGATGCCGCTCTCCTTACAGACATCCAGTGCAACCAGCGCTGTCATGATCTTGGTGGTACTGGCCGG
>URXI01000204.1 GCA_900551775.1 uncultured Eubacterium sp. | reverse complement strand
TGCAACGATGGGCGCATCATTTTCAAACAGATATTGCCTAGTGTCATTGATTCGGCGATCATACTTGGAACCATGGACATAGGAACCATCATACTATCTGAGGCGTCCTTGACCTTCCTCGGTCTTGGGATTCCGCCTAACATCGCGACCTGGGGGAATATGATTGCCAATGGAAATGACTATATCTTCAGTGCCGGCTGGCTGACCATGATACCGGGCATCGCATTGCTGATCGGCTGCATCTCTATCAACTTTGTCGGCGACTGGCGATGTCCGCGATCCGAGACTGCGCGGCGTAGATTAATGGAGGAAAGAACAATGTTAGTAAAAAGAAGTAAAATGCTGGTACTGCTGCTTGCATTATGCCTGACAGCGGGAACTTTATTTGGATGTGGCTCTGATTCTGAGGGAAAAGATGAGCCTGCCACTGTAACCATTGCACAGAGTTCCGATCCGCAGACTTTGGACCCTCATAAAGTTGGAGGGGACATCAGTGCGAATATATTTAGAAATGTCTGTGAGACACTGTTAACTTATGATGAAAATTGGGAGATTTCGCCTTTGCTGGCAGAGTCTTATGAACAGGTATCTGACACAGAGTGGGTCTTCCATCTGAAAGAAGGCGTCACCTTCTCCAACGGTGAACCCTTTGATGCAGAGGCTGCCATTTGGAACTTCAAGCGCGCCGCATCGGACAAACATCCGCGTCAGGCCTTTGAGTTCAGAGATTATGTGAAAGCATACGAAGCGGTGGACGAACTGACCCTGAAATTTACCCTTTCTAAGCCGGATATTTTCTTCACTGCACACATCGCAGAAGTCGCGATGCTGGAACCAAAGCACAGTGAAGAAATCGGTGAAGAAGCCATTGGCAACGACATCATCGGCACTGGCCCATATGTATTCAAAGCTTGGGAAGCAGACAAAGAGATTTTGCTGGAGAAGAATCCTACATACTGGGGAGAAGAGCCGGATGCTGACCGCGTCGTATTTAAGACCATCCCTGAAGCGGCAACCCGTATCGCAGAGATGGTGAACGGCAACGTAGACATCATCATGAATGTCCAGAATGAATCCGTAGAGACTCTTGAAAAATCTGACGGCATCAAAGTTTTCCCGAAGAGGCTGAACCGGACGGAGTACATCGGATTTAACACTTACGACTGGTGTGAGACGCCGGAACTGCAAAACCCGAAGGTGCGCCAGGCGCTCAATTACGCTGTGGACGTAGACACCATTATTGAAACCATCATGGGCGGATATGGCGAACGAGTATCCAATCTGTGGCGTTCGGATTATGACGGCTTTGATGAAAAACTTTCCAAATACTATTCCTATGATCCGGAGAAGGCGAAGAAACTGCTCGCCGAAGCAGGCTATGCAGACGGCTTTGATCTGACGCTGATGACTGACGTGGATAATCACGCCAAGGCACAGGAAGTGACGGAAGCAGTAGGCTCTTATCTGGAAGACATCGGCATCGACGTGAAAGTGCAGGTTCTGGATGATACGACCGCTTACGCCATCATCGTAAACGGACAGAGTGCAAAGAAATGTCCAGGCATGTTTGACTGGAACTGGGGAACCAAACCGGGCTTATACGAGTCTACGCTGACAGGTGTGCTTAGCTCTGAAGGCATGAGTTCCTATAACAAAATCGAAGGTTATGACGAGCTGATTGAGAAACTGCTGGCGGAGACCACAGAAAAAGGACGTGCGCCTTACATCCAAGAAATCCAGGAGATGATGGTCGAAAATCCAGCCTGCTTATATCTATTCAGATTATATGATATCTACGCAGTATCAGAGCGCATTCAGTGGGAACCAGAGGCGCATTATGCGATGCTGGTAAAGGAAATGAAAATCACAAAATAAAGTGTTACTCTGAGGAAAGAAGGATGACTGGTGATGGACTATTTACTAGAAGTCAATCATCTTAAAACCTATTTCTACGGTTCAGAAAAGCAGGAAATTCCGGCAGTGGACGACGTCAGCTTCAAAGTGAAGCAGGGCGAGACCTTATGTATTGTCGGCGAGAGCGGCTGCGGCAAGAGTGTCACCACATTATCGGTGATGAAACTTGTCCAGACGCCTCCCGGCAAATACGTATCCGGGGAAATTCTCTTTGAGGGGAAAAATCTCTTAGAAATGAGCCAGAGAGAAATCAGAGATTTAAGATGTAAAGAGATATCGATGATATTTCAAGAACCCATGACGGCGCTGAACCCTGTGCATAAGATTGGCGCACAGATTGCAGAAGCGCTGATCATCAATGAAGGTATAGACAAGAAAACAGCACGGCAGAAAGCGGCAGACCTGCTCCGTATGGTAGGCGTGCCTGACCCTGTGCGATGCGCCGACTCATACCCGCATCAGCTTTCTGGCGGTATGCGGCAGAGAGCCATGATTGCCATGGCTTTCAGCTGCAATCCAAAACTGCTGCTTGCTGATGAGCCTACCACAGCTCTGGATGTGACCGTACAGGCGCAGATCCTGGATCTGATTCAGAAACTGAAAGAACAGCATGGCATGACGGTAGTCTTCGTCACCCATGATCTGGGTATCGTAGCGGAGATAGCTGACAGGGTGATTGTCATGTATGCCGGTCGTGTCGTAGAGGAGGCAGACTGCAGCCAGCTCTTTGCAAAGCCTCTGCATCCCTATACCAGCGGCTTGCTGAGATGTATACCCCGTATTGATGATACCAGAGAGACTTTGGAGACCATAGAGGGACAAGTGCCTACGCCAGCCGACTTCCCCAAAGGCTGCCGCTTTCATCCCAGGTGTCCAAAGGCCATGGAGATCTGCAAATCCATCATGCCGGAGCCTGTGGATGCAGGCGGTCATTTGGTTTCCTGTCACCTGTACTCACACAATGACGGCGAAAAGAAAGAGCAAAGGGAGGTGCAGCCGTGGAAGATTTGAAAAAAGAAGCCCCTTTGTTAGAAGTGAGGCATATCAAAAAATATTTTCCCGTGTACGGGGGTTCCCTGTCCAAGCTGCAGGGTTATGTACATGCGGTAGATGATGTATCCTTTTCTGTGGAACAGGGGGAAACCTTTGGACTGGTAGGAGAATCCGGATGCGGCAAAAGCACGTTGATGCAGACCATCATGCGCCTGACACCGGCGACAGCGGGCTGCGTCACTTTTGATGGGAAAGAGCTTTTTTCTTTGAAAAAGCGGGAACTGAGAAGCAGCCGCAAAGAATTTCAAATTATCTACCAGGACCCGTTTTCTTCCCTGAATCCAAGGATGACCATCGGTGAAATCATCTCAGAGCCATTGCTGGTGCACGGCGTCAAAGACGCGGAAGAGAGGAAGCAGCGCACCTTTGAAACCATGAGCGATGTCGGCCTGCAAAAATCCTTTTATGACAGGTATCCTCATGAATTCTCTGGCGGACAGAGACAACGAGTCAGTATCGCTCGTTCCCTGATTCTCAGGCCAAAGCTGATTCTCTGCGACGAGCCGGTTTCGGCATTGGACGTATCCATCCAGTCACAGATATTGAATTTGCTGAAGGAACTCAGGGCGCGTTACGGGCTCACTTATATCTTTGTATCCCATGCCCTCAACGTGGTGAGACATCTCTCCAACCGGATCTGTGTGATGTATCTGGGTAAGATTGTAGAAATCGGCAGAACTGAGGATATCTTTGGCAATGCGCTGCATCCTTATACCAAAGCGCTGGTCTCTGCTATACCGGTACCTGATCCGGCCTTTCAGCGAAACAGAATCTTACTCACAGGGGATGTAGCAAGCCCCAAAGATCCGCCGAAGGGCTGCCGCTTTCATACCCGTTGTCCTTTTGCCAGTGAACGCTGCACGGAGGAAGAACCTGTCTTGAGGGACTATGGAAACGGACATCAATGCGCATGCTTTCTAAATGAAAGGTAAAGGAGATGATGACGTGAAAAGAAGATTAGAAATTGAAGATCTGCTCCGCTATCGCTTCCTTTCTTCCCTCAAGGCTTCTGCGGACAAAAAACACTGCGTGTTCAATGTTCATCAGGCGAACCTGGAGAAGAACGGCTATGACAGCGATCTCTATCTATACGATGTACAGACAGAGGGTATCAGACGTCTGACTGATTCCGGGTCGGCAGGAAGCGCCATCTGGCTTGATCAAAGTCATGTTCTCTTTGCATCAAAGGAAGATCTCGGAGCGGAACCGGGGAAACCCGTCACAGAATATTTTGTCATGGATATTGACAGCGGTGAGAGCCAATTCTATATGCGAATTCCGGCGGAGGTCAACTGGATCAGCAATCTGGGCGGCGGTAAATTCGCGTGTTTGGCCAAGTCCTACATCCCCGACGAAGGCGGGCCTGAGCCAAAGACAGCAGATAGAGAAACCTGGTATCACGAGGAAAGCGATTATATTATAGCAGATGAATTGCCTTTCCGGCAGGACGGCATGGGGATCACCAACGGCATGCGCTATCGCGTCTTTGTCTATGACAGGAGAGAAGACACGCTGAATGCTGTCAGCGACAAGTGGCAGAATGTTGAATCCGTCAATGCAAAAGATGGGAAGATCATCTTCAGCGCGCGCAGATTTCAAAAAACGGAACCCTATCTGTTTTACGGCGACGTGGAGGTTTATGACTCCAGTACCGAAGTTCTGGATGTTTTGATGGACGATCACACCTACAGAGTGTATGGCGTGGACTTTATCAAAGGGAAGCCGGTATTTATCGGAACCAGGGGTCTGCAGCACGGTTATCAGAATGAAAACAGTTCCTTTTACCGTTTTGACAAGACGGGGAAACCGGAGAGATTCTGCTATAACGACAGAAGCGTGTCAAACACCGTAGGAACCGACGTGAAATATGGCGGGGTGACAGAATACATCGCTGATAAAAACGGCGTTTATTATCTGAGCACAGAAGAAGGCGATGCCGTGATCAAGCTGGCAGGGTTAGATGGAAACATAGAAACTGTCAGCTGCGAAGAGGGCAGTGTTGACGACTTTGCTCTTTTGGACGGCAAAATCATCTATGCGGGGCTTCATGAGAACCGGCCGCAGGAGCTGTACCTTTTACGAGAGGGAAAAACTGTAAGAGTCAGCAGTTTCAACAGTGAGATTGCTGATACGTGTACGCGCAGCAAACCTGTGACAATTACCTTTCCGGGAAGAGAGATGTCGCTGACAGGATTTGTGATCAAGCCTGTGGGTTTTGAAGAGGGGAAGGCAGAGGCGGAGAGCTATCCTTCTATTCTGTATATCCATGGCGGTCATAAGTGCGCGTTCGGCCCTGTTTTCTTTCACGAGATGCAGGTGTGGGCCAACCGGGGATTCTTTGTCATCTACTGTAATCCTCGCGGCAGCGATGGCAGAGACGATCGTTTCGCCAATGTCATAGGACGTTACGGCTTCTATGAAGAGGCGGATCTGCTGGCCTTTCGTGAAGCTTGTCTGAAGGCATATCCTGCCATGGATCCACAGCGCATGGGAATCGGCGGCGGCAGCTACGGCGGATTTCTGACCAACTGGATGATCAGCCGCACGGACTGTTTCAAGTGCGCCGTGTCCCAGAGAGGAATTGCCAGCTGGAACGGCATGTTTTTCACATCAGATACGAATTATTTGTTCCCATGCTGGAGTTTTGAAAACGACGTCTGGATGGACCCGGAGAGATACTGGCAGCATTCACCACTGAAGTATGCAGAGCACTGTCATACGCCGACGCTCTTTATTCACGCAGAGAACGATTATCGCTGTCCGGTCAGCGAAGGCATCTCCATGTTCCAGGCGTTAAAATTCAAAGGCATTGAGGCGAGACTCTGCATCTTCAAGGGGGAATCCCACGGATTGAGCCGCAGTGGAAAGCCGAGAAGCAGGATCAAGCGTCTGAAAGAAATGACGAACTGGTATGAAAAACATCTGCAGCCGTAATGACTGCTGTAATAAATAGCAAAGTGAAAATTGGAGGTAAGATATGGTTATAGATTCTCATACACACATTCGCGAAGGGAATGAAGACATCGGTACGTTCCTGGCAGGAATGGACGAGGCCGGTGTGGACATGGCGGTAGTTTCTCCCATCGCGCCAGTGGAACTGGGATTTCACGACAATAAATACATCGCAAAGCTGGTAAAGGAGCACCCTGACCGCATCATCGGTTATGCGTCGGTTCACCCGGCGGATTTGAACGCCCTCGATGAACTTCGCCGCGGCGTAGAGGATTACGGATTGAAAGGCCTGAAGCTGCACCCGCCGATTCAGAATTTCTCGATGTTAGATCCCCGCGTCGGTCCTATCGTAGAAGCGTGCATCGATTACGACATTCCCATCCTGGTGCACACGGGGCCGGTCTATTCGAGAGAATCGAGGATGATCTTCAGCAATTCTGTGGATATCGACGAGTTAGCCATTCGCTATCCAGAGGCAAAACTGATTATCGCCCACGCCCATCCCTTTGGCATTGATCCCGTAATGGTGGCGAAACACGAAAACGTGTATATCGACACGACCAGTACGACTTCCGAGTATCTGACTTTGTTCCCGCAGTTAGACCACATGCTCTACGATTGGATGCGCAGAGACGACCGCATTCTCTTCGGTTCTGATTCCAATCAAAACCACCCTGAGCGCTTTGCAAGCGATCTGAAACCCCTGCGGGCGATGGATATCCCAGAGGAAAGCAAGGAGAAGCTGTTCTCTGGCAACATCAAACGTCTGCTTCATATGGACTGAGAAAGAGAGGATGATACGAATGGAAAACTGGCTTCCAAAGATTTATGATGAAATTGAAAAACGTTTTGAAGAGGAACACCTTCCAAAGGTGCTGTCCCTTGTAAGACAGCCCAGCATTGCTGGCACAGGAGAGGGCATAGAAGTATGTGCGCAGATGGTTCTCGACATGCTGAATGACCTGGGCTGCGAGGAAGGACATCTGGAGCACTATGTCTACAGCCCGGTAGTCAGCGCCAAATTGAAATCGGAGGTCGAAGATGCGCCGACTTTGGTCATCTACGGCATGTACGATGTACAGCCGCCTGAGCCGCTTGAAGAGTGGCGCGTGCCGCCTTATGAGGGTGCGATCATCGATGTGGAGCCTTATGGGGAATGCGTCGTTGCCCGCGGAATCGCAAACTCCAAGGGACCGCTGGTCTGTTTCTTCAACACGGTAAAAGTGATCAAAGAGACTCTGGGTTACTTTCCACTGAACTTGTGGTTTGTAATCGAAGGGGAAGAGGAGATGGGCAGCGAAAGCCTGGCGCCGTTTACAAAGAACCATGCCGACGAGCTGTCAAAGTGCCTGGGCGTATACCTCTTATCCGCCAGGCAGGACGAAAACGGCAAGCCATTTACAACCTTGGGAAATAAAGGAATTCTCTACTTTGAGATGGAAGCCCGCGGTGGAGAGTGGGGCGGGCCGCAGAAGCTGGATATTCACGGCAGCAACGCCGCCTGGGTGTCCAACCCGATCTGGAGACTGGTGAATGCACTGGATACCATGCGTGATGAAAACGATCACATTTTGATCGAGGGTTTCTATGACGATGTGGCGCCGCTGAATGAAATGGATGAGTTTTATACAGATCGCATGGCAGAGGTCTTTGATGAGGATATGTATCTCAACAAACGGTTATATAGCAGCCGTTTCCTTCACGACAAAAGAGGCAGGGACGCGCTGCACGCGCTGCTCTGGGAGCCGACGCTGAACATCGACGGCATCTGGGGCGGCTATACAGGGCCTGCAACAAAGACCATCGTGCCATATCATGCAACGTGCAAGGTCGATGTGCGCCTGGTTCCCAATATGAGACCGGAGGAGACGCTGGCAAAAATCAGGAAGCACCTGGACGATCACGGATATTCGGATATCGAGCTGATCACCAGACAGGGAACGCCTTATTCCAAGGTGGATGCAGGCAGTGCCATCGCCAGGGCCTGTATCTCGGCCATGGAGA
>URXI01000203.1 GCA_900551775.1 uncultured Eubacterium sp. | reverse complement strand
TTGTACTTTTCCACCTGGGCATGCAGGGCTTGGATGAACGCATCATCCTCAGGCACCTCCATACGGTTTACGTAGTCGAAAAACGGCATCAATTCCTGCGGCGTATTCTCTACAGGCGCCGTTGTATTTACTATTAGTTTAAAGGATTCGTCGCCGTATGGCAAGCTGTTTTTTACATCATAATTTTGAAAGCTGTAGACGGCCTGCTCCAGCCCATAGTGGTCGAAGGTGCAGATGAAGATGACGTAGTTCTTTTTCAGCTCCTTATATTCCTCTCCGCGCCGCAGCTGGTCGATGTCCATGGCAGAAGCGTAATAACGTCCTCGCATGGGAAGGGCCGCGTCATTCATGTTTTGCATTTCGATACTGTACAGAGAATCATCATCCTCGAAGAGGACATCCAGGCGGACGCTTTTGGAGATCATGCCGGTGATGATCGTATTCTGCACTTCCACGTCAGAGCCGTCGCAGACCTTCAGCATGCGGACCTTTCTGCCGGGGAAAATCCGCTCCAGCAGGCCTCTGCAGAGGTCGGCGTCGTTCATGACCAGAGCGAACATGATATCGTTATTCAAGGGATACTGAATACTAGAGGGGTTGTTTTGTATAAGCATGGGGGACTCCTTTCTATAAATGCTGATGAAGTATAAATTGTAATAAATGGTATAATTTGTAATTAATCATATAATAACACGTCGGAAGGAATATGTCAATATTTAACAAGAAAATAATGTAAAAAAAGCTGTTGCTCTAACGGTCATCTTCCGTTAATGCGACAGCTTCTTTTTGTTTTTCCCCTAACATACATAAATATGACCTCTTCGAGCCGGTCTTTCTGCTACTGACATATTGCCTCAACGCTGGGATGCGGTTTCCTGCTGCGGATAATGCAGCAAAAATGCTCGTCAAAGAGGTTTTCAGTCGTTAAATTGAAAGAGTCAGGATTCATGTGCGAGGCGCTTTAATTTGATTGGTTGTCGACCCCTAAGTCAAAGAAGAGAATTGCGTCTATGGTAAAAAATTCGGCATCATGGGTTATCGTCAATCCGCCGTTATATTTTTTTACTATAGATTCGATATTCATTGATCCGATACCGTGGTTTTCTTTTGACGCTTTCATTGTCTGGAGTCGGTCATTTTCTATTTTCACCTGTCCATCAAAGGAGTTTCTGACTGTTATAATTAGTCGATCACGGTTGTAGCTGATAGAAATATCAAGCAGCTTTTGATTCGATGTTACATGTCCCAGAGCCTCAAGGGCGTTATCAATAATGTTGCCTAAGATGATGGTAAGATCAAAATCACTCATCGGCAGATCTGGAGGCACAATGACCTTATAATTCAGTTTGACACCTTTTTTCGATATATCATACAACTTATAATTCACCATGCTGTCAAGGATCAAATTCCCAGTTGAAGAAATTTCCGCTTCACAATTAACCTGCTCTAAAGTGTCATCGATATATTGTATCGTCTTGTCGACTTCGCTATGCTTAACCATCTGGGCAATAGACCCCAGGTGGTTTTTCAAATCGTGACGGATTGCTTTTGTCCGCTGTGAAGATTCCTGCATGATGTCTAACTGCTGCCGATAGAACTTGTTTTGCTGTGCCATCAGACTATATTCTATATCACGCTGAGAGAGAAGGAGAATACGGTCATACATGTAAAAGACAATGGCATTGATAAAAAGAGTAATTGAAAGGTCCAAAATAATCAGACCATCATTTGTTTCTTCTACGGCTGTCACAATGGAAATCAGCATAACAATGGTGCCGCCGGGAATCAAGAGGATAGATAACCAATAGTACCAAGGGATAGAGACGCCTGATCTCAGATTCTTAAAATTCCCCAACAAAAGAACAGCAATAAAAGTCAGGATGCTGATCAGGGTGATTCCTACAGTTGATTCGAACAGCATAGGGTCAGAAAGGTCTGTAATATAATAACCGGTTGCGTAGTTGATAGTAAGTTCAATCGTAATTAATATTATATACATCAAAAGAGTGTTTAGAAAGCGTTTTAATAAACTGCCTTGATAGAGAAAAGTGAGTAAAAAAAATGATGTTAAACTTAGAACTATATATATAATTGGAGGTACATCGAAAAAAGCAGTCAAATTAAATACAACACCATATAACGTATAAGAAAGAACTTCTAAACTTTTTGGTACGCGTCTTTTGTCATAAAACAGCATCATCATTTTGTAAACAACATAGGCCATGAAAATATTATTTATACTATATATAATCTGATAGGTGCTCATTCTATCATCCCTCGCTTTGCAAGCTCCATTTGCTGTGCTTTCACAAATGATTCTCTAAATTGATCCCCAATGCTGATGACGACTCCATTGTCCATGGTGATAGATTTGCTTCCATAGGAATGGATACGTCGTAAATTAACAAGGAAGGATCGGCTGAT
Source organism: uncultured Eubacterium sp. (assembly GCA_900551775.1). GTDB lineage: Bacteria > Bacillota > Clostridia > Peptostreptococcales > Anaerovoracaceae > Senimuribacter. Next base: position 5,505 of record URXI01000203.1, on the reverse strand, counting down.
TTGTACAAAATGTCCTGGCAAATCCTCAGAAAAATCGATAAATTTTGCGTAAAATTCCAAAATTGTATCATTAGTATGGATTTCTACCTTTCTCAATGCCTTCTCAAAATATAGGATTTTGTTATAGGTTACCCGCTCAGTTTGTCCGTTGTTAGGGAAGTGGAAAAAGCCACTCTCCTCAGAAAACAAGGACATGGCTAGCTCAAGAAGTCGAATAACTTCGTTTACACAAATGGGTTTATCGATAAAATCAAGGGGCCGCATGGCTAGGAGTTCCCTTGAATATTCAGGTTTCCCGGAAACGTAGACAAGCTCTGTATTGTAGTTCTTCAGATTAACACGTAATTCTTTGCCGATATCGATTCCACTGATAGTACCCATTTCAATATCCAAAAAAATCAGATGAAAGATTTCGCCAGCGCGGAGCGCATCGCAAAGAGATTCCCCATCGAAGTAGAGGTCAACATCTAACTTTATTTTATTTTCCTGACTGTAATCAAACAGAATCTGGTCTATAGAATCACATATTCTTTCTTCGTCATCACAGACTGCAATCTTAAACATAGATTTTCTCTCCTTTTACTTCATTTTAACATAACATAGCTAAAATGTGAATTGTAGGTTTCGTTACAATAAAGAGGCGTTTCATTACAATCCTATAAAAATTGTTTTTTTTGTGGTAAAATCAAAGAAATTCAGAAAAACGGAGGGCGTGAAGATGAACAAGGTAAAGAAAAACGTATTGGAGAAAGTAGCTAAACTCGCATATACCGTCACCGCGTCAAGAGTTAATGCAACATGCCGAGGAATTGGGTATCAACCAGTTATGCCAAAAGAGTGCGATAAGCTGAAAAAACATGTTTAACATTTCAACTTATCTTGCAGATCTGATGCTGAAAGAAAATATTATTCAGCGGGAGGACAAGCCAATATACATATTAGGCATAAAAGAAATATTCTCTCAGATTTGCAGCGGTTTGGGGATATTGATAATTGGATTAACCTTGGGCATGGTGTGGCAAGTTGTTTTGTTTACGGTTGCTTATATGACATTGAGGGTGTATGCAGGGGGATATCATGCGCCAACCCAGTTTCGTTGCTATATCTTATCCTTCATGATGGTGGTCGCAGCACTGCTTTTGATAGACTGGATCTCGTTGCCAGACTATGTAACGATGATATGCATTACGATTGTTGGCGGCTGTATCTTCGTCTTGTCTCCTTCAGAGCATGTGAACAAACCACTCACAGAGGGAGAACGAAAGACGTATAAAAGAAAAGTAGGACAGCGAATCGGGGTCTGGATTGGCATATCATTGCTACTGGAAATAGCCGATGTAGAACAAGCACTCATTTGTATATTGGTAGCGGTGATTTTCCTATTAGTCATGATGATTAGTAACAACAACTGGTTTTCAAGAAAATCATGAATTAGCATAAGGGGGGTGATGGGTTATAGAGCATAGAAAATTTGGAGAACACAAATTAATTTATCAATAGTGATTATTTTATTATTGATTGGTACTTAACCAGAAAGGAAAAAACATAAAGAAAGCAATTATGATTCTCAGTATTGTGATGCTTATCACTTTGTCGTTTACTACAGTGGCAATGGCAGCAACTACAGCACAATCTTATACAAATGGCAGCCATACGTTTAGCAAAGATTGGAGTGAGACTAAAACTAAGACATACAACGGATACAAATGTGTCTTAACCTATGGGTTCAATACGTTTTTAATAAATGAAGACACTGCGTACGCCTATACAGATGGAAATTTCCATTTTGCAAGGATTGTTAATGGAAATGGCACGCATGAAGATAACTACAAAAGCGCAAACGTGTGGTCTGAAATAGAAGTAACTCACAAGGGCAGCAGCGTTACATATAAGAATATGTGGGGTAAGAACTAAATTACCCCATATGACTACCTGTAAGAATTCATTAACATTTCTTATGGGTAGTCTTTTGGTACCCTATATAATATAAGTAAAAGGAACTATGTATGCAAAAAATAAAACTGATAATCTTTGTTTTACTACTTTTAATAGGTTTTCTATTTAACGGGGAACTTTATATGCTCTATTTGGACAATTTTCAGGATAGCTGTTATCAGGCGAACTTCTATACAGATATTCCAACAAAAGAGGTATCAGACAACCAAATTATCAAGGACTTTGTGAAAACTGGAGAGAAACACGATGTAGATTTCTTTGTAGTTGATCAAGATATCCACTCGTCATATGAAACAGAGACAACCATATATGGAACAAAAGGTGCATTGCAGCATTTGGCTTCCATGGGAATCAAAGAGGGGAAGCATCAAAGCCTCTTCTTTGGGGAGGCTGTAGTGCATTGTGAGGCTTTCAAAGATGTGAAGAACATCACGAAGTTCGACACCTACTATTTCGTAGGGGATGAGGCTAAACTAGAAGATATCCGCTCCTTTAAGGCGGATTTAATTGACCAGTACAGCGGAGGCTTCCCAAAACTGATGGGCTCTGAACGGGAGACCTGGCTTAATCTATTGTCCGTGTGGGGGATCATCTTTGGACTGATGCTGATGGCGACGCTTTACAGCATCCTGTACTACAGGAAGGAGACCATGGTCCGCATCATATTAGGAGAGAGCCTGACAAGGTTGTTTGCAAAAAATACATTTGTTGACACAGCGTGCTTTTCTGTACTTTTTCTGTTGCTGCCCCAACTGCTGCAGCCTTTCACCAACGTGAAGTTCAGAATGTCCGCCATCTTCCTGCTCCTATGTATATTCCTGGCTGCCAATGTCCTGCTCAACGCACTAATCCTACGTGTCGACTATAAGAAAGACATTGCGGGAGGACATGACGGGCGGGGACTTCTTCGGGCAAGCTATCTGCTGAAAGTTGTGACAACGGTTCTTGTTACACTGATTCTGGCAGGGAATGTGGTAATCATCATAGATGCATACAATCTTTATCAACAGAAAGATTTCTTTGAGGCGCATGAAGACTATAGCTATTGTCATACTGAATATAAGTTGGACAATCGTCTGGGAAAATCAGATGATGATAATACAGCCATGAATCATGAATTTTACCAGCGATTCCAAAATAAGGCATTGATTTATGCGGATTTAACTGGAAACTTAGGAGAAACTTATCCGGTGGTATTGAATAATGTGAAGGCTTTGGAAGAAATAAAGAGGCAGTGCCCATCTATAAAAGAAGCAACCAGTGCAGTCGTTAAAGAGCAAATCTATATTCTGATGCCATCGTCTATTTCTAAGGAATCAAAGGAGTATCCATATGCTAGAACATTGGCTGAACTATATTTTGATGATAGTGAATATGGGGAGGCTGAAATTATAACCTACAATGGCGACATTACCCTAACGGCCATACACCGTTATAATGAATATGAGACAGTACAATATGAGAACCCCATTATTTTATTTAACAATACCATTTTTCGGATGAATAAGGATTTGACGGGATATCATTGGTACTATACTTTTGATACTATGTATGATATATCGACACAAGAATGGGAGTCCTTTATTAGGGAATTCCAGCTTGAAGATCAGATTATATCGAAGTCCAATGTCCTGGACATTTATAACCACAGTTGGGACATGGCATCACGAAATATGAGGATGTTGATGGTTCTCTCCATCATGCTTCTGCTCCTTGAAATGGCGCTGATCATGTTCATCATCCGCTTGGAATACCAGTTCAACGCAGTAGAGATGGCCTTAAAGAAGATCCACGGATATACGCTGCTAAACAGAAACAGACGTATTTTGAAAACAACCGTTCTCAGTTCTCTTGTCGGTATCCTGACAGCGCTGATCCTCAGTAACATCTTAGAAATGCCGGGCGGCGTACCGCTGGTTTTAGCAGGTCTGCTTCTGCTGTTCCTGGAACTGGTGTACATCCTCTGGCGGGCAAAGAAGATTGAGAAAAGAACCATAGCATCTATTCTGAAAGGGGAAAAGATATGATCGAGGGGAAGAATATCATAAAGAAATTTGGCAGCCAGGTATTGTTCGACGGGTTCGATTTTTCCATTGAAGACGGAGAGTTTGTCTGCTTTTCCGGCGTCAGCGGGGCGGGGAAGACCACTTTGTTGAACATCATCGGGCTTCTCGAACCACTGGATGGTGGAGAACTGCTGATCAACGGCATGGGGTACAAGACCAACAGGCAGAGGCTTCAGTATTTCCGTACCGAAGTCGGGTTCCTCTTTCAGAATTTTGCTCTGATTGAAAACAAGACGGTAGAACAGAATCTGGAGCTTGTCTCTAAACAGAATCGGACGGGATTTAGCATTATGGAGGCTTTGGAAAAAGTGGGACTGCAGGAGAAGTTCCACAGCAGGGTCTATACACTGTCCGGCGGAGAGCAGCAGCGCATCGCTTTGGCGCGACTTTTTCTGAAAAAATGCAACATCATTTTGGCTGATGAGCCGACAGGGTCACTGGATAAGAGGAATGCAGAGATGGTCATGGACATCCTGAGCGACCTGAACCAGAGAGGGAAGACCGTCATTCTGGTCACCCATGATGAACAGATCAGACAAATGGCGAGGAGGGTAATTGAACTATGAAAAAGCTGCTGAAAGGTAAAAAGTCTAGATATATGCTGTTATTATTGATCAGCATATTTCTTATTTGGAATATTGTTTGGGGTATCAACTACTACAGCTACTACAAATATTCTGATGGGTATGCGAAATCGCCTATCAACTATTTTAAAAGCGAAAAGGATTATACCTATACCGTAGACTGTCCATCGTATCTGAGGCTAACAGGCAATTTTGCCGTGACGAATAATGATGATCTTTCTATCATTATATGGCCATCGCTGTTCATGCGCTCTGCAGAATATGGAATCAGTGCGGAGGATAGGAAGAAAAATGTTACATACAGATTTTATGTAGATGAAGACTTGAACTATCTTCGTCATGAGGATTTGAATTATGCCCTACCTGATGAAGCGCATATCAAGTCACTTTTGAAAAAGAGTAGGACAGAGTTATCCGAGATGCAGCGATTAGCTAGCAAGGAGTGGAATCAATTCTGATACCAAATGTGAATAATGGTAGCAAAGATTGAATTCTTTGAAACGCATTCAGAAATGGCGAGTCTTATAAGTGAAAAGCAAGGCCATTGCGCGGCTAAGGCACGGCAAACGCATGAACACATCTGTCGCCTTCATTTGTAATTTTTGAGGGGTGAAGTCATACCTCTCCACGGTGTGTTTATGTTTTTGCGTACCGTTTATCCAATTTGACATAAAGTTCTTTTGCAAATCTTATCTGTAGTGGAAAAGTTTTCTATCCCGGTTACTTCCCGGGAAAATTCATTGTCAAAAAAAGTCCCGGAGGCCATGGAGAAATAACCGGAGGTGCGGTTTCTACACGAGAAAGCAGATGATTTCACTTTTGCAGGGGCATAATATCGCCCGGCCTGGGGTATCCAGTACAAGACCTTATGTCAAATGAGCAAAAAAATTTCAAAAACA
>URXI01000202.1 GCA_900551775.1 uncultured Eubacterium sp. | reverse complement strand
TCGAAGGCTTCTGCCTGGCAAAAGGGTTCGCCGCCGGAAAAGGTCACCCCACCGTCGTCTCCATAATACGGAATGCCTCGTTTTGCGCGGCTGACAATCTCGCCCGCATCGACTTCTCTGCCTCCGCAAGGATTCCAGGTATCCGGGTTGTGACAGTATGCACATCTGGCGGGACAGCCCTGGAGAAAGAAGACGGTGCGGATGCCCGGTCCGTCAACAGCACCAAAGGTCTCTATAGAATGCAGTCTTCCTTTGTTCATCGTCACCGCACTCCTGACTACAGAGCCTCATGGAAGGTTCTCTCGATGACTTCCTTCTGATGCGCCCTGGACAATGCGTTAAAGCGGACGGCATAGCCGGATACTCGGATGGTCAGGCTCGGATATTTGTCAGGATGATCATAGGCGTCCAGCAGAAGTTCTCTGTTGAGGACGTTGACATTGAGGTGGTGTGCCCCCTGGCCAAAATACCCCGCAAGCAGTTTGACCAGAGTTTCTTTTCTGCTCTCCATATCCTTGCCCAGCGAGTCTGGCGTAATGCTGAAGGTATTGGAGATGCCGTCCTGACAGGTATTCCAGTCCAGTTTTGCTACAGAATTCAGTGAAGCGACCGCACCTGTGTCGTCTCTGCCGTGCATCGGATTGGCGCCTGGCGCAAATGGCATCCCTGCCCTTCTCCCATCAGGTGTGTTGCCAGTCTTTTTGCCGTACATTACGTTGGATGTAATGGTCAGTACAGAAAGGGTTGTCACCGCGTTACGATAAGCTGGCTGCTTTCTCAGTTCTGTGATAGCTTTTTCCGTAATCGCCACGGCGATGTTGTCGACTCTGTCATCGTCATTTCCGTATTTTGGGAATTCACCTTCCGTCTCGAAGTCGACAATAATACCATTCTCGTCTCTAATCGGCATGACCTTGGCGTGTTTAATCGCTGACAGAGAGTCTGCCGCTACAGAAAGACCCGCAACGCCAAAGGCCATCAGCCGCTTCACTTCTGAGTCAAGAAATGCCATTTGCGACTTCTCATAGTCGTATTTATCGTGCATAAAATTGATGATATTCATGATTCTGGCGTAGATGCTCAGCAGCCACTCCAGATAGATATTGTATCTTCTCCACACTTCCTCGAATTCCAGAGGACCGTCGCCCATGGATTCCATCTGCGGACCCACGCGTTCACCACTTCTTTCGTCGATACCTCCATTGATTGCGAGAAGCAAGCATTTTGCCAGATTACATCTGGCACCGAAGAACTGCATCTGCTGTCCCATCTGAATAGCTGATACACAGCAGGCGATGGAATAGTCGTCTCCATAATGCGGCCGCATCTTGTCGTCATTTTCGTACTGGATGGAATCCGTGTCGATGGATACCTGGGCGCAGAACTTCTTGAATGAAGCTGGCAGCCCCTTTGCCCAGAGAACTGTCAGATTCGGTTCTGGTGCAGATCCCAGGTTATAAAGGGTATTTAGAACTCTATAGGTATTCTTCGTAACGCGATGTCTGCCGTCAGAGCCCATTCCTGCCAGACCTTCCGTAATCCACATCGGGTCTCCGCCGAAGAGTTCGTTATATTCGCTGGTTCTGAGGTGTCTGGCAACTCTCAGTTTCAGGATAAAATCATCGATGAATTCCTGGATCTGCTCTTCTGTATATCTGCCGGCTGCCAGGTCACGTTCCGCATAGATATCGAGGAAAGTGGAGATTCTGCCGATGGACATGGCGGCTCCGTTTTCCTCTTTGATGCCTGCCAGATATGCAAAATACGTCCACTGGATCGCCTCTCTGACATCAGTTGCCGGTACTGAGATATCATAGCCGTACCGCTGTGCCATCTTCTTTATTTCCTTCAGAGCGACGATTTGGTTAGAAACCTCTTCTGCCAGTCTGATGTTATCTTCACTCATGACCGGACGAGAAGAAATCTCATCGTGATCCTGCTGCTTTTGCTCGATCAGGCGATCAATGCCATAGAGGGCACACCTGCGATAGTCTCCGATGATTCTTCCTCTGCCATAGGCATCAGGAAGCCCTGTAATATAGCCCAAGTGGCGGACCTGTCTCATTTCTGGAGAGTAAGCTTTGAATACCCCGTCATTGTGGGTAGTAATGTAGTTGAACATGTGGTCGATCTCTTCCGGCAGTTTCTGGCCATATTCAGCCAGTTCTTCTCTTACCATCTTGATGCCGCCAAAAGGGCAGATTCCTCTCTTAAGAGGCTCGTCAGTCTGTAAACCGACAATCAGATCCTTGCCCTCGATAATGTATCCCGGCTCAAAGGAGTTGATTCTCATGATTTTACTGGAATCAACCTTCAGAGTTCCGCCAGCTTTTCTTTCCTCTACCAGCAGTTCTTTGACTTTTTCGTTACATTCCGTCGTTCTCGCCGTCGGTCCCTGCAGGAAACTTTCATCTCCGTCATAAGGCGTGTAGTTCAAGTTGATAAAATCATCCACATTGACCGTGTCAGTCCACGCTCCTTTTTTAAAACCTTCCCATGCTCTCTCCATTACTTCTGTTCTCCTTTTTTACTCCATCACTTTATCAGATTAACGTTCTAATGCATCCTGCCAAAAAATGACGGCTACTGCAGCGGATTTTATTACTTACCGACGGTAACCGTTATTTCTATTTCATACTACCGTAGAGGAAGGTCTTTCGTCAACACCCTCACCCTAAATTTTTATATTTTTTCCATGTTTCCCAATTATTGTTCGATACGTAGTTAACAATATATCCTAATTATTTGTTTTCCTTCGGAAATAAGCTTTTTTATCAATTGAATATCAATGTTTGCCTCTTTCACAGCGAGGACACTCTGGCTGCTGAAATCTCTTCTCACAATTTTGATCTGTTCTTTTTTTCGATCGACCAGACGCACTCCCTGCGGCTCATGTTCAGAAATCATCAGAGGAAATGCGCCCAGTCCATCATCGAGAGTCTCCAGGCTGTCTATGCAATGCCCGAGTCCCAGAGAACTGTAGAGTCCTCGTGAAAAAGCATTGCAGATGTTCAATCCGTAATCTCCATAAACCGGCACCCCTGCCGTCAAAAACGCCTGCAGCCAGCCCAGGTTTCCGATATAGATTCCCCGGTCCCTATAATGCTCACAGATCGCATCAAAATGCGCCTCGATAAACTGGTCTTCTCTGCCTTTAGAAATATTGGTAATGTACGGCAGCACCATCTTCTCTCTGGGAATTTCGGTGTAATGCTTCTCGTAATCGACCAGCGGAATCAGCGCCACCTTATCCACATCCAGGGCATCGAGATCGTCAGGCATCACATAATGAGAAAAAGATTCCCAATCGTAAAAGTAAAATTCAAGGGTATTGTCATGGCCTTCTTCACTCATCAAATAAGCGGGAAAGTTCCCTCCGCTGCGCCGCAGCACCAAGGCTTGTTCCAATTGTTCTAAGGCTCTCCTCCTCATATCGTTTATCGACGATATTTGTATATTTCTGTCGATACCTTCCTCAATGCGAACAGTTCTCGCCTCAAAAGGCGTGTTGCCGGTTTTTCGCAAAGCCTTCTCGATCCGCCCGCTATCCATCGCGCGATCTCGGCTTTCTTCAAAAGGCCCTTCCTTCACCGTAATTTCTTTGTCAGTCAAGGCGCTGTGCAGGGTCAGCCAGGCAAATCCTTCTTCGCTGCAGCAGAATTTCATATCCACCGGCGTCTTGCGGAGATATTTTCCCTCGTCAAAGGTCTTGTTCTCAAAGGTTCGCCTGGCTGCTGTGAGCTGCTCCTTGGCGGAGATTTTGTAAAGAGGATCTCCGTGCTCTACGTGACCTTTGATATCACCGATGCGTGTGAGACCGCTTTTCAGTTCTTTATAATAGGTGACCACATTGCCAGTCACGTTCTTCCCCTGTATTTCAACTCCATCGCCTATCGACAATTTATGATATAATTTGACATCGATCAGGCTGCTCCCCTGCACCATCTTCACGACCTTGCCAATCTTTATGCCGCGATGTTTTGGAATCTCTCCCGCCATCAGCTCCATGCCTGGATTTTCATAAAAGTAGCCTTCTGTAAAACCGCCTCGATTGAAAATCTGTTCCAATGCCTCTCGATCTTCCGCCGTGACGGTATAACTGCCCTTCTCATAATACTGGTCCAAATACTTCCTGTAGATAGAGGTGACAATGGCTACATACTCCGGTGATTTCATGCGCCCTTCAATTTTCAGCGAAGCCACGCCTGCCTCAGCCAGTTCGCCGATATGATCGATCAAACAGAGATCTTTGGGGCTGAGGGGGTATTGAAAGGTTTTGATCAATCTGCCATCCTGGTCAAATGATTTGTAAGGAAGCCTGCAGGGCTGGGCACACTGCCCTCTGTTTCCGCTCCTGCCGCCAAAATGACGGCTCATTTGACACTGACCTGAATAGCAGATACAGAGTGCTCCATGGACAAAGACCTCGATTTCTATTTCCGTGTTTTGACAAATCTCTTTGATCTCGTCAAAAGAGAGTTCTCTGGCTAGTACAACTCTCTCGCACCCCAAACGTCCAGCCATTTCTACACCGCGCAGATCATAGACACTGGCCTGAGTCGACAGGTGCAGCGGAAAATCTGGCAGATTCTTTTTGACAACAGCACCCAAGCCAGGATCCTGTACAATCAAAGCGTCCACGCCGATTTCGTAAAGAAACAAGACATACTCCCGCGCTCGGCGCATTTCTGCATCAGTGAGGAGCGTGTTCATGGTCACATAGACTTTTACACCTCTTTTATGGGCAAAGTCGACTGCCCTTGTCAATTCATCATTGTCAAAGTTTCCTGCGTTGATACGGGCATTAAATAATTTGCCGCCGACATAAATCGCATCGGCTCCATTTTCCACCGCAGCGATAAATTGCTTTTCTCCGCCTGCCGGGACGAGCAGTTCACATTTTTTCATTAAATTCGTTCCTATTCTTTCAATAATTTTTCACTGTTTATATCATACTATTTCCAGGAGGTTCTGGCAACTATGTTAAAAATTCTAATACTCTTCGTTCTGCTGCTGGCCATTTTTTTATTGCGTCATGCATTAATTCCACTTTGTATCGGCATCACAATTGCATACATCTTAAATCCTTTTGTCGATTATCTTGAGAGAAAATTCTCAGAAAAAAGACTTCTCTGCGTCGTCCTCTCCTATCTGGCAGTGATTGCAGCGGTCACTTTTTTGATCTGGGGATTTGCTGATATCATCGCCGGCAAGATGGCCACAGGTTCTCTGCAGGAAGCCATTTCATCTCTGCAGTCCTATTACAAACAGTACAAAGGCGTGCTCAACGAGCTCTTCGGCTTTTCCGTCGAGGGTCCCAACATCAGTCATCTGCTCCAGAGTTTTGGCGGCGGTGCAGTAAAATTCCTCATCGGTATGATTGCTGGAATCTATCTCCTCAAAGATAAGGACTTTTTCTTGCGTCTGATGAATAAAACCATGCACTTGCTTCTGGGGCAGAAAGTACATGGGGTGGTCAGAGAGATTCTTTTTGAAATAAACGATGTCATATCAGCGTTCCTGCGGGGCGTCTTTGTCGATTCTGTCATTGTCGCCTTCTTATCTTCCCTGGCTCTGGCATCCATCGGCATCGACTTTGCGGTGTTTATCGGCTGCTTTGCCGGAATCGCCAACGTGATCCCCTATTTTGGTCCCATCATCGGAATCATACCGGCGGTATTGGCAGGCATGGCAGACGGCGGCATCTCCAAAGCCATACTGGCAGCGATTGCCCTCTTTGCCGTCCAACAGGTGGAATGCAACTTCATCTATCCGCGTATTATCGGCAAATCCACCGGACTTCATCCTCTATTCGTCTTGACTGCCGTCTCCATTGCCGGTTACTTCGGGGGCCTGCTATGGATGGTACTGGCCGTTCCCGTGGCAGGGGTCGTCCGTGTCCTGATCTGCAAATGGGCGGAAGAGCAATAGGCAAAACAAAAGCTGTCCGTTGCCGGGCAGCTTTCTTCGTTCGAATAATATTATCTCTTGTTGCTCTTGCGCCAGATATTCTGTTCTTCTGCGTCTTTGATCAGCTCATCGCGGAAATCAGGATGGGCAATGTTGATGAGTGCTTCTGCTCTCTCCCATGCGGTCAGTCCGGACAAGCAGGCTACACCATACTCCGTTACCATGTATGGCGCCTGGGTTCTCGGTGTCGTGATGACATCTCCGCCCGTAAACTTTCCGATGATGTTAGACGACATGCTGCCGTCTTTGTTTTTGTGCACAGAAGGCATTGCCAGGAAGGCCTTGCCCTGTTCGGACATATATGCGCCCGTAACAAAGTCAAGCTGTCCGCCGGTGCCGCTGATGTGGCGCAGGCCGGCGCTCTCGGAGTTTATCTGGCCGTAGAGGTCCACGGAGACGCAGCTGTTGAGGGAGATGAAATTGTCCATGCTGGCGATGACCTGCGGGTTGTTCACGTAGGCGATGGGCAGGGCGATGACGCCGGGGTTCTCGTCCAGCCAGTCATAGAGCTCGCGGGAACCGGTGGCGAGGCCGAGCACGCCCTTGCCGGGGTAGATTGCCTTGCGCTTGTTGGTCAGCTTGCCGGCCTTGTACAGGTCCAGGAAGCCGTCCGTGCAAAGCTCGGTGTGCATGCCCAGGTCCTTCAGGTCGCTCTGGGCCAGGATGCTGCCCAGCGCGTCCGGCGTGCCACCTATGCCCAGCTGGAGCGTGGAGCCGTCCACAATGTAGGGCAGGACATTGTTGGCTATGGCTATATCCTCCGGAGAGGGGGTCTTCTTGGGCACCGTGGGCACCTCGCTGTCATGGCCCTCGACGACCATGGTGACGTCGGAGATGTGGATGCTCTCATTGTAAGCGCCGTAGATTTTGGGCAGGTGCGGGTTTATCTCTAGCACTATCTTGTCGGCACGGCCGATCATGTCCAGGCTGGTGCCGGCAGAGACGGAGAAGTTGAAGTAACCGTGCCTGTCCATCGGCGTGGCGCAGACAAAGGCCACGTTCACGTGCAGGAACTCCTTGTGATACCAGGCCAGGTTGCGGAAGATCATGGGGGAGAAATAGGCCTGCCCCCTGTCCATGAGCTTGCGCTCGTAGCCGGAAGCGTGCCAGGAGTTAAAGGTGAAGTGCTCGCCGGTGGGGTCACACTCTATCGCCTGCATGGGCCCGTACATGATCTGGCCGCGTATGTTGACGTCCCAGAGCTCGTCGCGCCTCTTGGCCAGGGCGGCGTCGCACAGCTCGGCAAAGGTGGTGCCGTTGCCGTACTCGACCCAGTCCCCGCTCTTGACCAGCGCGGCAGCCTGCTCGGGCGTGCCCAGCTTGCTCTTGTACTCAGCTATGAAGTCCATGTTCATTTGCTCTCCTCCATTGCAAAAAATCTCTCACGTCACTGATTATCTCATAAATCCGGCCTAAAGGCAAGAGCCGAAGCCGGGCATTTCCCCGCTGGCAGAGGCAATGAAAAAAGCCCCCCGAAGGGGGCTTTTCTCATCTCTCCATTATCTTTCTGCGCACTTCGGCAATGGTAAGCCCGGTCTCGGACGCTATGCGGGCAATGTCGTCGTACTCCGGCTTCACCTTCTCGATACCAAAGCCGCTGCCGTACTTCATGCGCACGGGGCCGAACGCGGTGTCCAGCGTCTCCACACTGCGCGAGAGCTTGACCCGCTCCGGCGCGTACATGCGCACGCCGAGGGTCGGCGTGTGCCGCAGCATGAGCTCGGCGAATTCCATGCGCCGGTCATAGTCGCACAGGCAGCAGAGCAGCGTGCCGGGCCGCCCCTTTTTCATGCCCACGTTGGCCGTGAAGACGTCAAGTGCACCGGCGTTCAGCAGCACGTCCTGCGCGTAGCCCAGATCCTCCGCCGTCACGTCGTCCAGCGTGCAGAATATCTCCGCCACAGGCGCGTTCTGGCCCTCCGTTTCGCCGAGTATTGCGCGCACGCAGTTGGCGGCCGGGAAGTCGCGCGTGCCCATACCGTAACCCACGGGGCCCAT
>URXI01000201.1 GCA_900551775.1 uncultured Eubacterium sp. | reverse complement strand
TTAGCCGGCAGCGCCGCATTTATTGCTACGGACGGATTTACGAATTTGACCATGAAAGAGGACCGGTTGGATTTGCTTTCAATAAATAGAAATATACGCGGTTTGGAGACGATGATTGATGAAGATTATCTCAACAAGAAAGATAATCAGAAGCTGGAGCAGTATATTTACAAGGGTCTTCTCGCCGGTCTGGGTGATCCTTATTCTGAATATTACACGCCTTCAGAATATAAATCCCTGAAGACGGAAACAACAGGAAATTACTGTGGCATCGGTGTGAGAATTCAGCAGGAGAAGCAGACCCTGAAAACAAAGGTCGTAGAGTTATTCAAAACCAGCCCCGCCGTCGAGGCTGGTCTGAAAGAAGACGATATTATCGAAGCGGTGGATGGAATAGACGTTACGACGATGGATATGGACGAAATCGTCAACGATCATATTCTTGGAAAAGAAGGAACAAAAGTAAAAATACAAGTTTACAGACCATCGATAAAGAAAAACCTTGTCTTTGAAATGACGCGGCGCCAGGTAGAAGCTGAATATGTGAAATATGAGATGTTAGAGAAAAAGACGGGCTATATCAACGTGTCTTCCTTTGCGGTCGCAACAACAAAGCAATTTGACGCGGCAGTCAAAGCGCTGCGTAAACGGGGTGCGCAAAGTCTGATTATTGACCTGCGGAATAATCCTGGCGGTGTGCTGAACAGTGCCGTCGATATGCTGGCGGGGATTCTGCCGGACGGCGTACTTGTCTATACCAAAGATAAAAACGGCAAAGGGGAAGAGTATTATTCAAAGAATGGACAGATACATTATAAAAATGACTATGGCTATCGTGATAAAACATATCCGAAAAAAGACAATAGCCAGCTGAAAATGCCTATGGTCGTGCTTGTCAACGGAAATTCCGCCAGCGCGTCAGAAGTCTTTGTCCAGGCGATGAAAGACTATCGTTGGGCGACCATCATCGGGACGCAGAGTTACGGCAAAGGGATCGTCCAAAACTTGATACCGCTGACGAGTGGTTCTGCAGTGAAACTGACCGTTTCCAGCTATTATACGAAAAACGGCAGTGTAATCCAGGGCAAGGGCGTGACGCCGGACATCAAAGTGGAGCAGAACGGAAAATGGAAGGATGCTCTCTCGCTGCCTCCTCACGAGGAGGACTTACAGCTGCAGCGGGCCATCAAAGAGTTAAATTAGTAAACGAAAAAGCGGGAGCCTTTCTGTAGCTCCCGCTGGTTTAGTTTTTGGCTGACTGTTGCCGGGCGAGTGCGTCATTGACTGCCCGTTTGATTACCTGACTGGACATAGTAGCGCCACTGATCGCATCTACTTCATAAGTATTCTTCGTTATCATAGTGCCGACAATTTTTTCAGCTTTTTGCCCTAATCCGTTGTCATGTTTCGTAATAGTAATATTTTTAATTTTGTTGTCTTTGATAGATACTTCAACGGCAGCTTTGACTAATGTCGTGTTTTCTTCGCCGTAATAGGTACCATCCTCTACCTGTGACAAATCGACAGTGGAAAATCGTAAATGATCGATTTCATTTTTCTGTTTGATAAACAGAAAAGCGCAAAGGAACAGTAAAACGGCAAATGCGATGCCGCAGTATTTTAATCGTTTCTTCATAGTCGTCAGCCTTTCTTCTAGTTGCTGTGGAGATTAACATATTCAACTAACGGCATCAGGCTTTCTTTGGAAGTATGGTCAAAAGAAGCACGAAGAACTTGATAGGTCTTGGGATTGCTTTTCTTCAATATCTTACAGAACATTTTCATCATTAGTCTATGCTTAAAACCCATTTTTTCATAAGCCAAACCACTGTGGAGATAAAAATACTTGACCTGGGCAGCTTCTTCCTCTGTAAAATTTTTTGCAATTGTTTCTTTTGTCTCTGGTGCATCCGGCGGCATTGCCCCTGTGGCGTAAACGATGACTTTTTTCCCTCGGAGTTCTGGCAGTTTTGATTTGAACCAAGTGAGACCATTGATAGAACCGGCATAGATGCCGCCTCCATAAATGATAGTCTCATAATCAGACAAATCAATGCCATCTCGTTTTTCGTAGGATTTGATATCGCAGTGCAGTTCTTCGCTGAGCCATCGGGCGTACTTTTCAGCAAATCCTGTTGTACTCTTATAGATGATTACTGTTTTTTTCATTTGTTTCCCCTTTCAGTTGTAAAAGAAATGCCTCATAAGCCGTGTCTAACTGGTTTAAGATGCCTTCTTCTTCCACATCAATATTTGATGACGTCGCCATAGCGGAAATTCCCATGACGTAAATGATCATGTGCAGATGAAGGGATTTTGCTTTTTCTACACTGATACCTAAGGATTCCGAAATGAAAGTACAGATCTTAGAACTGCTTTCTTTATTATATAAATCACTCAGTGTATAGACGTCGGGCTGTTCTCGTAGAAAATACAGTTTGAACAGGTTTGGCTCTTCCTTAGCAAACTTTAGGTAGGAACGACCCGTACTGCGAAAATAGTCCTCTTTGTCAATACGGGCAGCGACAAATTCTCTGATGAACGCAGATGTTCTTTCAATTAGTTCTTGCCTGACCCCGTCCATGTTTGCACAATAGCTGTAAATCGGCTGGACAGAACAGTTCAGCTTTGCGGCGATGTTTTTTACGAGCAAAGCCTCAAGCCCCTCCTTTCGGACAATGTCAAAGGCGGCATCGATGATCATTTCTTTCGTTATCTTCTGTTTTGGCATAGGCATCTCCTGGATAATCATTTTATATAAATAGTTTATATAAAATGATTATATATCATTATGGGGAAAAGTCAAGAAAAGTTTTGCACACCTGTGGATGGGCATGTGGATAGATTTTGCTCACAGATGTATCATACTTTTCGCTCAAGTCTGTTGCTCGGAGTAATACTAAAGTATGTATTTGCCGATAAGCTATTTACAATGATTATGACAAAGATTAAAGTAAAGCTACAGTCACAAATAGCAAAGTACAGGGGATCTGGAGATAAGGAAAGGAGATTTTTAATCATGTTGAAAATTTTTGTTGGCATCGTATTGATATGTTTCTCTTTTGGCGATTATGTACAGTTTGCAGCGCCTTTTACCGGCGCAGTGATCATCGCCTATGAGTTGGTGCAAAACCGGAGGCCAGGGGATCATTTCAATGCTGCCATAGTCAGCGCTATGGTGTTTGCAGTGTATCAGCTGCTCAGTACGGTTCTCTCGATTCTGCCGATTTATGAGGCCGATGACTTAGGCAGTTATCTATATACAGGAAGAATTCTTTTAGGCACGGTTTTACTGTTAACACTGTATATCGGCTTTAAAAGAGGATATGACCGCAGAGTCTTCGGCATTTTTGGTCTCATCGCCATGCATGGAGGAACGGCGGCTGTGGTTTTGCTGGCGCCGGTTCTCGATCTGCAGTACGATGAAATCACAATCGGGATGGCAGCATTAGTTTATGCATTCATCCTGGGGTATGTGGGCTCGGATCTGCGGCTGATGTACCTGTCCGAAGAAGAGTCATAGAAGGTAATCTAGGTTTTTTCTTTCATAAGTTATCATATATAGGCAGGGGAATGTATAAACGCGACATTCCCTTGTTTATTTTTGTTGACTTGATTTAGATTTTAGCTGTATCATAGTTCCGCTAGATGAGAACTATTCATTTGATGTGGGAATTGGTTTGTCTGACCCAAAAGCTGACCCAAAACAAAATGAAGATTCCGTAGAGGAAGCGGCTGTTTTGAGTCAAATAAAAGCCGCCCCATATATTACGCGGAAGCAGTTAGCTGAAAACACCGGACTTTCTGATAGCACGGTGAAACGTGTACTTGCAGAGCTCCGTGATAAGAAAAGAATCGAAAGAATTGGTTCTAAGCGTTCTGGGAAATGGTGAATTCTTCGTTGGCAAAGGGAGAAGACTATGATAAAATGAAGACAAACATCCGGAAGAGATGACATCTCTGGAAAGATTCTGTACATACCTCAAATACTCCGGAGATGACACGAAAAAAGACTATGTGGATAAACTGCTTGGAACGGGAGAGGAGGCTATCGCCATGTCGGAACGTGTTTACAGGGATATAACAGAAGATGAGAGCCTGCAGGATTTGCTCAGAAGACAGGAATTAGCGGAGCACGACAATGCGACCAGGATGATGATTGCGAAGAGAGAAGGCCTTGAGTAGGGTATTGGCGCACTGATTCAGGATAATCTTGAAGACCAGAAGACAAAGGAACAGATTTTGGATAAGCTGCAACGCCGCTTTGATCTGGATCAAGAAAAGGCGGAGTACTATTTTGATAAATTTGGCAGATAAGGATATAGGGGAATGCCGTGGAGGAGGTATTTCCCTATATCTTTATGAACTTGAGAAAAAATGGAGTTAGTACAAACTGGCCTTAGATAGAAATCAGCTAGATAATGTGCACAAAGGGGGAAACCATGGAGAGGAAAAGAAAATGTGTAATCACAGCGATTGTGCTACTGGCGCTGCTGACAGTTGCAGGGTTTTTCGGTTTTGGATTTCATATCAGTAAGGAAACTCCTGATTGCAGATTGATGGAGCCCATCTCCGTTGGGAAATTCTCACGTGCTGAAGAAATTGATTTTTCGAATAAAACTAGGATTAGTCTAAGAAAGTTCGGCTTTCGAAAGAAAATTGTGGTTAAAGAACCATCTATTCTGTTGTTGGAGGTCAGTGGCGGTAGAAAATCGGGATACTTTGGAATCTACAAGGATGCGGAACTCCGAAAACCGGTAGAGGAAGTGCCTTTCACTTGGGAGTCCCGCAACGGCGGCGCTGAAGAAGGGACTGCAGAATATATACCAAACAATGAGGGCAAGGATGGCATTGTAATTTTAGAGCCAGGCACGTATTATGCTGCGGTTTATACGAAGAATCCATTTGATGATTATGTCGTATCCTACCTTACCTATGTTGGTCCTCTTAATGAGAAAGGGATGCTGTGGGAAAACAAAAGTAAAAATTTCTATGTTGTAAAAGAAGGGCAAAAAAACACGTTTAAGATTATCAGTAGAAAAGATGGTAAAGTCAGAATTAAAACCAACCTTTTTAATCAGGGAACAGTAAGGGTATATGATGAACATAACGTTCTGCTGAATAAAAAGGATGCAGTAAAAAATTCACATAACCCAGTTACGGTTACCTTTAATGCGGAGAAAGGGCAGACCTACTACGTTGAAATGGAGAATTGCGAGATCAGCAATTGCGTCTATAATATGTATCTGCATGAAATCAGATATACATTCCTATGAGGTTTGCATTTTAAATAATTGCCAATTAATAAAACCAGCCTAAGAAATGCAGGCTGGTTTTGCTTTACGAACATAGGGCCATGAAATTAAGGAGCTCTATACTTATCAATTAAAGTGTTGTTTCCCTTAAAGTTTTGCACATCTGTGGATAGGGATGTGGATAAAATTCAGCGCTAATCCCTACAGGTATAATAGAACTTCAACTGTGAAAATACCGGCTTCATGGGTAATATCCATAGATCCATGGTATTTTGCTGCGACAACACGGACATTTTTCAGCCCGATGCCGTGGTAATGGGCTTTTGATTTTCGGGTAACAGGCAGCCCTTTCTCTATCAGTAAATCCCCATTGTAGGTGTTTTGGACTTTTATGAGAAAACATCCTTTCTCGTAGGTCAGGTGAATTTCTAACAACCTCTCGGCAACGTTTGTTTTTTTCAATGCTTCCAGCGCATTGTCCAGAAGGTTCCCCAGGATGATGGTAAGATCAAAGTCGTCTATTGGCAGATCCTTTGGAACGACAGCAGTATACTGCAGCTGCACGCCGCATTTTTTAATGTTGCGCAGCTTATAGTTGATGATGCTGTCTAATAGAAAATGACCGGTGTGGGAGATCTCCTCTTTTTTCTCAAGTTGTCCGATGGTGTCGGTGATGTATTTTTCGGCTTTTTGGTACTCTCCTGTTTCTATCCTCGCTTTGATGGAGGCGAGGTGATTTCTCATGTCGTGGCGGATAGATTTTGTCGCTTCCTGAGAGTCCTGCATGAGGGAAAGTTGTTCCTGAAAGTATTTATTCTGCTGCGTGATCAAATCCTTCTCACCTTCTACAGCAACAAGTCTTGCGATTTTGTTATACATATAGAATACCAAGACATTGATCAGCAAGATAATGACGTTGTTCAGAACCATCAGCCATGGCGCACCACTGCGATCCGGGTCAAATAGCAACGCGGTGAACAATAGCAGGTAGATTGTGCTGACCGGCACGAAAATAATTGCGAGCCAATAGGAGACGGGAATGCCTCTGCCCTTTTTTAAATCCTTCAAATTCTCCAGTAGTAATACGGCAGCAAAGGTGACAATGCTGATGATTGTGATGCCGATGCTGGAGTTGTATTTGAGCGGGGTGAGGAGCTGAATGTTATCATATCCAGACAGAAAAGTAATGATATCCTCAATTACAGTCATTGTTATATAAATAAGAACAGTAGATAACAGTTGCTTTTGTACTTTCCCTTGATACAAAAAAGTCAGCGCAAACGTACAGCCGAGACTCAGCAGCATATACACGAAGGGCAGTGTATCGAAAAATACAGTCAGGCTGATCAGGATGACATATCCTGCGTAGCAGCAGATCTCGATAACCTTTGTCGTCCTTCTCTGATTGTAAAAGATCCGTAAAAACCGATATAAGACATAAGCCATGAAGATATTGTTTGTAATGTAGACGGTATTGTAGAGTGTCATTTTGGAGCACCTTTCTGATGAGATTTTTGCTTTAGTCTTTCTTCGTATTCACCGCGATATGTTTTACCTATTTTTAACATCTTGTTATTGACCATCGTGATGAAATCTCGATCATATTTGACGACTTTATCAAAGTTGACGATGAAGGATTTGTGTATCTGCAAAAACTGTTGTGGTAACTGCTCCTGAATCTCTGATAGTTTTCCATAGAATTCAAAGGAGCCCTGACTCGCAGTGAGATTGATTTTGCGACCATTGCTTTCGAGATACAGAATTTCATGGCACTTGATTCTATGGGTTTCCGCCCCTATCTTAAAATGAAAAAAGCTGCTGTCTCTTCCCCATTTGTCAAGTACCTGCCGGACCTTTGCTATGATATCGTCTTCTTTTAGCGGCTTTATCAGAAAGTCCAGGGGATGCTTATTGAAGAGACCCATCGCATATTCTGAATTACCTGAGATATAGACGATTTCGGTATCGGGATCGTTCAGTTTATTTCTAATCAGATCGCCCACATGGATGCCATCCATATTCTCTAGCTCAATGTCCAGGAAGAGGAGCTGGAAAAAATCTTCTGTCTGGATATAGTCGCATAGGGCTTCGCCACTGTAGAAGACTTCGACATCCAGTTGGATTTTATTTTGTCTGCCATACCCCCAGATAAGCTGGTCCAGCCAGTTACATAGCTCCCTGTTATCATCACAGATTCCAATTTTGAACATTTCGATTCTCCTATATTAATTGAAATAATTATATTACATTGTATCATAACCCCTTAAAAATGTGAATTTTTATTTGTTTATGACAATTTTCTGGCCAGTTATGACAATGTAAAAATTTTCCTTTAAAAAAGAGGGTACAATGAATATACGATTAAGAAAGAGGTGATCTGATGGATAATTTAAAAAAGAACGCTTTGGGAAAATTTGCAGCAACGGCATTGTTTCTGACAAAGGTAAATGTGAATGCTACTTGCAGATGCTTTACATATCAGCCCAAAATGCCAAAGGGAATTGAAAAGTTGAAGAAGACAAAGCAGGATGCCTGAAAGTAATATCAGGGGTTCATCATATAAAGAATTTTGTAATTTTTGTTTTGAATACAGAGAGTGGATAGAGAAAGAGGAAAGAAGGTTTACTATGACAATGAAAAGAAAAGCAATTATTGCAGTTATGGCGGTATGTATGGTAATAGCTTCCATGGGAACTACCTTTGCTGCGACAAATTGAGAATCGCTGAACGACCACGCAGAAAT
>URXI01000200.1 GCA_900551775.1 uncultured Eubacterium sp. | reverse complement strand
GAGGAACTGAAAGGCCGTGACCCCATGCGCTGGGTGGGGCTGATGAACACGCTGAAAGCACAGGCGGAGGAAATGATTTGTCAAGAGTTTATTTATATTTAGAACTTCAATTTTAAGAGAAGCAGAGGGTTTTCCCTCTGTTTCTTTTTGTCAGAAAACCATTTGACACTGCCATTATTCGCGCCTATACTTAGAGTGGTTAGTCATAACGAACCGAAAGGAGGAATGGGTAGTGCTGACCTATGAAAAACAAGCACTCTCTGGTGCGATTGAAGTATTATTGCGGTCTGAATTGCCAGACGAATTTGAAGGGACAAAGTTATACGGCTCTCCCGAAGAAGATGAACTACGGCAGGACTGTAAAATTTTTCGGCTGTCAAATGAAACAGGGCATGGACGCATTACAGTCTATCAGGTTTTTTCTGGTATTGAGCTTTACTATAACGATATGCACATGGGATATTGCAATCAAAATCAAGCCACAGCTAAAAACATGATAGAGATTAACCATTGTCTGATAGGACGTTTTGAGTGTAGCTTTGGCGAAAATAGTTGCTGCTATATGGCGGAAGGCGATTTGTCGATCAGCTCCATGATGAAGAAAAAGTCAAATTCGTGTTTTCCGCTGAACCACTATCACGGTATTTCTATCATCATCAATCTGGATGAATTGCTGCCGGAAGTACGGCAAATCATGGAGCTATTGAATATTGATTTGCACTACATACAAAAATATATTTGCGAAGGAAACCGTTGCTGCATCATGCGGGCCAATCCGTCTATTGAACATATTTTTTCGGAACTTTATCATGTCCGGGAAAAAAGAAAACCAGGATACATGAAAGTCAAAATGCTGGAACTGCTTCTGTTCTTAAGTGATCTCAATACGGCAGAAGAAGTTTTACAGACGGATTATTTCAATCAAAATCAGGTCGCATTGATTAAAGCAGTAGCGTCCTATATTACGGAGGACTTGACAGCACATCATACGATTGAACAGCTTTCCCAGAAATTCGAGATTTCTACAACAGCATTGAAAAAGTGCTTTCGAGGCGTCTATGGAACCTCTGTCTATTCTTATCTTCGTACCTATCGGCTTCAAGTCGCCAAAAAATTGTTGCTGGAAACCGAGTTGTCAGTAACGGAGATTGCAAGTAAAATCGGATATGAAAATCCGAATAAATTCACTTCTGCCTTCAAAGAAACATATGGCAGCTCTCCGACGGAATTCAGAAAGAGTGTCCGTTTGGATAGAAGCGGGTCCGTATGGAGTGGCGAAGAAATCTGAGCTGTATTAGAATATCCTTTGTCAGATAAAAGCAGAAAGACCGCTTGAAGCTGGCCTATTTTTTGAATAGTGGGTTAGGTACTGCTAACTTTCTGCAAGACAAAGGAGGATTTCCAAATGGAAAATGAAAAATCGACAGGTAACAAGTACACTGTCAAAGACGCGGCAATCATCGGTATCTTCTGTGCGGTCATGTTCGTTGTATTTATGGTCTATTCGACCCTGACCGGCGCTTCACTGTTCTATTCCATGATTTTTAACGCCGCAGGTGCGGCACTTATCCTCGCACCGTTCTATGTTTATATGTGCATGAAAGTCGGCAAGCATGGCCCCGCTCTTGTCTACAATATCATGTGGGCAATTATCGCCGGATTGATGATGGGGCCATTTATGATTCCGTGGTTTTTGGGCGGCGGTATCATCGCAGAGCTTTCCATGTGCGGAAAGGATGCCTACCATGACATTAAGCGTGTGTCCATTTCGTGGGTAATCACGGCATTGGTTCGCGCTGCACATGGTATGTCAGAAATTTGGTTTTTCAAAGACGCATTTCTTGCCACCGGCGTCAGTGAGCAGCAGGTTCAGGTTCAGACCCAGTATTACACCGATCCGAAGTACGTCCTTTTGAGCCTGGCTGTCACCGCTATCCTGGCCGTCCTTGGCTGCATGATTAGCAACAAACTGATTGTGAAGCACTTCAGAAAGAGTGGCGCGATTAAATAAACTATGAGCATGAAATTTGATTTTCGGACCAAATTGCTTGTCATAGTTCTCACTATGTCGCTTGTGGCGGTGCTCACAAGCGACATTTTGATATACACACTTTTGGGCGTTTTGAGCGTGTATTTGATTATTCAGGGCTTTGGCAGGCAGACAATAAAATATCTAATCGTCTGCGGTGTTTTTATCGTGTTAAGGCTGCTTTCAGGAGGACAGGGCATTACCATTCTTATGCCGGAAATGTTCCTGTTCATGGTGCTGCGTATTTTGATGATGGTTATGGCTGCGCAGCCCGTGATTGGTATGCCGCCGGGAGAAGTTGTAGCAGTTTTTAAAAAAATCCACGCTCCTGATGGAATTGCCCTGCCCGTAACCTTCATGTTGCGTTTCTTCCCTACTGTGCGCAGTGAATTTTCCGATGTGTTTGCCTCACTTCGGCTGCGAAAGCTGTTGTCATGGAAACATCCTCTGGACGCAATGGAGTATATTGTTACGCCTGTTATTTTCCGTTCATCCAGAATAGCTGAGGAACTCGCAGCTTCTGCTGAAAGCAGGGGGATTTCCAATCCGGGAAAACATACCTGCCGCAGGAAGATAGAATTTCAAAAAAGAGATTGGATTATGTGCGTGGTTGCTGTTTGCGTAACCGCACTCTATTTTGTGCTGGAAAGGACGGTAGCATAATGGTAAATAATAAAGCAAGGCGATCCGTTATCCAGTTTGAAGATGTATCTTTTGAATATCCGGGAGCCGAAACAGAAAGTATCCATCATATCAGCCTCGATATAAAAAAGGGCGAGTTCCTTGTTCTGACTGGAGGGAGCGGCTGCGGAAAGACAACTTTAACACGATTGATAAACGGGTTAGCTGAACAATTTTACGAAGGGACGCTGAAAGGGCGAGTCACACTGCTGGGACGCAGCATATCGGAATATCCTCTGTATGAAATCGGGAAAAAAGTAGGTTCAATCTTTCAAGATCCAAAGAGCCAGTTTTTTGCCAGTATTACAGAGGATGAAATTGCGTTCGGGTGTGAAAACTATGGCGTTCCGTATGAAGAACTGGATGGACGGGTTTCAAGTGCGATCAAACGTATTAACGGAGATATGCTGCGCGGGAAAGAAATTTATCCGATGTCCAGCGGAGAAAAACAGAAAATAGCGGTGGCCTCCGTCAATGCTGTTGACCCGGAAATTTATGTGTTTGATGAACCTTCGGCCAATTTGGATATGTATTCCGTTGAGGCGCTTAAAAATTTGATGGGTGGACTAAAAGCGGAAGGCCACACAATCATTGTTGCTGAACACCGGCTTTATTATCTTACTGACCTTGCAGACCGTTTTCTTTATATGGAAAACGGGAGCATAAAAGAAGAATGGACGGCGGGAGAACTGCTCTCTATTCCAGAAGAAAAAAGACGAGCCATAGGAATACGGGCGGCAGATTTACACCATATTGAAGTAGATATTCCCCCTACAAAAGAAAAAGATATGACGCTGGAGGTAAAGGATTTGACGTTTTCCTATCGCAAACATCCGGTTTTCCACGATATATCTTTTCGGGCGTATGCTGGCGACCTGATTGCGATTGTAGGCCATAACGGAATAGGAAAAACTACTTTGTCGAATATTCTTTGTGGTATGCAAAAGGAAAAAGAGGGTCAGGTCATATATAACGGGACAAAGGTATCTAAAGGAAAAAGGAAGAATTTTGCCTACTTTGTTATGCAAAATACAGATTGCCAGTTGTTTGGGGACAGCGTAGAAGAAGAACTGCTATTAAACGGAAAAGGCAGTACCCAGGAGCAACGCGATGATCTGCTAAAACTATATGGTTTGTTTGAATGGAAAGAACGGCATCCCGCTACTCTTTCCGGCGGACAGAAACAACGGCTCGCTCTCGCTGTATCAGATTGGATAGATACCCCCGTTTTGATTTTGGATGAGCCTACCAGCGGTCTTGATTTCAAAAATATGATGAGAATATCGGAGCATTTGAAAGCTCTGGCGCAAAAAGGAAAGACCATTTTAATCATTACCCACGATTATGAATTTGCCGCTATGTCTTGCAATCGGGTTCTGCATTTCGTTGATGAAGGTCATGTAGAAACATTTCCGTTACAGGAAAATTTGTCCCGCTTATATTCCTGCCTTATGTGTCAATGAATTATGTGTCTGATTGGATAGATACGCTCTGTATGGAGTGGCAGAAACAACTGAATGATTTTATGATAATAGACGGGTTAGAAGATGCTAACTCGTCTATTATTGCGAAAGGAGCCTTGCTTATGGATAAGCAAAAAAATGGAGAACTGTCCAGAATGTTCGGATATGCAGGGAAATTCCATGTTTTGACCGTTTTGGGATGTGTTCTCTCCGGGATCAGTACCATTTTATCTATGCTGCCTTTTGTTTGCATTTGGCTCGTCATCCGCGATTTAATCCAGGCTTTTGCTGCCGGGGATATATCTCTTGCAACGGGGAGCGCCCATTATGCGTGGATGGCGGCTGTGTTTGCAACGGCAAGCATTTTAATTTATTTTATCGCCCTGAACTGTACTCATCTGGCGGCGTTTCGTACAGCCACCAATATGAGAAAATCTGCAATTCATCATATCGTGACGCTGCCGTTGGGGTATTTCAGCCAAAATGCAAGCGGACGGCTCAGAAAAATCATTGATGATAATGCAGGACTTACAGAAGGATTTCTGGCCCATCAGCTTCCCGATCTGACCGGAGCCGCAGTTATGCCGGTTGCCGTTATTATTTTGATTTTCCTTTTTGACTGGCGGCTGGGAATTTGCTGCCTGATACCTATGGGAATCAGTGTCATCTTTCTCAAACAGATGATGGGCGGAGATAATGCGCAGTTTATGGGCAAGTATATGACTGCACTGGAAACGATGAATAAAGAAGCTGTGGAATATATTCG
This sequence comes from uncultured Eubacterium sp., assembly GCA_900551775.1. Taxonomy (GTDB): domain Bacteria; phylum Bacillota; class Clostridia; order Peptostreptococcales; family Anaerovoracaceae; genus Senimuribacter. Next base: position 3,105 of record URXI01000200.1, on the reverse strand, counting down.
CGGTATTCCTGTTGTAAAAGTATTTCAGCAAACTATTTATTCCTTCAAAAATTTTCACGCTGCAATAGAAGAATACGAAAAATTTGCTTCCGGGTATGCCTTAAAATGCCGTATTCCTCTTACTGGATTTACAGTAACACTGAACGGCACATTTGTTTTACTTATTCCAGTCGCCATGTTTATTTTGTCCGGGGTCAGCGGCCAGGCGGCTTATGAAAATGTTGTGCTGGATTTTCTGTTTTACAGTTTGTTTACTCCGGTCTGTGCAACTATGATGAACCGTATCATGTTTGCCAGCGAGCAGCTTATGGCGGCTAAAAGTGCAGTCAGCCGGGTGGATGAAATTTTGCAGGAAAAGCCATTGAAAGAGCCGGAACATCCCCTGATCCCGGCAGATGCTTCGATTGTGTTTTCGGATGTTTCCTTCGCCTATCCAGGGGCCAAAGAGAAGGCCTTAGACTATATCAGCTTTGAGGTTCCGGCAGGAAAAACAGTTGCGCTTGTTGGTGCCTCTGGCAGCGGTAAAAGTACAGCAGCAAGTCTCATTCCCCGATTTTATGATGTTCAGTCAGGTTCTGTTACGATTGGCGGCGTGGATGTACGCAATATTGAGAAGCAGGAACTGATGGAAAGGGTTGCTTTCGTGTTTCAGAATACCCGTCTGTTCAAGGATACTTTACTGAATAATATTAAAGCGGCCCGCCCGGACGCTACCAGGGAAGAAGTCCTGAAAGCGGCTGATGAAGCACAATGCAAGGACATTATTGACCGCCTCCCGGATGGGCTTGATACGCTCGTTGGAACAGGAGGCACATATCTCTCAGGAGGTGAAAATCAAAGGATTGCTCTTGCAAGGGCAATCTTAAAAGACGCCCCTATTATTGTGCTGGATGAAGCCACAGCATTTGCAGATGCCGAAAACGAACATCAGATACAGCTCGCTTTTGAGCGGCTGACCCAAAACAAAACGGTTCTGATGATTGCTCATCGACTTTCTACGATACAAGACGCAGACCTTATTCTGGTGTTCAAGGATGGGCAGATTGCAGAAAGAGGTACACACGAAGAATTAGTAGCCTTAAATGGTATTTATTCTTCCATGTGGAAGGATTACCAGACTTCGATTGCCTGGAAGGTCGGAAAGGAGGACGAGCAGCATGATTAAGGCGTTAAAAAAGAAGTATGCGTTAAGCAATCAGGGTGCAAAAGACCTGTTAAAAGGGATCGTTTATTCGGTACTGGCTAATATCAGCCTTATGTTTCCTGTTATTCTTCTGGCTATCGTCCTCAATCAGCTTCTTGCGCCTGTTTTGGGAACGAGTGCGCCAGAGATCAGTGCCGCCGTTTACACTGTGATTGGAATTGTGATTTTAGCCGTTGTATTTATTTTTCATTATTGCCAGTACACCGCAGCATATCTCGGAACGTATGACGAAAGCGCAAGGCGGCGTATCGGACTTGCGGAAAAATTGCGCACCCTTCCGCTGACCTTCTTCCACCAGCGTGATCTTGCTGACCTGACAAGCACTATTATGGGAGACTGTGCAAACTTTGAGCACGCATTTTCCCATACGGTTCCACAATTCTTTGGAGCAGTTATCTCTACGGGGATTGTTTGTATCGGCCTGCTGATTTTCAACTGGCAAATGGGCCTGGCTCTTCTCTGGGTAGCTCCGATTTCATTTGCAATCGTTATTCTGTCACGGAAATGGCAGGAAAAACTCAACCAAAAACACATGAACGCCAGACTTGAGCTTGCAGAGGGTATTCAGGAGTGTTTGGAAACTGTACAGGATATAAAAGCCTGCAATCAGGAAGAAGATTATCTTCGCAAATTGGACGCAAAGATGGATGCCGCAGAAAAAGCACAAATTTCATCCGAAATGACAACGGCAAGTCTGCTGACAACCGGCCAGATGTTTTTACGGCTCGGTTTGGCAACGGTGATTGTAGTAGGTAACGGTCTTGTGGTAAGTGGAGGTACCTCTCTGTTTACCTATATTCTGTTTTTGATTGCTGCCTCCCGCCTTTATGATCCGCTTTCCGGGGCGATGTCAAATATGGCGGAGCTGTTCTCTGTACAGCTTCAGGTAAACCGTTTGAAAGAAATAGAGGAATACCCGGAAGAAACCGGCGAGAAGAATATCCATACAAACGGGTACGATATTACATTCGATCATGTCCAGTTTTCTTACGAAAAGGGCAAACCGGTACTGAAGGATGTTTCGTTTACTGCAAAACAGGGACAGGTCACGGCATTGGTTGGCCCGTCCGGCGGCGGCAAAAGTACAGTCGCAAAACTGGCAGCCAAATTTTATCCTCTGGACGGAGGAAGAATATTGTTGGGCGGAACCGATATTGCTCCGCTAAATTCAACCATGTTGATGAAAAACTTCTCTATCGTTTTTCAAGATGTTGTGCTGTTTAATAACACCATCATGGAAAATATTCGCGTTGGCAAAAAGGACGCTACGGACGAGGAAGTGATTGTCGCAGCTAAAGCAGCGCAGTGTGATGAATTTATTTCAAAATTACCTGACGGCTATCAGACAGTGATTGGAGAAAACGGCTCTACGCTATCAGGCGGTGAATGCCAGCGGCTTTCCATCGCACGCGCTCTTTTGAAAGATGCTCCTGTTATTCTTCTCGATGAAGCTACTGCTTCTCTTGATGTAGATAACGAAACTGAAATTCAAAACGCAATATCCAGGCTGGTAAAAGGCAAGACGGTTCTTATTATCGCTCATCGAATGAGGACGGTGGAGGCTGCCGATAACATTGTTGTATTGTCAGATGGTATTGTAGCCGAAAACGGGACTCACGAAGAACTTATGAAAGAAAATGGCCTCTATCATAGACTGGTCGATTTGCAGACAGCTTCTGCAAATTGGAAGTTAAGCGTTTAATTCGTAATAAGGAGGTACTGATGAAACTTCATGCGTCCGGGGAGGACTACCTGGAAACCATCCTTGTTCTCCAAAAGAAACTCGGTATGGTACGCTCCGTAGATGTGGCCCGGCACATGGAGGTGTCAAAGCCCAGCGTGTGCCATGCAGTGGCTACCTTGCGGGACGGCGGCTTTCTCACAATGGACGAAGATCACTT
>URXI01000199.1 GCA_900551775.1 uncultured Eubacterium sp. | reverse complement strand
GAGGACCGTGGTCCTCTTTGACTAAATTTCTACACTATGAAGTTTTCTAGGTTCTCCGCAATCCCTTCAGGATTGCTGCGGTTCGCATTCCAGCGAACATTTGATATTTTACCATCTTTGACGAATTTTGTCAACTACTTTTTTAAGAAGTTTTTCGTCATTCCGAAGTGTTAACCTCGTGCGATAGCTTTATTATCTTACCATCTTTATGAAACTCTGTCAAGCACTTTTTTAGATTTTTTAATCCGTAGGCGCTTGCCGCTTCATTGCGACAGCTTGATTATTTTACCATCTTTCGGGGTGACTTGTCAAGCACTTTTTTAAATTTCCTTTTTCACCGCTTTCCGGTGTGGAAACTCGTGCAGACCGTCTCTCTCAGACAGCTTGACTAGTTTACCATCTAATCGTCCCTTTGTCAATAGAATTTATTCATCTTTTTTCGGTTTTTTCTTCTTATGCAGCCCAAAAGCAAAATACATGACCACCCCAATTACGTTTAACGTTGAAAACAAGCCGTATACGCCTACACTCCCGAAATGATCCATGGCTACGCCGCCGAAGAAATTGCACAAGATCGTTCCACCGTTAGAGCTGACAGCGTAAAACGCAGATACCGCGATCCCAATCACTCTGGGATGAACCACGGAGGAAATATACTTCATATATTCTACCAGAAGGACGCCGTTCACCATCCCCTGCAAAAAGAACAATGCAATGAGCCACTGAGAGGATGGTCCGCTGGCGTACCATCCGAATCGCAGCGCAGAAAGAATCATCGCCGCTGCAATCAGCCTTTGCTGTGAAAATTTAGCGGCTAACTTCGGGGCAAGAGCCATAAAGGGGGCTTCGCTTCCTACCATCAGTAAAAAAGCCGTGCCTACACCAGCTACCGTTCCCCCTCCGTCTCTAAATAAAAAACTGAAATAAGTATTGTTCGCCACATTGGTTCCAAACATAAAGATTCCACAGACAATCAGGGCAATTGCTTTTTTCTCCTTAAACAGTTCTGAGAATTTGATCTTATCTTCAATATCCGCAGTTTTCTCTATTTCAAAAGAATGGACCCTTTCTAATTTAAGCGTCATGACGATGAAACCGCCAATGATAAAAGTAATCGCATAGACATAGAAGATCTTGTCCAATCCCCATAGGCCGCCGATTTTTCCGCCTGCAAATACAGAAAGCGCATATCCGACAGCGCCGCAAAGTCTGATCGAAGCAAAGTTCTCATCGCTTTCAAGCACCATAGCATCCGCAAGCCCCATAACCGGACCTTGAAAGAAGTACATGATGCCATAGGTAATTGTAAAGATCACAAATATTGTAATAAAGGAGTTAAATAAAGCCATGGCAGCAGCCGCGATGCACAAGAAAAACAATACCTTTCTGCCATCTATACAATTGGTATATTTATCACCCCAAAAAGTTGAAGCAAAAATAGCAACTGCGGTGCTCACTGCCGTAACCGTTCCAATCTGTGTACCGGAAAATCCGATGCTGCTCAGGTATTGTCCAATTAAAGGACAAAGCACACCGATTGGAGCATAGATAAATACGTATGCGGCTTTAAACTTTCTGGTGTTATTCTGTTTTTCACTTTTCTTTTCTATCTTTTGCATGAATATAAGTATATCAAAAGCTTTCAGAGTGCACAATAGGATTATCAATTATTTGGAGGTGCATTTTGTTAATCGTATGTATTAGAACTTTCATTTTGTACGTAGTCGTATTATTTGCACTGCGGATCATGGGAAAGTCGGAGTTGTCAAAGATGTCGACATTCCAGATGGTAGTGCTGTTCATGATTGCTGAACTGGCGTCAATTCCCATCGATTCGCCGTCATCGTCTCTGATCAATGGTGCAGTTGCAATTTTTACACTTCTCTTTTTGCAGGTATTATTGTCATATGTTTCAATTAAAAACGAGAAGTTCAAAAACTTTATCAACGGTCGTCCCAGTATCATCATTGATAAAGGGATGATCAATGTGAAAGAAATGGAGCGTCTGCGTATTACCGTCAACGATCTCTTCGAGCAGCTTAGGATCGGCAACTGTCCGTCCATTACTGATGTTGAATATGCAGTGATGGAATCAAATGGTGAACTGTCCATCATCGCGAAAAGCGATCAGGAGAAATTACCTCTTGTGATCATCAGTGACGGAACGATTTATGAAGATAATCTGGCAAAAGCCGGTATCGATCATGAAACTCTCGATCGCATGATCGAACGAAAAGGAATCAAGGACCCCGACGACGTCTTCGTTGCGTTTTATGACGGCAGTCGGACATTTCACGTCTATCCTAATCCAGAGCCAAAGCAGAAATTTTCAAGGGAGGCGAATTAAATGAGATCACTTCTTATTTCTATTCTGTCCTTAGCTATTTTGGTCGGATGTTGGGGCGTATTCTATTATAACGCTGGACAGGACCTGGATCAAATCATAGACGATTGCGAAAAAATCGTCATGCCCGCGATAGAAGACGAAGATTGGGATAAGGCCTACAGTACCTTTCAAACCCAATATGAGCGTTGGCACGATTATAGAAAAGGAGCGCTCTTCTTTCTAGATACGCAGGCTGTCAACGATGCAGACAGCACCTTTGCAAAGACTCTGATGTACATCAAAGCAGAAGATGTATCTAATGGAAGCGGAGAGCTTCTTGCGCTCAAGGAACAGTTGAAATTTCTCCATGAGAACGAAAAGATATCTTTTGAGAATATTCTTTAGGCAGAAATGTGATAAAAGACGGACTATCCATAGAACAGAATAGTCCGTCTTTATTGATTTCTTCCGCCATTGTAAAGACCAAACACAGTATTCAGCCCTCAATGATTTCATACATGTCTGCGGCATCTTCTTTCTTGCAGGATTCTGTCAAATGACATACCCTTGCCGTGATAGAGCTGTTGCCGAATTCAATGTGGATTTCATCTCCCACCTTCACTTCTGCACCAGCTTTCACCACTCTTCCATTTACGGATACTCGCTCCTGGTCGCATGCGTCTTTAGCAACAGACCTTCGTTTGATCAATCTGGAATTTTTCAAAAATTTATCAATTCTCATCTTTCCTCTTTTCTACCAATCAAAAAGGACAACCTAGGTTGTCCTTCTGTTTTCCATGATTATTTGTTAACTGCGTCTTTCAGAGCCTTACCTGCTTTGAATACAGGTGCTTTGGAAGCAGCGATCTTGATGATTTCATCAGGTTTTCTAGGATTTCTTCCCTGTCTTGCTTTTCTTTCTCTTGTTTCGAAAGTACCAAATCCGATTAACTGTACTTTCTCTCCCTTTACGAGTGCTTCTTCTACGCTAGCCAGGAGCGCATTGATAGCAACTTCTGCGTCCTTTTTCGTAAAGTTTGTTTTCTCTGCAACTGCAGCAACTAGTTCAGCCTTATTCATTATAAATCCTCCTTAAATCGTATACATAAGCATTGAACTTACTTTTTCTTAGCTTCTATCCAAAGGTTGTCCATTTCTTCAAGACTCATGCTTTCAAGATCAAGACCTCTATCGATAGACACTTTTTCCATAGTAGCGAATCGCTCGATAAATTTAGCTGTAGATTTATTCAGCGATTCCTCTGGATCAATGTTTAAAAATCTGGACACATTGACCATCGAGAAAAGCAAGTCACCAAATTCTTCTGACATTGCTTCTCCGCCTCCCTGCTCAAAGGCTTCTCTCAGTTCATCGAGTTCTTCTTCTAATTTATCAAAAGCGCCGCCGGCATCTTCCCAATCGAAACCAATCTTGGATGCCTTATTCTGTACCTTGGCACTTCTGATAAGAGCAGGTAATGCTTTCGGCACGCGAACGAGTCTATCACTATAACTCATCTCTCCGTGCTCTCTGCTCTTCATATTCTCCCATTTTTCAAGGGCTTTGTCAATAGTTTTTGCTCTTTCTTCTAAAAAAATGTGGGGATGTCTGCGCAGCATTTTTTCACATTCTTCATTTATTACATCTGCAATTGTAAAGTCTCCCTCGTTTTCAGACAAATTACTGTGAAAAACCACTTGCAGTAATACGTCTCCCAGTTCTTCTCTGAGATTAACAGGATCTTCATTTTCAATGGCATCAACGACTTCATAGGCCTCTTCAATCATACACTTTGTAAGAGTCTCATGAGTCTGTACTCTATCCCATGGGCATTCCTTGCGGAGAATCTTCACAATCTCGATGAGCCGCTTTAACGCTTCGCCTTCCTTATCTTTTGTAATATACAGGTCTTCATACTCTTTTTTCATAGTTATTTCACAAACTTTCTCAGAATTTTGACTAATTTTGTTCCGCCAGGCATGGTTTCTACCTCTGCCAGGGTAATCGCCTTTAATGTAAAGATCAGAATCACGTAGACAATGCCTCCTACCATGATCGCCGCCAAAGTAGCGATGCTGTTTCCGAGGAACCCGACACACAGCTTGTGGAATGCATAGGCACAGACGCCCATAATCAGCGCCGCGATGCACGGTCTGGCATAGGTCAGGTCGTAATTGATCTTTGTTCCGGTGTATTTTTTGACAGAAATATTGTTCAGTACCAAGGCTACGAAGTAAGCCAGCATCGTTCCGATGGCAGCGCCTTTGATGTTAACAGAGTGAATACCGACTAAAACGAAGGTCACGATCACTTTGCCTACGCAGCCGATAGCCAGATGCACCACTGGCACCATCTGCTTGCCGATAGACTGCAGCACGCCGACAGAGGTCTGCGTAATGGCAAGGAAGATGACACTGATCGCCATGATCATCAAAGTCGGAACTGCCGCGATAGCGCTGGCTTTCTGTGCAGGGTAAAGCAGCAGCAGAATCGGCTCTGCTAAGGAGAAGATTCCAAATGCACACGGAAAAGCCATGATCATGGTCGTCCTGTATCCCAGTTTGATGTTTTCTTGTACGTTCTTCTTGTCTCTCAGTTTAAAAGCAGCAGCGATGGCCGGAACCAGACTGACTGCCACAGCCTGGGTGAAAACTTGCGGAAAAGCAATTAAGGAATTACAAAATCCGCTGAGAAGGCCGTACAGACTCTTTGCCTCTGCATAGGACCAGCCTGTAGCCTGTAATCTGGTCATGATGATGCCTGTATCGATCAATGTCATGATCGGCATGATTTCGCAGCCGATGATGATCGGCACGGAAATGCTGATGATTTTTCTCAGGATCACACTGGTTTGTTCGACTTGCTGATTGTTTAGGTCGATTTTTCTGTGGATCGTCCTGCGGTTCAGCATGTAGATGACGACGATGATGCCAAGCCCTGCAATGGAGCCTGCTGACGCGCCAAAGGAAGCGCCTGCGGCAGCTTCTTTCAGCCCGGCATGTAGTAATGTGTACGCCAGATAAAGGCCGACAATGACGCGAACCAGTTGTTCTGTAATTTCAGAAATTGCCGTCGGGTTCATGTTCTGTCTGCCCTGGAAATAACCTCTATAAGCAGAAAACAGCGGCACAAATAACAGAGCCGGAGAAATAGCTTTTACTGCCAGAGCGGCATCTGGATTTCCTAATTTGGCCGTAATATATTCTCCGCCAAAATAGCATGCTGCAAAGGAAAAGATGCCGATAAAGAAGAGGAGCGCTGTGGCTACTTTAAAGACTTTATGGGCATTTCTGTACTCTCCGACAGCAATTCGCTCTGATACCATTCTGGAAATGGCCACCGGGATGCCGGCTGTGGACAGAACTAGCAGAGCTCCGTAGATGGAATAAGCGAAGCCATAATAGGACATCCCATCGTCACCAATCCAATTGGTCAGTGGAATTCTAAATACCGCTCCAAGTAACTTGATTACGACGCCGGCAATACCCAGAATTGCCGCGCCTTTAATAAACTTGTTTCCCTTATTTGACATAGTCTCTTTCACTTTCTATAATTGTTTTAAAATTTCAGCCGTAGCCTTTTCCGTTTCAAAAATAGTCTTCTCAATATCTATGGTCGTATATTCTCCATCTTGATAGAGAATCTTCCCGTCCACCATTGTGAGAGCGATGTCACTGCCGGAAGCAGCATAGACGATATTGTTAGTCAGATTATGAATAGGGTGCATATTAGGCACATCTGTTCTGAGGGCGATCAAATCCGCTTTGAATCCTTCCTGCAGTACGCCGCAGTTTATTCTGCCCTGCCCCAGGGCACCGTTTCTCGTAGCAGCTATCAGCGCCTCCTTTGGTGTAATCACCGTCGGATCATTTGCTTTCACTTTTGCAATGGTGGCAAAAGCTTTCACTTCTTCTAGAAAGTTCAAGCTGTTATTGCTGGAAACGCTGTCGGTTCCAATGGCAACGTTGATTCCCATCTCCATCATCTTCGGTGCGTCACTGATGCCGCTGGCCAGCTTGAGGTTGCTGATCGGGTTGACCGCGACGGTGACGCCTTTGTCTCTCAGTATATCAAAATCTTCTCCTTCGCACCACACGCAGTGGGCAGCCAGGGCTCTGGTGTCAAAGAGTCCGCACTGATTGAAATACTGCACCGGCGTCAAGCCTCCGTGCCTTGCCTTGCATTCCTCGTGCTCCAGCTCTGTTTCTGAAGCATGTACATGCATGATCAGATCATGTTCCTTTGTAATTGCAGCCAGTCCCAGGACCGTTTCTTCGTTGGTCGTATATTCTGCGTGAATGCTGGTATCTATTACTACTCGACCATCGGCATATCCATTGTAAAGCCTGATAGCGTCCTCTGCTTCTTTGATGGAGGGCAGCTTCTCAAAAGGCATGCCCGTGGGATTGGCCACCGACCTTGAGATATTGCTCTTGGCTCCACTGTCTGCTACAGCCTGCACCATGTCGGGTATAAAGTAGTACATATCAGAAGAAGAGACGATACCAAAGCGAATGGATTCTGCCATACAGAGCATGGTACCCCAATACACCGCATTGCTGGAAAGATGATCTTCAAAAGGAAAAATCCTCGTGTTCAGCCAATCCTGCAGTACCAGGTTTTCACCGTAGCCTCTCATCAGTGCCATAGGTGAATGGGCATGGGCGTTATAAAATCCAGGCATTAAAATTCTGTTCCTGCCATCGTATTCCTGGCCAAAATCTTTAGCAGGCTTTTCTTTTCCAATATATTCGACGAAGTCTTTGTTGACACCGACGTACATGTTTTCTTCAATTTCAAAATCTTTATTTAGAATTGTTATCTCTTTAAAAAGCATATTCACTCCTCCATCCAGTTATGCTGACTTTCATGTACAAGGGATACGTAAAATCAATCATAATATTTTATCATAAGTATTGCCTATTTCCTAGCATTTTCATCATTTCTTCATAATAAATAATTTGCGAATACACGGTATATTTTTATCACTATGGTAAAAAATAGTGATATAACATTTGATAAGAAGGAGACAAAAATACATGAAAGCAACGGGAATAGTAAGAAGAATTGACGACCTAGGCAGAGTTGTTGTTCCTAAAGAAATTAGAAGGGTTTTACGCATTAGAGAAGGAGATCCATTAGAAATATATACAAACAGTTCAGGAGAAATTATCTTGAAAAAATATTCACCTATCGGTGATATGAGCCAGGTGGCCGCAGAGTTTGCAGAAACGGCTTCTTCCGTACTGGGAGGAACCGTCGCCGTATCTGATACGGACCAGTTCATCGCGGCATCCGGCAAACAGAAAAAACAGTTCGACCACGACAAAATTGATACAGAACTGGATCATATCATTCAGAGCAAGGACAAATTCCTCAGCGATAAAAAGGTAGTAGTTCCCATTGTCGTTCAGGGAGATGCAATCGGCTCGGTCACCGTCATTTCACCGGGTGAAAAAGCACTGAGCGAAGTAGAACTGAAAGCTGCAGAAATCGGTGCCGATTTTCTTGCAAAGCAATTATACGACTAAACTGTCATTTCCAAATATTGAGGCATACAAGGTAACGAACCTGCTGTTACCCTGCATGCCTTAATTTATTTTTCAGAAACGCAGGCGCTTTTGAGGAAATAAACGCTATAAGGGTGGTCCATATGATAGCCCAGCTTTTCAGCAAGGCTTACAGACTTGAGATCATGGGCGTCCCAGCTAGGGTAAAGCCCCCGTTTCAGACACTCTAAAATCAGGCGGCTGCCACAAGCCGAAGCAAGGCCCCGGGTTCTGA
>URXI01000198.1 GCA_900551775.1 uncultured Eubacterium sp. | reverse complement strand
CTGGGGTATCCAGTACAAGACCTTATGTCAAATGAGCAAAAAAATTTCAAAAACACCGTGGGCCGTGCCAGGCCAGTATCCTCAGATCAAACTTTCATGCCTTTGCCGTAGAATTTAAGCTTCAAGCTTACCGTCTTTCGGCAAGGAATCAACAAAAAACTGCCGCATCAAGAATCTTCATTCTCAATGCGGCAGTATGTTCTTTAGAGCCTATTTCATTTCCGCTATTTCTTTAATTGTTTATTATACAGCCTTACCGAAACGACTGCCCCGACTGCGGTAATCAGCAACACGATCCACAGCACTAGTTGTGTATGGTCGCCAGTCTTCGGCAGATTTGCATCCTCCTCTGCAGATGCATTTCCATCATTGTTCTTCGCCGCCTCATCAATTTTCATGTGTTCATCGTCCGGAAGTTCTGGTTTTACAACGTCATCATCTCCAGGCTTCTCTGGATCTTCAAGGCCCTCATCTGGAGGAAGGGGCTTCCCCGGATCCGGACTTGGATCAGGCGTCGGTGTCGGAGGAGGCGTTGGCGTCGGTGGCGGCGTCGGCTTATCCTCTTCGCCCGTATTGTAAACGGTAATCTCGATGCTCAGCGTATTATTGGCATCACAATATGCCGTAAATGCCTTACCATCAATCGTAATTTCCGCACCCTTCTTACCGTCAAACTGTCCAACCATACCGATACGCATTGTATGCACAGTATTATCGAGGACATAGTTCTTTGGAGCCTTAGTCTCTTTGAAAGTATATTGTTTTCCAAATCTCAGCCCTTTGTCAAAGGCAAGTTTTCCCATGTCATCACTTGTTGCAGTGCCAATCGCCTTTCCATCTTCGTTATACAAAGTAAACTCTGCACCAGGCAAAAACTTAGCCTTGTCTTCTGCATCCGCTTTTGTCATTTCCAAGCGGATGTTGTCGCCACTGAGAGAACTGTCAAGCCCTCCTGCAATCAGGTCAACGGATCCACTGGTCGCATACACTTCCTCGGCGGAGCCGTCAAAGGTTATCGTGTTTTTAATTTCTTTAAGATTGTCTGTTATATCTGTCTTAAACTTGACAGTATAGGCCTTCGTTAAATCCAAATTTGCTGGCATTTTCATTTTCAGCGTCTTTGTGTTCTCGTCATATTCCTCTGTCAGCCCGCTGATCTCCATGCCATCTGCTCCGTACAACTCCGCGCTGCCCTTCTGATATTCAAGCCCAGGAGGCAGAATGTCAGTCAGCACTGCGTTCTGTTTCGTAATGTTGGCGCCGTTTTTGTTGACTTTGATTTCCCAGTTAACGGTATTGCCTACTTTGTAGTCGGTGCTCTTGTCTAAGGATGGTGTAAAGTGTACCTTCACTGGAGCCTTTGCCTTCAGACTGCCTTCGAATTCTTTTGCCGCCGCCTGGCAATGATTCGTCACGTCTAAAGTCTTTGTGCCTTCTGTAATGTCACAGACGGTTTGCATTATAATCGTCTGCACCTCGTTTACTGTACCAGGGATATGAATAACAGGGTTGCCATTCTGCATTTCATAATATGCTTTGGTCTTGCTGGCAGTTTTGGTAATCTCCTGATCATTTACCTTGAGGCTTCCTTCCACAAGGTTATGTCCTTCCGGCAGCATCTCTGTAATCATACCGTCGGTCAGTGCATACTTCTTTGCATTGAAAGTAATTGTCCAGTTGAAATACCCTTTCCCGCCGTAAGTGCTGACGGAAGCGTCAAATTTTCCTTCTTTCTTCAGCAAATCAGAATGGTTGACATCTTCCTTCGCCTTAATATCTTGATTATCTATCCCATCATATATGAGTGTTGCGTTATTCTCAAAACCCGTAGTAACTCCGCCGTTTTCAACCCTGAATTCCGTAATTTCCATTCGATAGGTGATCACGACTGCATTTTTCCCGACGTTCTTCAAGGTAAAAGTGATTTTGTTCGGGTTATTCTTATCGATTTCATACGTTGCATCTTTTCCGCCCTGTTCCGTGTCACCATACTTTATGCTGATACTGCTTTCGTCCAGCGTCTGCTTATCTCCGATTGTGTCTGTAATTGTGACCGGCTTTGTTAAATCCTTTTTGCCGTTGTTTATATTGATGGTCCAGTTGATCCAGTTTTTATTTGCACTGGTCGTAAATTTACCATTTTTCGCAAAGTAGATGATCTGGTCGCTGGGTCCGATGTTACTTCCCCAGTCTTCGTAGTCACTGCCAATCCGATAAGCTTTATCGACCCAAAGGTCAGCGTCGTTATGAATAGTTTGACCTGTAAAGCCATTGTTAAAATGATTGTCCTTCAGAACTTTGATCGTATAATAAACCCATGCCTTTTGGTGGGCACCAGATAGCGGAATGGTCATCGTCGGTTTGCCCTGTGCATTTTTTCCAAATTCAGCCGTTACTGCTACTGCGTTCTCTTTATTGGCTTCAGTGTAATTGATTTTTACGCTGTCAGTTACAAATTCAGCACCGCCGGCGGTGTCGTTTATCGTATCTACAAGGGTTGCAGTTGTAAAATTGTCATTTCCTTTTCCATATCTGACTTCAACTCTATAAGTGAGGAGATAGTTGCCGTCTTTGTCAACTTTTGTCTCCCAATCAGCCTCTCCTCCATCCTTGATCTTCTGCACAAAGGTATCCCTGGCTTTTACTTTAGCAGTTGCTTCAGATTTTGCTTTGCCGTCAGCGCTTTCTAATGTCACCTTGTTCTCAACAAATGCACTATTGTCACCACAATTGCCCAGTCCTTTATACCAGACCGCATCGCTGACCGTGGTCTTGTAAGTGAACACATGGGAACCCTCACTGATATTGTCAGGAATTGTGTACGCAAAGCCGTTGTCAGCCAGATTCAACGCTTCGTCGCTGATGTCCTGGCCTTCCATTTTCATGCTGCCGGGAACATAAGCCAGGTGCGCTTTGTTGTTGGTGTCTGTGATGGTGTACCCAGCCAGGGTTTCATTCTGATTCGGCGTCGCTGTGATGGTCCACGTTACCGTATTGTCGGCGTTAAGTGCACCTGCCTTTTCCACCTTAATCGCTTTTTTCTCTTCTTCCGGCTTCTGGTAAATATCAAAGCCTGTCACACCGGCCGCGAATTTGCCCAAGTCAAACTGAATTGTTCCGCCTGTTTCCTCATTGACCTGTGCGCTGCAATTGATTTCCAAATATCCGGAGACATTGTTTTCAGGAAGTGTTTTGATGAATTTTACGGTTATGATTCGCTCTGCACTAATTGACCAGGTGGCATAACCGTTTTCTCCTACCGGATAATCATGGCCAACATCAATACCCGCCAAATTCATCTGTTCCGGTAAGGCTGGCAGAGTATAACTGGAGCCTTCTTTTACTTCCTTCGGATCTGGAATGCTAAAATCGTATCTAATGCTCACAGGGTCATTATCCCTAACAGGATTATCCTTGCTGTATTCCACTTTTGTAGTCGCATTACAGAAGCTGAATTTTGTTAAAAAATCAGAGAAGTCTCCTATGACGTCCTGTTCATCGTCTTTCCCTTCTCCTCCTTCCGGCTCTATCTGGTCTTTATCTCCGACGTTGTCCTGATTATCACCAGAAGCGCCTCCTTCTCCATCGTCGGGATCTCCGTTGTCTATCTGTCCGCCGCCTTCATTTTCCGGCGCGCCTCCTCCGTCCTGAACGATGCCGTTCTCTCCGTTGATGCCACCGCCCAGCACTGGTTCCTCTGCCAGAGCAATCTGACAGACACCGACAGATACCATGCACAGCGCCATTAAAACGACTAATAACTTCTTTCCCTTCTTCAACATTTTCTTTTCTCCCTTACATTCTATCTCTATTTAAAAATTTCTAAATGCTTTGTAGGTATATATTACCTTTTTGATACGCATCCGTAAAGGGATTTAATCAATAAAACGTTGAAATTTCAATAAATAACTAAGAAATAACCGGGGTGCACATCTGACTTTTCTATAGAGCTTCCCTCTGTTTTATCTTTGTAAAATCAACAAAAAAGACCCTCCAATTGGGAAGGTCTTTTGATTTACGTTTATAAAATTAGTCTGCAACATATGGAAGCAGCGCAACAATTCTTGCTCTTTTGATTGCTGTCGTTACTTCTCTCTGATGTACAGCGCAAGTTCCAGTGATTCTCTTAGGAAGAATCTTACCTCTTTCGGTAATGTACTTTCTAAGCTTCTCTACGTCTTTGTAGTCGATTGCTTCTGTCTTATCAGCGCAGAACTGGCATACTTTTTTTCTTCTCATGCCGCCACGTCTTCTATCCATCATGATTCATATCTCCTTTCCTTAGAATGGAACATCTTCGTCGATTGCCTGGAACGAATCCGGCATCTCCTCTGGCATATCGTTGCCTCTCGGAGCAGCACTCTGGCCGGCATTTCCGCCGCCGTTATTGCCATAATTTGAAGATGTATTCTGTCGTGGGGCCGAACTTGCGCCTGACGGCCTGTCTCCCCACTCTAAAAATTCTACTCTGTCTGCTACAACATCGGTCGTATAAACAGTCACTCCATCTTTGTTCTGATAACTTCCAGTCTGAATTTTTCCCTGCACGCCAACCAGTCTGCCTTTTGCAAGATATCTCTCACAGTTCTCAGCCTGTTTGCCGAATACAGTCACCCTCGGAAAGTCTGTCTGCTTTTCGCCGCCAGATCTAACCGGTCTGTCAATAGCGACAGTAAAGGTCGCTACAGCCATCTGTGTACCAGCAGTATATCTGATTTCCGGATCTCGGGTAAGTCTTCCGATTAGTACAACACTATTCATTCTAAACTACACCCCATTCCTATTTTGCGTCTTTGTTGATGATGATGTGTCTCATTACATCGTCAGAGATTCTCAGTCTTCTGTTCAGCTCTTTCGGTAATTCTGTGCTTGCTTTGAAATCCATTACGACATAGTAGCCTTCGAATTTCTTTTCGATTGGATAAGCAAGTTTTCTCATTCCCCAAGCATCTACATTTCCGACTTCTCCGTCAGCAGCAATGATTGTCTTGACCTTTTCGATTGTAGCTTCTCTTTTTTCCTCTTCTAAAGTAGGATTGAGAATGAACATAACTTCATAATTTGTCATCTGTTTCACCTCCCTGTGGACTAAATGGCATAAACCCTATGTTTATGCAGAGATCTTGCGTCTAAACACGCCTTATTATTATACACATAACAGTTGAGAAATGCAAGTACATTTTTTGTAAGGTTTTTATATTTGCTCCGATGAAAGCATCAGTTAAAACATTCTTTGATTATGATATGACGGTCTAAGCGTTGAAAACATCTGTGCTCAGTATATAAATACGGACAGCAGATCGCCGTCCTTTCACTTTTGTACCGTTATTTCCACAGCTTATCCGGATACATGCCCTTGTCCTTCATGGACTGCAGGGCGCTCACCACGCCTTCTTTGTCTTCTTTATAGGTGACGCCGTACCACTTATCCTGCGACTTTAGCACCTTGACGGAGGCTTTGTCCTCTTTGATCAGCTGATCCACCACGCCTGGCAGAAAATACTCTCCCTTCAGCGGGTTCTCCGCCAGGGCTTTGTCCAAAAACGCCGGGAACCGCGCTTCCATCTCCCGGACAAAAGACTCTGTAAATCCCCAGAAGTTCATAGAGACGGTAGTTCCTTCCGCCAAAGGGTACCAGGAATCCCCCTCATCCTCTGTATAAGCGATTTCCCCGTTGCGCCACATAATCCTCGTTCTCTCCACGATATCCTGCAAAGTGCCATCCGGGGAAACCTCGCAGACGCCCCTTGCCACATGACCATTTTCCGTCAAAGTGTTCTCCAGCAGATAGCCAATCATACAATATCTATATTTTTCATCGTCTTTTGCTGCGGCTAAGTAGTCATAGATAGACTGAAAAGCTCCCGGTCCATAGTAATCATCCGCATTGATTACGGCAAAAGGCCCGTCTATGAGCTTTCGTGCGCTGAGTACCGCATGGCAGGTTCCCCACGGCTTCTTTCTAGCTTCCGGCACCTGGTAGCCTTCAGGAATGTCAGTAAGCTCCTGAAAAGCGTATTCCACCTGCAGGTGTTTTCCCGCTCTCTCGTCGATCAAAGCCCTGAAATCCGCTTCGTTCTCTTTTTTGATAATAAATATGACTTTTTCAAAGCCCGCCATCATAGCGTCGTAGAGAGAAAAATCAAGGATAATCTCTCCTTTATCGCTGACTGGATCAATCTGTTTAAGTCCGCCGTATCTGCTGCCCATTCCGGCAGCCATGATAATCAAAATCGGTTTGTTCATCATTGCCATCCTTCCTCACTTAGTTTTTTTGTGTCATATTATTTTACTTTTTTGCGGTAAATTCTCTTATTCCAGCTCTTTTCGCATAGCCTTCACCTGTACCTGCTTCTTGTAGAACCCGATTCCATAGCAGATGACGTTGCGATATCCCTCCCCCTCGAAATCTTCGGTATAGTGTTTCTCCTCGATCTGCTCAAGAGCCGTATCGCAGGCAGCTTCAAGCTGCTTGTATTCCTTCGCTACCTTCAGTTCCAAAATAACAGGGGGTATGCTGATGTCATTGCTGTAAACGCAGACATCGTACCTTCCGTCGCCGGATTCGCGATTAGACCTGACAATATAATCTTTCAGGTTGGCCATGATGCCGAGAAGAAACCCATGATAAAAGCTCCCTGCGTTATCCATATAGCTGATTGTTTTTCGAAGCTGTACAGATAATTCTTCCTCAAAGGATTCCACTTTTCCAGCAAACATGGATTGATACATAACAGTTAAATCCTGCATCTTGATTTTGTCGTCAAACCAAGTACGAATCTGGTTACGGTATATGGCACTGACCTCCCTATTTGGAATTGCAAGCTTGATGTAAACATCGTCATTTTCCATTCTCATCGCAATCAGTTTAAGGTATCCTGTAAAGAACAAGAAATTCCACAAATTTTCCTCTGATTTGTAGATGTCACCATAGGTAATATCCTCGTGAACCTTTTTTCTATGGTGCCGCCATTTATGAGATTCTCGATTTCTGCTTTAACAGCATCATCAGCCCGGTAAATCAAATCGCGGACAATGCTGTTAGAGCTGGTGTTACTCCATGCTGCCGTTGGAAAAGCACTCTCGTTAGAAACAAGCTTTTCCGTATAATTTATTACACTCCACGGGTTGTATACCTCTTTCTGCCCGAATCGGTAGCCGTCATACCAAGCTCTCACGGTGTCCATCTTGCCGCTGCATCCATAAAAATCGAGCATAGACATGACCTCAGCTTCCGTAAAGCCGAAATACTCACCATAAGCCTCATCCAGGATTGAAACGATTTTCAAGTTGTTAAGCCCTGTGAAAATACTTTCTCTGCTGATCCGAAGACATCCTGTGATTACCGAAAATTCCAAATATGGGTTCGTTTTTAGTGCAGATTCAAACAGGGATCGAAGGAAATCTGTCATCTCGTCATAAAAGTTTCTGTAATAGGCATTTTCCAGCGGTACATCGTATTCATCTATGAGAATAATCACTTTCTGATTATGATATTGATGCAGGCACTGTGACAAAAAAGCAAGTGATGTAAGATATTCACTTGCATCTGCCGTTCTTGACATAATATCGTGGAATTTTCTGCGATCAGCTTCAATCTCCAGGGCTTCCATTGCATACCTGTGCCTGTAGAACTCCAATCCTATTGCCTCCTTCATTCGTCCCACAGCATCATCGAAGTTCCCTTGCTTTGCGGATTTCAGTGTCAAGCTGATGACAGGATATCGTCCCTGCTCACAAGTGTATTTTTCTTCAGCCGACATGATCTTAAGACCATCGAAGAGCGCTGACTTGTCCTCCCCATCCATAGGCATTTCAAAGAAATAGCGCAGCATACTCATATTGAGGGTCTTGCCAAAACGACGCGGTCTTGTGAATAAGTTCACTTCGCCCTTTTTCGCAAGAAGTTCCCTGATCAGCCAGGACTTATCAACATAGTAATATCCACCTGCTATTAACTTTTCAAAATCATCTATTCCTATAGGTAATGGCTTGTAAGTCATTTTACTTTACCTCCCCAGTGTAGTTCGAACGGCACCAATTGTGAATAATATTATACTCTATTTCAAAGAATTTAAAAAGCAAAATAACTGTCCCTGCACGGCAAACGCATGAAAGGTGCTTCAACCAGTCTGCAGGTGCAATTTTTACTG
>URXI01000197.1 GCA_900551775.1 uncultured Eubacterium sp. | reverse complement strand
CATTTTACCAAAAAGTGGGGGGGGGGCAAGCCTATTAGCGCAAACCGTGCCTTCCCTGCGCAAACCGTAAGCAGACAGGGTATGTGGAGAGAACAAAAGACCATCGAGCCGTGAATTGAGAAGGGAGCGCAGGTCCTATGCCAATTGCGATGCAAGATTCATACTTGCAGATTCCAGCGATTAGGGAGTATAATAACGGATAAGACAGACGAAAGATAACAGGTGAGGTCATGAAGATAAAATCGGATAACTATACAGTAGGGGATCTGGCCAAATTCTATGGCGTATCCACAGACACTGTCAGGTTGTATGACAGAAAAGGTGTCCTTCTTTCTCAGAAAAATGACGAGAACAATTACCGCATCTATGGCAGGGACGACATGATCGTGATGGACTTTATCATCAAGCTGCGGATGCTGGACATTTCTCTGCCGGATATAAAAAAAATCACAGAGGATTTTACCATCGAAGAGATTCGCGAGTACAGCGTCAAAAAAATTGATGAAATCGAAAAGGAAATCCAAAGGCTATCGGCATTGAAGAGAAAGACAGAAGGCTTTGTCAAGACCATAGAGGACATTGAGAACGGCCTGGGAAAGATTACGGTGGAGGAAAGCCCGACGGTTATTTTAAGAGACATCAAAGACGGCGCAGCGGCGGCCAACAGACGTTTGGAGTCCCTTGGACTGGACAACATCTCCTTATTAGCTGTTTATGGACAACATGCCATTGATCCGGAGCACATGAAACTGGCAGCCCAAGTGGAAACCAGAGATGTGGCGGCCGACTACTATATGAGCAAGGAGGACGATAAAGGAGTCAGCCAGGCGGCGGACTTTCCCCATGAAGAATTTATTGTTCTGCCCAGGAAACTGTGTATCCACACCATTGTCAAAGCAGTGCCATATCAGGAATATGATTTTCACTACAAAGCCCTGGAATATGCCAAAGCGCATAATTTCAAGCTTACAGGTTACGATCTGAACAGGACGCTGCTCTCAAAAAGCAAAGGCATCCATTGTGCCGATTACTACGAGTGCATGTTTTTTCTCGACCCACAATAATACCTTGGACATGGTCAAAGCTTTTGGAATTCCAGGTAACAATATGCCCCGGAAAAAAGAAAATAACACGAAATTTGCTCAAAATTCAGCTAAAAATTGGCTGAATTTTTTGTTTTTTTGCTATTGACCTTTGACCAGGGCAAAGCCTTATCCTTGAATTAACAAAAAAATCTGAAATCATGAAAGGTTGGAATTATTATGAGTTTTAAAGAAATTTCTCAAAGCGGCGTGCTCTATATCAGTGTCATCGTAGGACTATTGGCTGTGGTCGCCATCTCCGTGCTCTATTTGCGTAAAAGTTACAGTCACGCCATCGCATGCGGCGTATCAAAGGAAAGATTAAGAGGCATCATCAAGTCGTCTGTCTCCTTTTCCATCGTTCCCTCCATTGCTATCATCGCCGGACTGATTTCTCTGGCGGCGGTCATCGGTCTGCCCTATTCCTGGTTCCGACTCTCTGTGCTAGGCTCCGTAACCTACGAGCTGATGGCATCCAACATGGCGTTATCGGCATTAGGCCAGGATTTAACTAATGCAACAGGGTATGCTTTTGGCGTAATCATGTGGGCCATGTGCCTGGGCATCACAGTGGGCAACATCTTCAACATCTTCATGTGCAAAAAAGTCCATCTCGGCATGAAGAAGCTGGGCGGAGATGATAAGAAATGGGGCGTGCTTTCTCAGTCTGTGTTCATGAACGCACTGTTTTTAATCATGATTGTTCCGATGATTGCAAAAGGCGGCGCCAGCCTGCTTACTCTGGCAACCAGCGCGTGCCTGGGGCTTTTGATCGGGGTCATCGTGGAGAAGACCAATATGAAATGGCTGGGGAACTTTACCCTGGCGATCAGTCTGATCGGTGCTATGGCAGCGTCAGTATTCTTTGACAGCTTATTTTAACCCATAGGAGGAAATGAAAATGAATAATTATCCAGATGCGAGAGCGTATTACGACAAAATGCACAGACTTGGGAAGTGGATGACCTTTATCACGCTGATCATATTCTGTGGCGTGCCCTTTGTGGTCTGTATGGCATTTGGCATCATGCCAAAGATCTCTGACGTGCTTTTGGCTTCCGGCGGTCTGCTGGCAATTTTTATACCAGCAGCCATCGCAGAACTGATTGCCGATACACCTGTAATGGGAACATCCTTTTATCTGTCCAGTATCACAGGCAACATCATGAATCTAAAACTGCCGGCAGTTCTCAATGCGCTGAAAATTGCCGATGTAAAGCCGGGCACCCAGGAAGCAGATGCGGTTTCCGGGGTAGCCGTTGCAGTATCATCTATCACCACCATGATCATCATTGCCGTCGGTGCGCTGCTATTGACACCGCTGAAACCGATCTTGGAACTGCCACAGGTGACCACTGCTACAGGATATGTCCTTCCGGCACTGTTCGGATGTCTGATGCTTTCTATCTTCAGCAAAAATGCAGGAGGCGGTACGGTCTTTCACGGCCATTTGAAAGCGCTGATTATTCCGTTCCTCATCGCTGCCGCGCTGTACTTGTATATCATTCCGGAATACTATGAGCTGTACCAGGGATTCATCATCATCGGCTGCATTCCGCTGCTATATGCTATTACCAAGATCATGTACAAAAAGGGAATCATCAAAGTAGAGATGAGAGAGGAACCGGAAGGAGACGAGGAAGATGCAGCATAGAGTAGACGGAATCGTAGAAGGACTGCGTCCGGAACTGCGGGAGCTGACTTTGGCGATACATAACAATCCGGAGCTTGGATTAGAAGAATTCGAGGCTTGTGCTTTGCAGACACAGCTGCTTGGAAAGTATGGCTTTGTCGTAGAGGCGAAATACTGTGGTATGGATACCGCATATAAGGCCTCCTACAAAAGCGGCAAGCCGGGACCGAAAATCGCCATGCTGGCAGAGTACGATGCCTTGCCAGGTCTTGGCCACGGCTGCGGCCACAACCTGATTGCCATGATCGCTGTTGGCGCAGGTATTGCTATGAGAGAGTTTGCAGATGAATATGGAGGAGAGATTCACGTCTTTGGTACGCCGGCAGAGGAATCCGTCGGGGGAAAAGTGATCATGGCTGACGCCGGCGCTTTTGACGATATGGATGTTGCCATGATGAGCCATCCTTCTCATATGGATGCCGAATCCATGAACACCCTTGCCATCGACTCTTACAAGGTCAGCTTTCACGGCAAAACAGCCCACGCGGCGGCCCCTCATGAGGGCGTCAATGCCCTGGATGCGGTCATCAACTTTTTCAATATGATTAATGCGCTGAGGCAGCAGACCCAGGAGGATGCCCGTATTCATGGGATTATTACCAAGGGCGGCGAAGCGCCCAACATCATTCCCGATTACACCGAGGCAATCATTGAAGCCAGGGCGGCAAAAATTGACTATTTGGAAGGACTTTGCCAAAAGGTGCTCCGATGTGCTGACGCTGCAGCAATGGGTACAGGCTGTACGGTAGAAATCGGTCCGGGTGGCGGAAGATTTCTGGATACCAACAGCAACTTGGCACTGTCGGCGCTCAATGCCAGGCAGATGGAACGTCTGGGTATTGATCTGCTGCCGCCGTCTCCGGCGCCGCAGCCGGCATCTTCCGATTTGGGGGATGTCAGCTATCGCTGTCCTGCCATCCAGAATTGCTTTGCAATTACAGAGGGGGCGGCATGCGGTCCTCACACTGCCACATTTGCCGAGGCAGCCGCCAGCGACAGTGCAATTGAAAGAGGACTGCTGTTCATCAAAGGCTTTGTCCTTACGGCCATCGAACTGATGACAAAACCGGAAGAGCTGGAGAAGATCAAAGACGAATTTGAAAAAATCAGCAGAAGAGCTTAGTGTTTATGGTACAATGGTTCTATAATCAAACAGCCTTGCTGTAAGGAGGAACCATGACATCATGAAGATCAAGTTTGAGGTGATCTGGAGCCGGTTCTGACTGTGTATATCCCTGGGACGGAGGGGATTCAGGAAAGACACCAGGATCTGGTGGATATGGAGAAGCGGCAGGAATCCAACCTGGTGCTGATCTGCGTAGATGTGAACGGCATCAGCAGGCGAAAAAACTTCCCGACCCATCGGGTTTCCATCGTAAATCCATCCAGATATGTATACTCTATCGGCCCCGCTTATACTGGTGTCAAGTACGAGGAGAGGGAAAAGACTGACAGCTTCATAGAAGAGAACGGCCTGAAGCGTAACGGGCGGGCATTCTTTCGCTATATAGCGACCCAGGATATTTATGAGAATCCCATAGACTATTATGAGACTTGGACACCAATCAAATAGTTATCACATGCATACAGGGCTGGGAGCCTGCGAGTTTGCCATTCGCAGGCCGCCGGTCTTTGTTTTTGCATGGGCGGGTGGAGAAATGTGTATCGATAAACAATTGTGGAAGGCTTTGATACGTTTTGTTGAGACAAATTTGTCAGACATTGTCTGACAAATTAAGGTGGTCGCTTATATGTAAACTGATTAAGATTGATGATAACTTGGAAAGTAAAGTATTTGTTGAAATATAGGGGATGGGGGTATATGATTGACTTTTTTTACAATGTGGTTAGGCTTTTTGACGTGGCAGCAAAGACTTCGCGTAACTCTACCACAGGGGCAAGGTCGATTTTCTTTAAAATGCCTCCAAATTAGCTGCAGAATCCATCAATGTGTTCCACTTGGTTACTTTCAAGGGATGTGGATGCATTTTACTCCTCAAAATTGTTACAAAAAATAACCATCGACGGATGTACCCCCCTGGTGATGACTTTAAATACAACGCAGTTACGCAGGACATGCCCAGTCATACGCAAAAAACCTAACCTTAATGCAATATGATTACTCTGTAACATTCTTTGCTAATGCCGATGATTTTAGAAAATTCAGATCCCTGCTTGACTCTCGACTTGGCCAA
This sequence comes from uncultured Eubacterium sp., assembly GCA_900551775.1. GTDB lineage: Bacteria > Bacillota > Clostridia > Peptostreptococcales > Anaerovoracaceae > Senimuribacter. Next base: position 3,219 of record URXI01000197.1, on the reverse strand, counting down.
GACTGTACTGCGGCAGGTCTTTTTCTTTTGGCGTTCGGCAGCTTTGTATTTTAATAGAAAAGTATCTTTGTTTGCAAATTGTTTTTCTGTTTTTTATTGACCCTTGACCAGGTGCAAGGTTTATAATAAAGATAATAGAAATTTCTAAATTTTAAAGGAGGGATATCCATGAGTTTTCATGACATTGCAAACAGCGGCTTGATATGGGGCTGCGTTATTGTGGGAATTATTCTAGTTGTTTTGATCACCATTTATTATGCAGTGGTCTGTTACCGGCATGCCGTCAAAGTAGGCGTAGCCAAGGAGACGGTTAAGGCAGTCGTCAAATCTTCTGCCACGTTCTCTATCGTACCGTCCATTGCCATCGTAGCGGGACTGGCAACTCTGGCAGTCGTCATCGGACTTCCTTACGCCTGGTTCAGGCTGTCTGTTCTGGGTTCGGTGACTTACGAACTGATGGCGTCAAATCTGGCGTTATCTGCCCTGGGCCTTGATGTGAATACTGCTGACGCTTATGCCTTCGGCCTGATGGCATGGGCCATGTGCATCGGTATCACTGTAACCCTGCTGTTCAACATCTTCTTCGCAAAGAAAGTACACATGGGAACCTTAAAGCTGGGTGATAAAGATCAGAAGTGGGGAGCGGTTTCCCAGACGGTATTTATGACGGCGCTGCTTTGCGCTTTGATTGTACCGATGATCTTTGGCGGCGTTGTCAGCCTGCTCACCTTTGCCAGCAGTGCTGTGATCGCTGTTTTGATCACAGGTCTTGCCAAAGCACTGAAAGCTGACTGGCTCAATCAATTCACCCTGGCGTTCAGCCTGATCGGCGCCATGGCCCTGTCCGTTCTCTACGACGGCTGGTTTTAAGGAAGGAGGAAGATATTATGAAATCTAGTGGAAATACTTACTATGACAAAATGCACAGACTGGGCAAGTTTGTGACTGTGGGTTCAATCCTCGTATTCTGCGGTGTGCCCCTGATCGTCTGCCTGTATTATGGAATCATGCCGAAGATTGGAGATCTGCTATTGGCAGCAGGCGGCCTTTGTGCAATCTTCATCCCGACAGGAGTGGCAGAGGCCTTTGGAGAGATTCCTGTCATGGGTTCGTCTTATTATGTGGCAAACGTCACTGGCAATATTCTCAACCTGAAGCTGCCGGCGGCTCTCAATGCCCTGAAGGTAGCCAACGTAAAGTCGGGTACGGAAGCGGCGGACGCGATTACCGGACTTGCCGTGGCCGTATCTTCTCTGGTGACGCTGGTCATGCTGCTGCTCGGCATGCTGCTGATGACACCGCTGGAGCCGTTCTTGTCATCTCCAGCCGTTTCAACAGCCGCAGGCTATGTTCTGCCGGCGCTCTTCGGGTGCCTGGTATTAGGCTTCTTGAGCAACGATGTGGGCGGGGGCGTCATCGTACATAAACGCCTGCTGGCGGCAATCTTTCCATTTGCCCTCTGCATCGTCTTGTACATGATCATTCCGGACTATTACGACCTGGGGCAGGGATTTGTCATGGTCATCTGCATCCCGATCGTATACTTCATCACCAAGCTGATGTACAAGAAAGGCATCATCACGGTAGACATGCCAGAAGAAGAAAAGAAACCAAAGGAGGAACACATATAATGGATAATAAAGATTTTGAGAGAATCCAGGAAATTGCTACATCCCTGGCGCCGGAACTGAAGAAGCTGGCAATGGATATTCACGATAACCCCGAGATGGGCAGAAAGGAGTTCAAAGCCTGCAAGTGGCAGATGGAGCTGCTTGAGAAATACGGATTTGAGACAGAATCCAATTTCTGCGATATTGAAACGTCGTATAGGGCGGTGTATAAAGGCGCAAAACCGGGACCGAAGATCGCCATGCTGGCGGAATACGACGCGCTGCCGGAAATCGGTCACGCCTGTGGACACAATCTGATTGCAATGATTTCCGTCGGTTCGGGCATTGCCATTAAGGAATTTGTCGATCAATACGGCGGAGAAATCCACGTCATCGGCACGCCGGCGGAGGAAACCCAGGGGGCAAAGGTGGAAATGTCAAAGAAGGGGGCTTTTAAGGAATATGATGTCGCTATGATGGCCCATCCTTTTGAGCAGAACGGCAGTTCCATCAACACCATGGCTATGTATGCGCGCAGATTTGAATTTTACGGCAAGACGGCACATGCTGCTGCAGCCCCTCACGAGGGAATTAATGCACTGGACGCCATGATTAACTTCTTCAATATGGTCAATGCTTTGCGCCAGCAGGTCAAACCGGATGCCCGGCTTCACGGCGTTATTTTGAACGGCGGCGTCGCACCGAATATCATTCCGGACTATACGGAGGCTTTGTTCTATGTGAGAGCCAATAAGGCAGCTTACGTGGAAGAGCTTTTGGAAAAAGTCATTGCCTGTGCAGAGGGCGCGGCAAAAGGCACGGGCTGCACGTACAAAGTCAGCAAAGCGGAGGAAGACTTCAAGGATACGGACAGCAACATGGTGCTCTCCGACCTCGTCTGCAATCAGTATGAGAAGCTGGGGCATCAGATCTTCCGTGCCGGAAGTGCGGTCATGCCGGGTTCTTCTGATTTGGGCGATGTCAGCTACGAGTGCCCGGCGGTACAGCTGATGTGCGGCATGGGACCTTTGGAGGACGGAGGCCACTACGGCGCTCATACAGTGGAGTTTGCACAGAAAGCATGTTCGCCGGAGGCTCTGGACAATGGGCTGGAATTTGTCAAAGCCTTTGCCATGACGGCAGTGGAACTGCTGACAGATCCTTCCCGCCTGGCGGCAATCAAAAAAGAGTTTGAGACAGAGAAGGTGGATTCAGTTTTGCCGATATAAAGTAAATTTGATAAGAAGATTTAAAGCGAGACCGGTTCACATGTTCCGGTCTCTTTGTCTGATTATCATCAATTATTGATAATGTGCCCTGAGTAAAATCTATTTAAATTGTCTCTTAATATCTCGTATGGATACGGTGTAACATACGGAGTCTCAATCATCTTGTTAACAATTGCTTTCGCTTTAGACTCAAGCCCGGTCTGTTTGAATAAGTTCTTATCCTTTTCAGCTTGTTTACTGAAATCAAACCTCATTTATATGCTGTCATAGCGTACTTATTTAAGTACGTAAAGGGAGACTGGTCCTTACTTCACGGCAAAGGCATGAAAATCCGATGATAAACGAAGTCGGCTCCGTTACAGAAGGAATTTAACTATTTG
>URXI01000196.1 GCA_900551775.1 uncultured Eubacterium sp. | reverse complement strand
AGCATACCCCTCTGACTGCCTGCAAGGGCAGTACAGAATCGGTATCCTGCGGCAATTCTTTGCCCAGCTTATGCCGTCTCATAAAAACCTGATAGAGAAGGCCTTACGGCGCATGGAAGAGGACGGACACCAAATCATAGAGGTTGAAAATTTTGCTCCATATGAAAATATATATGATGAGAACGCTTCCGATTACTTGGGAGAGGAAGTATTGCTTTACGAATTTAAAGAGTCTTTGGAATCGTATCTGCAGAACTGGACGAAGGAGAAGACATTTCTCACTCTGAAAGAACTGATTCGGTATAACGAGCTTCACAGAGAGCAGGCGATTCCCTATGGGCAGGAGGTTTTCCTTAAGGCAGAAGCTGTTACTGATGGCAGATGCAGTCCGATTTATCAAAGAGCCAGGGTGCGGGATTACCGAGTCTGCGTTACCGATGGACTGGAAAAAACTTTGCAGGAGAATAAACTGGATTTGGTGCTATTCCCTCATTTTTACGGATGCACCGTTCCTGCAAGAGCAGGATACCCGGCCTTGACCCTGCCCGTAGGGACAGATTCTCAGCAAGGAGCGACGGCATTGACCCTTGTCGGGGATAAATACGATGACCGCCGTCTGCTCCAGATGGCATCTGTACTTGAAAAACTATTAAAATGAAAGGATGGGAACTTACTTGGAAAGAGAAATCGTATATCCAGCTTGGGAAAGACCTGGATTTTTAGTCATCATCACGTTGATCGGCGGATATATGAACGCATATACATACATTACAAGGGAGGGCGTATTGGCGAATATGCATACTGCCAACATGTCTCACCTGGGCATCAATCTGGCTTTAGGGAACTGGCAAATTGCCTTGTCCTATTTTCTTCCAATTGCATCCTGCATCTTTGGAGCGGCCTTCAGCGAAGCGATAAAAAGTTGGATCGCCAGCAGTCCGCTCCAGGGAGATTGGCGTAAGTTTGCACTGCTTGTGGAAGCCATGGCTCTCTTTGCAGTGGGCTGTATGCCTTTATCCATCCCCAATGTTTTTGTCACGCTGTTTGTTTCCTTTTTTATGGGTTTCCAGCTTTGTCTGTTCCGCACCTGCCTGGGAGTAGCCCACAACACCACGATCTGTACGGGGAATATACGAAACGTAGGACAGAAGCTATATCAAGTTTTGACGGAGAGAAATAGGCAATCGCTGAAAATCTTCCTGACCTTTGCAAACCTGACTTTTTCTTTTGCGATCGGTGCGATTCCAGGCATACGCCTTTCCATGCGATACGGAGAAAAAGCTGTCTGGTTGTGCAGCGGTATATTGGCCATTTTGGCCTGGTGGATTTGGAGATGTGAAAAAAGGCGCTGAGAAGTATCATTTCGCGGCGCTTTTTTTTCTGCGGTTAACAAGAAAATTGGTAAATTTATTTTGAAGTTTTGTACTATTTTCTGTATCTGCGGCAGGCTTATTGCGCTCCTAAACTTCTTATAGTACCATATCTTTTAGTAGACGTAGTCTAATAAAAGAGAACAAATACTGATGCATATTGGAGGAAGAACGATGAAGAAGAAATTATTGGCAATCACTCTCTGCCTGGCGATGATCCTGTCCGCGGCAGCGTTGACGTCCTGCGGCAGTAAAGAAGAGAAAGAACCTGAAGAGGTCGTCACATTGAAGGTGGGCATGATCGGCAAGGACATCAAGACAGCCTGTGTCATCATGGCAAAAGAACTGGGATATTTTGATGACGCCGGCGTCAACGTCGAGTTTGAAAAGGTCAACTCTCTGCCGGACGGACTGACAGCCGTCAGCATGGACAAGCTGGATATTCTTCCTTATGGAGTCATTCCAAGCTGCAGCTTCATCTCCCAGGGTACAGATGTGGTGGTCTTTGGCGGCACCATCTCTGAGGGCAGCGAAGGCGTGACGAAGGCAGACGTCAAATACACTGATCTGGCGGACTTTGCAGGAAAGAAGATCGCCTGCTTCAGAATGGAGACGGGACACATGGTGCTGAAAGGGCTCCTGCGGGAAGCCGGCATCAAAGCGGAATTCATCTACATGGATTCTCAGCAGTCCATCGTGGAAGCGGTCAACAAAGAAGAAACTGACATCGGCATGGTCAACAGCGGCTTTGGTTATGTAGCGGAACAGAGCGGGCTGCACGTCGCTTTCCAGGTCGGTGATTTTGAAAGTGACTTCCCTTGCTGCAGACAGACCGCGTCGAGAACGGCGGTGACCGATAAGCGCGACGCTTTGGTCAAGTTTGAAATGGCGGCTCTGAGGGCATACGTGACTTATCTGAACGACAAAGAGACGACCATCAAGACCCTGGCCAAGTATTCCGGACAGGAAGAGTCTTATGTAGAGGCGATCATGTACGGCAGCGACGATTACGACAACGCCATGATCGTGTCTCTCGATCCGAACAAAAAGAAGGTGTCTGACTTCTACGATGTGATGAAAGAGAACGGTGATATCGACAAAGACACCGAATACGACATCAACGATTACATCGATACGTCCATCTATGAAGATGCCTTAAAGAATCTGATCAAAGAGGGCAAAGACAAGGACATTTATGAGAAGCTGCTTACGGAGTTTGAGGCGAACAACAAATGATCAAAATAGAGAACGTGACATTTTCCTATCCCGGCAGTAATGAAACCGTTTTGTCAAACCTGAACCTTACCGTAAAAGACGGGGAGTTTCTGTGCGTGATCGGACATTCCGGCTGTGGAAAATCGACCCTGCTGCGTCTCGTAGCAGGGCTCGATGCCCCCGCGGCGGGTGCCATCGTCATCGACGGTGAGCCGGTGAATGGACCACGTGCAGATCGCACCATCGTCTTTCAGCAATACTCCCTGTTTCCCTGGCTGACAGTAAAGAAGAATGTGCTCTTCGCCCTGAAAAAAGCGGGGAAGTTTTCGAAGCAGGAGATGGAGCAGAGAGCGGAGTTTTTTCTCGAAAAAACAGGCATGAAGGATTCTTTGGACAAATATCCTTATCAACTTTCTGGGGGGATGCGGCAGAGAACCGCCATTGCCAGGGCACTTGCCATGGACTCTCCATTTTTGCTTTTGGACGAGCCTTTCGGCGCGCTGGATACGAAAATCAGGCATGAGCTGCAGGATCTGCTCAGAGATCTTTGGGAGAAGAGTGAGGACAAGAAGACGGTCATCTTCGTGACCCACGATCTGGACGAAGCCATGATTATGGGCAGCCGGATCGTATTTATCAAAGAGGGGCGCATATTCCGTGAAAAGCAGATCCAGTCCGAAATCAACTGCTGCTGCAGCCAGGACCTGGGTCAGGCAGAATGCCTGCGCCTGAAAGAAGAGTTGGCGGGGTGGTACGAATGAAAAACTGGAATCTTTCTGTCGTCATCAGCCATGTGTTGCTGACAGCTTTACTTGTGGCCGTTCTGTTGCCGGGTGAGAAAAAAACGGCTCCCTATGGCGCCATGCTCTGCGCTATGGCGCTGATGGAGGGTGTCTATCTCGTCAGAGTTATGCGGCGTCCTGAAAAACGGTCTTCTGCGTCGGACATCCTGTCTATCCTCTGGGCGCTGATGCTGGCGTGGGAAATCCTCGTCAGCAAACTGGATCTGTGTCATCCGGTTCTGGCACCAGCCTTGGAGAACATCTTCGCCGTGTTCAGCGAAGACTATCTGGAAATGGGGAAGGGCATCTTGTCTTCTCTTGAGATTTTGCTCATCGGCGTGGTTGTCGGCCTGGCGCTTGGTACGTTTTTAGGGCTGATCTGCGGCTGGCATCAGAGGCTGAGAGAGGTCTTTTTCCCTATTGCAGGCGTATTGGCGCCAATCCCGTCTATCGTCTTTGCGCCCTATGTCATTGCGATCATGCCGACTTTTCGCAGTGCGTCTGTGGTGGTCATTCTGCTGGGAATCTTCTGGCCTGCATTTTTGAAGACGATCATCTCGGTGGAATCCATCGACAAAAACATGATCGACTCGGCGAGAACCCTGGAACTGGGCAGCTGTGCCATGATCTATGAAGTGCTGCTGCCCTATTCACTGCCGGGCATCGTCAAGGGACTGAAGGTTACCATGACCACGGCGGTGATGATGCTGACCTTTGCGGAGATGATGGGGTCGACGGTAGGAATGGGATACTATATTGTGAACTACAATACCTATGGAAACTATACGAAAGTCATCGCCGGCATTATGGTGGTGGGTCTGGTGGTGACCCTGCTCAGCAGTTTGGTATCTGTCATTCAGAAAAAAGTCATCAAGTGGCAAAACTATTGATACCCTTATTTGTAGCCAGATGCAGCAGTCCTAATGCTCGTCGTAGACAAAGTTCATCTCACGATACTTTTGGTCTTTTTGCGCATTTATTACTCATTTGACCTAATACACCCTTCGCAGTATTGCTCATAAGAAGCAAATTTTCCACTAATCAGACAGTTACGGTTATTTTTTGACAGGAACTTTGCTTATAGTACACGGTTCTGATCAGCAAAAATAACCCGTGCTGCTGTTGCTGCCACAGAGGCTCATATATCTGACCTTTTTCACAGCCAGGCAGCCTGCGATTCAGACATAATTTAGGTCAGAACATCAAAAATGTTGTGAGCGGCACAAAAGTATCGTGACAGTCAGCGTCATAGACCTCGCATATCGGCTCGAAGTATGAAAGGAGCTGCTTATGCAGCTCCTAATTGTTTTTTTCAAAGGTGATGGCTTCTGTCGGGCAGGTCATCTCGCAGGTGCCGCAGAACCGGCAGTTTGCGCCGATGACCACCTGGTCGTCTTCTATGACCGGCACGCCAAAGGGGCAGGCGTCTACACACTCGCCGCAACGCACACACTTCTCGTGATCTATTTTCATGATTGACATGATACATTCCTCCTTACATTAAAACACATTCATTATAGACCAGCATCCTGTATGCGTCAATGCTGTAGGTTTTGTTGTCGAATTCTGTAATATTCTGTAAAAACGTTTACATAGTGCGGCTCGCATCCCCATCGTCAGTTTTCTAAACGCCTTGTTAAACCCCTGACTGTTATGATGAGGTTAAATATTTAATGGAGGACAGTTACATGGAAGATGAAAAACGTTTAAAAGAACTGACAACGGAACAGACCGATTTCAAGCGGGAAATTGGCGTATTCGGCGGCGTCAGCATCATCGGCGGAATCATGATCGGTTCCGGTATTTTTTACCTGGGTTCCTATGTATTGCAGAGGACGGGTATGAACAGCGGTCTGGCTTTGATCTGCTGGGTCATCGCAGGCATCATTTCCCTGTTCGGCGGCTTATGCTACGCGGAACTGGGAACGGCCATGCCGAAAGCAGGCGGCAGAGTCGTCTACCTAAATGAAGCCTTTCACCCGGTAGTGGGCTTTACAGCCGGGTTTACGGACTGGCTGGTAGGCGGGCCGGGATCGATTGCCGCCGTCGCCATCGCCCTGATGGAGGTGCTTAGATCCTTCTTTGACATCAGCGGATTCGGCATCAAAATGGGTGCCATTGTTTTGATCGTGGCTTTGACCGCGTACAATCTGGTGGGCGTCAAAATCGCATCCATCGTGCAGAGCTTGTCCATGGTTGCCAAGCTGGTTCCCGTGGGCATCGTCATGCTGGTCGCGCTCTTCGTGGGAAGAATCAGCCCGGACCTTTCTCTCGGACAGGCAAGCGATTATGCGGCAGCCAATGATACCAGCGTTCTCGGCATGATTGCCATTGCAGTGGTGGCATCTCTTTGGGCTTACGAGGGCTGGACCAATCTGAACACCGTCGCAGAAGAAATCAAAAACCCGAAGCGGAATCTGCCCCTGGCTTTGATCATCGGCATCGGCGGCGTAACCGTGCTGTATACGTTATTTAACTTTGCCATCATGAAGGTATTGCCACATGAGCAGATTGTTGCTATGATTAATGCAGAAGATCTGTATCTGGGCACAGCAGTGGCAGAAAAGGTGCTGGGCAGCGCAGGGGCCGTGGTCGTTTCCATCGGCATGATTCTTGCCATGTTCGGTACGGCCAACGGCATGGTCCTGGCACAGCCGAGAATGTATTACGCCATGGCAGAAGAAGGACATTTCTTTAAGAGCTTTGCCAAGCTGCACCCGAAATACAAGGTGCCTTATGCGCCGATCATCGTGCAGGGAGTTCTGTCCATCGCTTTAGTTTTGATGAGAAATCTGGACCAGCTGACCAACCTGGTCGTGGTCGTAGCCATGATTTACAATGCGCTGGTTATTTTGGCGGTGCCAATTCTGAGGAAGAAATATCCGAATATCGAGAGACCATACAAAGTCTGGTTCTATCCGGTATCCGTCATCATCACGGCGCTGATCTTCATCGGACTGATCGCCATTTCTGCCATCGACGATCCTGTAAACGGCGCCATGGGACTTTCTGTTCCTTTCATCGGGGCAATCGTTTACTATGTCTTTGATATGAAATTAAAGAGAGAGAAAAAGTAATATGAAGAAGATTTTGCATCACGGAAAAGTATATGTGGAAAAGGGCGTCTTTGCAGAAGCGGTCTTGATCGAAGGCGGGCTGATCGCCGCTGTCGGCAGCAACGAGGACATCCTGTCCCTGGCGGACAGAGAGACGGAACTGCTGGACTGCGGCGGAAAAACCCTGATTCCGGGGCTCAACGACTCTCATCTGCACTTCATGCAGTTTGGAGAGACCTTGAACCAGGTGGACATCGACGGCGTTCCATCCATCGATGAAATGATCAAAAGGTGCCGGGACTTTATCGACAAGTATCCGGAAAAGGTGAAGGACGGTCTTCACGCCATGGGCTGGAATCAGGATCTCTTTGTGGATTCGGACCGCTTGCCGGACCGGCACGACCTGGATCAGATCAGCCGGGAGATTCCCATCGTCCTGGAGAGAGTCTGCGGACACATCGTCACTTCCAATACAAAGGTCATCGAGCTGCTGGGCATCGACGGCGATTCGCCTCAGTTTCCCGACGGAGACTTTTTGATCGGGGAGGACGGCTATCCCAGCGGCATCTTTACGGCCAACGCCTGCAACATCGCCAAGGCTCTGATTCCGGACTTCAGCATGGAGGAGAGGCGGAAGATCCTGCTGGAAACCATGAAGTACGGCGTCGCTCACGGTCTGACCAGCGTGCAGAGCAACGACGTGGGTACCACCTTCATGGACGGGCCGGCGGCGTTCAAACTGTTCCACGATGTCTACGACAGCGGGGAAGCCCTGCTCCGGTACAGGCATCAGGTCTGCTTCAACGATTTTGCCGCCTTTGAAACCTATCTGACGGAAGGCGAATTCGCCTGCGGAAAATACGGAGGGGATTCCTGGCTGACCCTGGGGCCGCTGAAGCTTTTCAAGGACGGCAGCCTGGGGGCGAGAACGGCTTTGATGCGGGACGGCTATGCTGTTGACAGAGAAAATCACGGCCTGGAATGGATCAAAGACGACGAGATGGAGAAATACTGCCAGCTTGCCAAAAAGTACGGTCTGCAGGTGGTCACCCATGTCATCGGCGATGCAGCCATCGAGAAGACCATAGACTGCTACGAAAAAGCCTTTGTGGACGGGGAGAACAAGCTGCGCCACGCCCTGATCCACTGTCAGATCACGGACGAAGGACTGCTTACGCGTATCGCCGAAAAGGGCATCCTGGTCTTTGCACAGCCCATCTTCCTGGATTACGATAGGAACATCGTAGAGGAACTCTGCGGCAAAGAGCTGGCATCGACATCCTACGCTTTCGGCACATTGCAGCGTAAAGGCGCCCATATCTCCTATGGCACTGACTGCCCTGTGGAGGACTGCAACCCATTCCCTAATATCTACATGGCGGTGACGCGCAAAGACAAAAGCGGACAGCCTGAGGGCGGTTTCTACCCCGGCGAGTGTGTGGACGTGGCAGACGCCATCGATGCTTACACCATCGAAAGCGCTTACGGCGAGTTCATGGAAGACCGCAAAGGAAGAATCAAAGCGGGTTATTACGCGGACCTGGTTCTGCTGGACCGCGACATCTTTACAGTTGACCCGATGGAGATCAAAGACATCTTGCCGGAAATGACCATGGTCGGCGGCAAGGTGGTTTATCGGAAATAGGAATGTGTGTGCGTTCTGCACCCCCTTTATTGGTTATCTTACCCGTCATTTTGTTGAAAAAAGTAAAAAGCACCTAACAAAATAGTCGCCATCTTCTGCATGCGTGAGAACCTAAACGAAGTTTCAACGGTTACCGCCATCGATCGGAAGAT
>URXI01000195.1 GCA_900551775.1 uncultured Eubacterium sp. | reverse complement strand
CCGCCTACGCCTCCAATGCTGCCGGACAGGTGGGCATGGGGTATGCCGTCGGCTACCCATTCGGTGTCATCGTCGTCATATTGGCAGTCAACTTCCTAAACGTCATCTTCCGTTTTGATGTAGAAGAAGAAAAGCGAAGATACGCCCTGGAAATGGCGCAAGCGAAAAAAGACGTCAAGGTCAAGGAGATTCCAACGACGCCTTTCAATATTCTGTCCTTCGCCATCGTATGTTTCGTCGGTTATTTGTTAGGAAACCTGAATATCTATATGGGACCTCTGGGCTATGTCAGCCTGGAATCCACCGGCGGCGTGCTCATCGCCTCTCTGGCTCTGGGTTACATCGGCAAAATCGGACCCCTCTCGTTCCGCATGGATCCAAAAACCCTGGCTACGGTCAGAGAGCTGGGACTGGTGTTCTTCCTTGCCATCGTAGGACTCAACTACGGCTACGGTGCGATTACAGCTCTGGCTGGGGCAGGCCTGACCCTGGCCATCGTATCCACCATCGTTGGAATCCTGGCTATCCTGGTGGGCTTCCTTCTGGGGCGCTACGTGTTCAAGCTCAACTGGGTGATGCTTTGCGGCGCCATCTGCGGCGGCATGACATCCACACCTGGACTTGGTGCAGCTACCGATGCCCTGGGCAGCGACGATCCGGGCGCGGGCTACGGGGCGACCTATCCATTCGCCTTGTTCGGCATGATCATCTTTACGATTATCATGTTCAAACTGCCGATATTATAATGGTTCTGCCCCAAATCTTTGATTTGGCTTGGCAGACCTTATGCTTTAGCGTCCCGCAAGCGTCAGCGAGCGGCTAGACGCTAGTCGTATAATGGGGTTGCCCCCGACCCATTTGTTCTGGAAAGACAAACACATCTTTTGAATGGAAGCATTCTCAAGATGTGTTTTTTGTTTTCAGCAAGGAGCTCAGAATGCCTATATACCCCCTATGGGTATATGTCTGAAGAATTCCTGCCAAAAGTACCCTATTGAGCCGATATTTTGCGTTTTCGGGCAGATTTATCATCCTGGGTTACTTCTCATTGCAGACCGCATCAAAGACTTTTTGATCAATCTTGACACACGCGTCCAGCACACCCGCATACTGGACATAGCCTCCCTCAAAGCAGCGCAAGTGGACAGTCATGCCGTCTTCCTTATAGAAATACAGATGGCAGATTTCCAATGTGTCGTAAACGTCTGTCTGCCCCTTCTCCAGAGGGATGTCGTCGGTCCGCATAAACTTCCCTTGGTTTAACGCCTCCACAAATTTCGCCAAGCCTTGATCATAGGATTTATCAAAGGTCCGTATGTTCCCATTCTCATTGTACCAATCATGCCTGGACTGATACTGGACTTTGTCGAAATTCCCTGCCAGGTGCAGTTTTTCTTCAAAAAGCTCCGCCCCTTTGTTTAAAGTGATGCCATTGTTATTTACTAATAGAATCATTTTGCCGGCGTAGCCACCCATGCAGACCATGAATTCCGGGTCATACCCCTTGACCGCATAAAAATCTCCTGCAACACTGCCTGCAAAGTCCACATACCCGTCCTCTGAGGTCCACTCGTCGATAAGCCCTGTAGAGGTCCCCAGGCGCTCACCGACCAAATCCTCCTCTATCTCTTGCTGTATCTCAACATAACAACGGCCTTCATAAATAATGAACGCCAGCATATCGGCAGCGATTCCTTCTGAATCAGATAGCGCTACTTTTGCAGGTGGAATGGTAATTCCCTCCTTTGCCGCTTTTGGCTGGTCGTTTTGCGCTGGCTCAGTTCCTGTCTGCTGCCATACTGCAGCACCGCAAATCACCACGCATAGGCAGGCCGCTGCTGCTGCCCAGCCTTTCCAGACGAACTTGCGTCGTTTCTTCTGGTAGACGGCGGCTTCCTCAATATGCCGATCGCTGACCTGATCCATGGCCTCCGCCAGATATTCTTTTTTCATAAGTCAAATCCCTCCTTTTGCAGGTACTTCTTCAGACTTACGCGGATGCGGGATAGCTTGACCGACGCATTGTTCTCGCTGATGGCAAAACGCTGGGCAATCTCTTTGATGGAATCGCAGAACCAGTATCTCCGCATGAACATCGTGCGGCTCTCTCGATTCTGGGTGTCCAGGAAACGTCCAATGGCCTGCCCCAATTCCCTGGCCGACCAGGTTTCTTCTATGGACGGCGCCGCCAGGCAGTCACCCAGCTCCTCCATGGACAGATCAAAGGCGCAGTCCCGCTTCTGTGCCTTTTTGCTGCGGTATTTTTTCAGGGACAAATTCCGCGCAATGCGGCAGACGTAGGCAGATAACGGATTTGGCCTCTCGGGCGGGATTGTCCGCCATGCCCCCAGATAGGTGTCATTCTCACATTCCCTGGCGTCTTCTTCGTCTCCCAATATGTTCTTTGCGATGCCGAAAATCAGCCTGCCGTATTTCGCTGACAGTTCAGCCAGTGCCTGTTCAGATCGGGCGAAGAACAATTCTATGATCTTGTTATCTTCCAAACACATCCGCCTCCTTTCCCTCTTCACTATATATCTACCGTTTTAAGGGCTGGTCTTACAGAAAAAAGCCGCACTGTCTCTGGAAATTTTAGCAGTGCGGCATATTCTCTATTTTGACCCTTCTTCAATAACGTCCACCAAGCAGTCAACGAACTTCTCTACTTCTTTGTCCAGATTCCGTTCAAGCTTGCGGGCAAGGCTCTGCGCTTTGAGAAGGTCGGATTTTTCCTGGGTCTGGGATTCTGTACTTTCCAGATAGCTTAACGCAATATCGGTGTATTCCTTCACTAAACACCCCCACATCTTTTTTTCCTTTTTCGTATGAACCCTCTGGTCGTAATCACTGTGCAGTATGAGATCGTAAATATATCTGAGAGAATACCTCATCTTTGCAACCACTTGGATGTCAGAGTCGTCTCCTTTTTCCAGTTCCTCGTAATGATCGAACACATATTGCAGCTTTTTACGTATAGCTTTGATGCAATCCTCCCTGGCCTGGGCGTGGTCTTCTTTTTCCAGGCGTTTACGCATCTTTTCACCATCTTTACCCCCTCTTTTAACGGCAGCCCACAGCACCTTACCACGCTCCATGTATTCTTCGCTGAGGGCGCGATCCTTATGAGACTGTTCGTCCATCTCCCTGCCTGTGGATACCTGAACGATGGCAAAGAGGGCAACGATCAGTATTACAGCCATGGACATGATGATTTTCTTCTTCATCTCTTCCTCTCCAATTTCATTCCGGCAGCAATCTACCGCCGCTGATTTTCAGTATGACGTCACACATCTCTTTCAAATCTTCCCTGTGGTGGGTAGCGATGATGACCAACGCTCCTCGCACCTTTTCTTTCCTGATCAAATCATAAATCTGCGAAACGCCTCCTACATCCAGCGCGTTGGTCGGCTCATCCAGCAAAATCACGTCCTGCTTTTCAAAGACAGCCTGGGCGATATTGAGCCTCTGCTTCATGCCCAGCGAAAACTTCTTTACCTTCTTCTCCGATTTCGGATCCAGTCCCACATCGCAAAGGGCTCGTTCAATGTCCTCTTCTGTGGCAATCTTTTTGATGCCGGCCAGCATGCGCAGGTTTTCCTTTGCCGTAAATCGGGGCAAAAGTTCCATATTTTCGATGACGATACCGGTGTTTTCCGGGAAGGAAATATCCTTGTGCAGCTTCTTGCCGTCGCAGAGAATCTCACCCTCCGTCGGTACGATCAGCCCGCTGACCGCACGGAGCAGCATGGTCTTTCCCGAACCGTTTTCACCATAAAGTCCATAGACCGTCCCCTCATGAAAGGTTACGGACACATCGTCTAATACCACGTTCTTCTTCATCACCTTCGTAACATGTCTTAATTCTATCATATCTGACCTCCAATAAAAACCCGCCTTTGCGCTATGTGCTAAAAGATGTCCTTCTTTTTTAACTTTTTCAGACAGACTACGCCCAAAAAAACATTCACCAATAATATCCAGCAAAGTGCTATCAAGTGAAATTTCGTATCTCCGCCTTCCGTAAGAATCCCGTTTTTCTGTGCAAAGGCTAAATTGGGAAACAGGAATAAGTTGAATTTCTCATATTCCGCTCCGATGGATCCCGAAATCAGCAGGGCGGTCACCGAACCGATGATGACTGCCAGATTAGCATACTGTACTTCAATATACAATTCTAATAGGTATTGCAGCAACACCATCGCCGTCATGGTCAGAATGTACATGGCCAGTCCCTGCGCCGCCTGCTCCAGGCTCAAGGGTTTCCACCCTTCGATTCTGATTAACGTAAACACTGCCGTCATGACCAGCGAAACCGCGGTCACATGGAGAAGCGCTCTGATAATCAGGCGCACCATCAATCTTCCCTTGCCGTAGCTTCTGACCAGCAGCAGCTTGCCATAACCTTTTGTGACGTCCTCCATATCCCCCGAGAAGAACAGCAACAGAAAGGGTATTGGAATGATGGAGTATAATGTCAGCAGCATGTTTCCTGATAGGGAATCTGCAGACAACAGCCCAGAAAAGAAGGGCAGCTCGTAGTCAAACACGGAACCAGTTCTCATACACATACATTGAAGGGCGATTGCGCCTGCCAGCAAAAGCAGAGAAATTCGATTACTTTTCAAGATTGATCACATCCTTGTCCTTCCAAACCTTCCCCCAGATCAGCAGGCACAGCAAGGTCATCCCGATCTGCCTGACAGCTACCAGTGAAAGTCCCACGCCGCTGACTTTGCCAATGACGAAATCAAAAGATGCAGACAGATCCCGAAATGGCATCCACATTGACGCTACAGGAAGTCCTAACAAATTATCCGCCCAGATGTAAAGCTCCAGAAAATATATGACCACGGTAATACCCATAGCCAAGTTCTTCTTACCCAGCAAATCCCGAACAATCATATATACCAGGCCGCAGCGTACAGCATATATGGAAAACAGCAAAAGTCCCGATGAAAAGCGACGTATAGATTCCGTTGAAAGCAACAGTTGGCTATTGAACTGAATGGCCAAAAAACAATAAGCAACTATGAACTTGCAAACGGTGATCCCTATGCAGGTGCTGATCACCACAGCCAGCCGAACACCCAGGTACGACATCCGCTCAGGGTACCTGACCAGATATACGGCATTTTCCTTCGGCGCTGCATATTCAACAGCCAATACGATGACGATGGTTCCGATCAGCATCTGTTCTCCGCCTCCGAAATATCCGCCGTCTTCAAGTGCATAAGCAAAGATGTCTTCTTCACTCATCCCGTAAAAGAACTCGTTGGTCACCATGCCATAGAGCCAAAAGACTGCGCGCACCGAGAAAAAGAGGGTGGCAGCAGCCAGAGTTATTCCCAATATGTTCAATCTATACCTGATCACTTCGCACCTCCAGAACGGCCGCGGCTGCGATGACTGCTGTATATCCAAACAAGAGCATTAGCAGGGTCGGGACTACGACCTCGTAATCCACAAAGAGAAACGGCTGTATGACATACATGAGGGATGACTCCATGTTTACCGGCACGAACCATAACAGAAAGGTAAGACCGTATACCAGCTTTCGATTCTTCACGGTCAGCGCAAGGGCGGTTCCCACTGTTCCAATCAAACCGGAAAGAACGGAAGTCAGCAGTATGTATGCCATATTGGTCAGTACCGGGTGTGGCATAGTGATGCGAGTCAGATCCCGATCAGTATAGCTGACCCCCTGCCAGTCATCCCTGACAAAATCTCCGTTTCGAAAGCAGATGTACACCAAGATCATGTTTACGACCAGTCCCAGGAACACGATTCCAAAACAGAGGACAAAGGAGCCTTTCAGTTTTGTCATAACATAGTTCTTCTTTCCGACTCTTGCCACCAGTGCGTTGTGATAACCCCTATCAAAATCTTCAATGCTGTCCTCGTTAGCGATGACCAGTAAGAACAGCGGCAGGAACCAGAACATGATTCGATGCAGATGATGCCGCAGAGTGAATAGGGCAAGAAAGGTGGCATAGTGGGGTACGGGATGTTCATATCCCTGATATATGTTCCAAGCGATCTGCCCTACCTCTAGTATCGGTAAGGAAAACAGGATGATGGTTACGGTCAGCTTCAAAGGATCGCGGAGAATTCTCTTAAAATAAAACTGTAAACCCATGATGAAACTCCTTTCTGACACTTAATCAAAAGAAAAAGCGAGATATTTCTTTCAGTGATAAGTGTATTTAGTATTTTTTGTCAGTCCCAAAGAAACAGAATTAGCCAATCAGTTGATTTCTTCATCCCAAACCCCGTCTACATCTGCGGGAACATCGTTGTTGTTATCTGCCGCCAAAACTACCCAGGTCTGGCTTGCTGAGGAATACGCAGAATAGAGATGTGGCCCCGTCCCTGCGTGAACATCATGCGCACCTGATACCTGCTGATGATCCGCATTCCTGGCAATCCAGTAAGTTGCAACACCGTCCTTATCGTTGAAAATGTGCTCCATTTCAACCTTCCATCTGTTATTTGTATTTACAGTCTGGCGATAACGGGACTCGCCGGACGGCAAATAAACGTTTTCCTTTCCCCTCAAGTGGAAGCTGTACGGAACGTTGTTTGGCTCTGCAAACACCGGAATCGCTGTGACGATCATCGTCAATGCGATAATAGCTGCCAATAACAGCTTGTTTTTCAATATCTTCATCACGTTCTCCTTTCTATCTCGCTTTCTCTAATATAGTTCAAGTATACGCTTTCTCTCCCCCTCTGCCGCCAGATGCAGTGAACGCTATCCAAAATGCAGTGAACGTTACGGTGGTGGTTTTTGTCTGAATATGTTAGAATGTATATATACAACAAAACTTAGGAGGGACGGGATGTTCAAGATTGCAATCTGTGACGATGTCATGGCTGTCTGCCACGAGATCGAAAAGACTTTGATAGATTATGCCAAGGCAAACAAAATCCCCATTGATGTGGAAGTCTTCTACAATGGAGAATCTCTCTATGATTTTATTCTCAAAGAGCATGGCTTTGATCTGATCTATCTGGACATCGAAATGGAATCTCTCAGCGGCCTCGACCTGGGGAGAGAAATCAGAGACGTACTGGACGATGCCGACACAGAAATCGTCTTCGTCTCCGGCACCACCCAGTACGACCGACAGCTCTTCGACGTACAGCCTCTCCATTTCATCGCCAAACCCGTCGATGCCCGACAGGTCATCAAAGATCTGTTACTTGCCATAAAGAAGCACGACAATCCGGAAAGCTTCTTTATCTTTCACATAGGCAAAGATACCATAAAACTTAGATATGGTGACATCCTCTACTTCGCAAGCTTTGACCGAAAGGTTTCCGTCATTACCGCAGGAAAAAACTACGACTATTACAGCACGCTGCAAAAGGCCGTAGAAAGTCTTCCGCCTTATTTCTGCCGCATTCACAAGTCCTATGTGGTCAACATGCACCATATTACAGAATTCCACGGCAGCGCCGTATTGATGGCAGACAGCACAGAGCTTCCCATCGGGCAGACCTATCGGCAAGCGTTCAGGGATCGCTATCAAAAAGAACTGTTTGGGGAGGGATCATCATGACACAGCTGTACATTTTGTCCTCTATATTGGCAAACGGCTTTCTGGTGTACTTGATTTTTCGTTACAACGCTTTACTTTTTAAAGAGATGCGCGCAGGCAGCAATGTGACATGGGGCGCCTATCTGATTTTCTTCGCTGTCACCACCCTGCTTCACTTTGCCAAAGTCGAATACATGACACTCTGGGGAATCCAAGCCCTGCTCTGCCTCTGTCTCACCTTCGTTTACCAGGCGAAGGCGCTGCGCAGAATCCTATCTGTCGTCCTGCTATACGGCATCCAGATGGCAGTGGACATGGGGCTGATCGCCTTGTCAGGCCATTATGATTTGCGATTGTACAATCCGCCCCTTTTTAGCACCATCGCCGGTTTCCTCCTTTTTGACTCCATTATCTTCTTGCTACTGGTCGCTTTTGAATGCCTGCGTCGACTTTTCCACACCAGAGAAAACCTGTGGCTTTACTGGATATCCACAATCACCGTTCCTGCCGCACTACTCTATCTGCTAACCTTCGCCTTTCTGGCTGACGAAAGAGATCTGGATCTCGCCTTCTTTGCTAGCCTCTTCATCCTGCTGATTTTGACCGCCGCTCTCCTCTATCTCTACGACAAAAAAACCTGCTAACAAAAGTCAAGTGCTTTTCGTCAGGTTTTCAAATTATTT
>URXI01000194.1 GCA_900551775.1 uncultured Eubacterium sp. | reverse complement strand
GCGGCCCTGCCACAAGAGAGACAGATTTGCTGAAGCCGGAAAACATGGTGCAGGAAATCAACGCGGTTGCTCTGTCCGGCGGCAGTGCCTATGGTCTGGAAGCAGGCTGCGGTGTCATGGACTTTCTTGAAGAGAAGGGGATCGGATTTGATGTCGGTGTAGGGATTGTGCCCATCGTCTGCGGCGCTTCGCTCTTTGATCTGGTAGTCGGTGACAGAAAAGTCCGTCCCGACAAAGAAATGGGCCGCAGTGCCGCAGAGAACGCTTTTAATGGTATCTTTGCAGAAGGCAATCACGGTGCTGGTACCGGTGCTTCAGTAGGCAAGTACCGGGGACCAGGTCGTATGATGAAGAGCGGGCAGGGCGCCTCAGCCATAGAAGTGGGTGAACTGCAAGTAGGCGCAATTTCGGCAGTCAACGCATTAGGAGATGTATTCGACAGCCAGGGAAAACAGATTGCCGGCATTTTGTCCGAGGATGGGACCACGCTGCTATCCACCTCAGAAATCATCAAAGAAGATATCGCGAGGCAGTTCGATATTTTCAAAGGAAATACCACCATCAGCTGTGTCCTGACCAATGGCAAGTTGACGAAAGCACAATGTACCAAGTTAGCTTCCATCGCTCATGACGGTTATGCAAGAGCAATCAAACCAGTGCATTCCACTGCCGATGGCGATACGATATTCGTCATGGCAACAGGAGAGGTTGAGGTCAATTTTGACGCCTTAGCTGTCCTGGCCACAGAAGAGATCGCAAAAGCAATCGAGCGGGCTGTAGAGAAAGCAGAGCCTGCGTATGGTCTGAAGGCGGCAGTCGATTTTACAAAAAAATAAACTTACAGAGCTGTCCCATGGGGATGGCTCTTTTTGTGCAATCCGTTTTGATTCGGATAGTGCTGATTCTGTCAAAAACCTTTGTTGTAAAATTCACCATTCTGCCTTATACTAATAGTTAGAAATTTAAAGGAAAAGGATTGGAAAAATGGGAAAACGAATTGTCATTATTGACGGAAACAGCTTGATTAACAGAGCTTATTATGCGATGCAGCGTCCAATGATCACCAAAGAGGGGATTTACACCCAAGGGATTTATGGATTTATCAATATGCTTACAAAAATACAGGATGATTATGTACCTGACTATATTACAGTTGCCTGGGATCGAAAAGCACCTACTTTCCGGCATGAAGAGTACAAGGAATACAAGGCCGGACGCAAAAAGATGCCGCCAGAACTGGCTATGGAAATTCCCCTGATGAAAGAAATTCTCACAGCAATGAACATCGAAAATCTAGAAATCGATGGTTTTGAAGCCGACGACATTATCGGCACAGTCGCCAGAATCGCAGAAGAAAAAGGTTTGGAACCATTGGTTATCACTGGAGACAAGGATGCTTTGCAGTTAGCCACTGATGTAACACATATTTTGATTACCAAAAAAGGCATCTCCGAGTTCGACCTCTACGACAGAGAAAAAATGATTGAGCGGTATCAGCTGACTCCAGAGCAGTTCATCGACCTCAAAGGCCTCATGGGTGATCAGTCCGATAACATTCCCGGTATTCCCGGCGTAGGGGAGAAAACGGGGATTAAACTCTTGACGCAGTTCGGCAGTGTCGCAAATCTGCTGGCAAATACTGACCAAATCAGCAATGCGAAACTTCGGACAAAGGTTGAGGAGAATGCACAGCTTGCTGCAATGAGCAGAAGACTGGCAACCATCAATCAATACGTGCCTTTGGATATCGAAATAGAAAAATATAAAGTGATGCAGCCTGATTATAATGCCTTGATCAATCTTTACGTAAAATTGGAATTCAATAGTTTTCTCAAACGGCTTCATATCGAAGATAATCCTGAGATGTCTATGGATTTTGAAGACAGTGACGTAGAGTATAGCAAGACGGAAATCTGTGATGCAAAAGGTTTGTTTTTCCTCAAGGAACTGAAAGAGGGAACCCCGCTCATTCTGAAAGTATTCAGTGATAACAGCCATATCGATGATCCGACGGTTTTTGGCGCAGCTTTTTTAGTGGATGATAATTACTATTACGTAAACTTTGATGTGGCGGACATCCTAGGCGAAATGATAAAAATTCTCAATGAGAAACGATTTTCTATCATTGGTCACGATCTGATTAAAGATTACTACGCCTTGATGTATAAAGGATTTACTTCTCCTGATACAGAATTCGATACGGCTATCGCGCAATATGTCATCGATCCGACAAAGTCTAATTATAACATGAAGACTTTGGCCTTTGAAAACCTGCATTATGAACTGAAAGACGAAAAAGAATTTATGGAGGAAAGCGGTCAAATTGATCTTCTGGGCGGCAGCACTTCAAAATATATCGATTACGGCTTTGACTGGTGTGTTGCTGTCAAAAGATTGATGCAGCTCCAGAAAAGAATTCTTACTGACAATGGCTTGGAAAAAGTCTTTCGGCAGGTGGAACTGCCTTTGATTGAAGTGCTGGCTTCAATGGAAGTGGAAGGCTTCAGCGTAGATAAAGAAACATTAGAGAACTTCGGACTCGTCTTGAAAGAAGAAATCGTTAAACTGGAAAAAAGTATTTACGCTCTCGCAGGTATTGAATTCAACATTAATTCTCCAGCGCAGCTGGGCGAAATCCTCTTCGAAAGACTGGAACTGCCCGCCGGCAAAAAGACAAAGCGGGGATATAGTACCAGCGCCGATATTTTAGAGAAAATTCGTGACAAGCATCCCATTGTGGACATGGTATTGCAGTACAGAACTTTGACCAAATTGAACAGCACCTATGTAGAAGGGCTCAAACCGCTGATTGGAAAAGACGGAAAGATCAGAGCACACCT
This sequence comes from uncultured Eubacterium sp., assembly GCA_900551775.1. Classification (GTDB taxonomy): domain Bacteria; phylum Bacillota; class Clostridia; order Peptostreptococcales; family Anaerovoracaceae; genus Senimuribacter. The sequence continues at coordinate 5,407 of URXI01000194.1, read as the reverse complement.
ACAGCAGACCGTCACTGCGACAGGGCGAATCAGTTGTACAGAACCTAACCTGCAGAATATCCCTATCAGACAGGATCTGGGAAGGCAGCTTCGCAAGTCTTTTGTTCCGGGATGTGAAAACTGTACCCTTGTGGGAGCCGATTATTCGCAGATAGAACTGAGAATCCTGGCTCATCTGTCAGGCGATGAGAATTTGATCGAGGCATTTAACAATGGAGATGATATTCATCGAAATACGGCTGCCAGAGTTTTCAATCTCGATTATGATGCTGTGACACCGCTTGACAGAAGCAGAGCAAAAGCCGTTAACTTCGGCGTCATCTATGGGATGAGCGGCTTTGGTTTATCTGAGGAACTGCAGATTACCCGCAAAGAGGCAGAAAAATATATCAAAGATTATTTCGATAAACACATTGCAGTAAAAAACTACATGGACGAGCAAGTTGCAAACTGCAAGGCGAACGGCTATTCTGAAACCATCATGGGCCGTAAGCGATATATCCATGAGATCAATTCGTCTAACTATATGACGCGTCAGTTAGGGGAACGCCTGGCGATGAATTCGCCGATTCAGGGCAGTGCAGCGGATATTATCAAACTCGCCATGATCAAAGTTTATCGCGAGTTAAAAGAGAAAAATTATAAATCAAAATTGATTTTACAGGTTCACGATGAGCTGATTATCAGGACCCATAAGGACGAGATGGTCGAAATTGAAGAACTTCTGGTGAGAAACATGGAAGGGGCTATGGATCTGAAAGTAAAGCTGGAAAGCGATCTGAACCAAGGTGATACCTGGTATGATTTGAAGTAATGGTTATCCAAACGAGGAGACAAGATGAAAGTAATAGGATTGACAGGTGGAATCGGGGCAGGTAAGTCTACTGTAACTGATCTTCTGAGAACAAGGGGTTATGTCGTCATCGATGCCGATGCCATAGCTCGGCAAATCACAGAAAAAGGCACTGCCGCCCTAAAAAAAATCGTTCACTGCTTTGGGACAGTAGTCTTGCATGAGGACGGAAGCCTCAATCGCAGAAAGCTTGGAACCATTGTATTTTCTGATGAGGAGAAAAAGGGGCAGTTAGAACAGATTACGACGACGGAAGTGGTCAATATCATAAAACAACAAATAGATGATTTACGCGCAGAAGGAAAATATGATATCATCTTTGTCGATGCACCGTTGCTATTTGAAACTGGTGCTGACAAGCTGACTGATTTCGTCTGGCTGATAGATGCTGACACAGAAATTAGAATTGCGAGAGTAATGGACAGAGACGGTGTTTCCAGAAAAGAAGTCGCGGCCAGGATCCAAAACCAGATGGGTAGTGAAGAAAAAAGGAAGCTTGCACAGGAAGTCATAGACAATTCAAAAGGAAAGGAAGAACTCTACCGGCAGATAGAGTATTTACTGAAGAAGTATGTTGAAAAATAAAGGGAATAGAGCATATCGAGTATTAGATTTTTTACATGAACACGTTATCGCGATTATCATTGCTGTCGTTGTGCTGGCCGGGGTCATTTCAACGATCGCCATTGTCAAGGGTGACGTAAAGACAAGTGCAGAAGAAACAGAAAAACGCACCTACGAACCCATGAACACAATTTATTTTGCGATGGATCCTGTTAAATCACTGAATCCGTTATCATCTGAGGATCGAGATGTATACTATATCTCGCAGCTGATGTTCAGCAGTTTGTTCAGACTTGACGATCATTTGAATATCGAGCCTGACCTGGTATCCTCCTATACAGCAAATTCCAGCAGCGGCAGCGTATCTATCAAATTGAGGGAAAATGCGAAATTCAGCGATGGCTCAAATGTGACAGCAGAAGATATTCGCTATACCGTAAGCCAGATACTGAGAATTGGCGAGGAAAGCCCATATTACGAATATGCATCTAAGATTGATTCTGTCAAAACCTCTGGCAGCTACAGTCTGACAATCACTTTTGAAAATTCAAGCGATGCGGCTCTCGATAATCTGGTATTTCCAATTGTATCCAGCAGAAGTTTTGACCCTTCCAGCAATAAGGCGGCGGGCAGTGGTCCGTATGCCTACGGCAGCTATGACAGCATGAAATTCTTAAAATTGAAGCCAAATCAATATTATTATGGAGGCGCACCAGAAAACAAGATTCAATTTAAAGTCATCCAAGATAAGACAAAAACCACAGGACTTATGACGACTGACTCTATCACAGCCTATGTCAGCACCGCACAGGACGCTGACTCTGATGCAGAGGACAAGAAACTCAACGTTACACAAATTCCTTCTAGTGAACTTGAATACTTGGGATTTAACTTTGACAACAAGTACCTTGCAAAAAAAGAGGTAAGACAAGCCATTGCTTTGGCAATTGACACAGAAGGCCTGATTCAGGATAATTACGGCGGCAGCGGCGTAACATCTGATTCTATCTATTTTCCGGGCTTTTTAGGTACAGAGAACAAAGGAGACCCATATCAGCAAGACCAAAAAGGGGCTTCAGAACTTTTAAAAAAGGCTGGGTTTAAAGACACAAATGAAGACGGTATACTAGAAGACAGCAAAGGACGTGATTTTAAACTGACGATTTTGGTCAACAGCAATGATGGCAGCCGCAGTGACACAGCATCCAGTATTTCAGAGGCTTTGAGCCAGATTGGAATTAAAACTTCAGTGGAAAAGGTTTCCTGGTCAGTTTATCGCAGTGAAGTGCGCAGCGGAGATTTTGATCTTTATCTTGGCGGTTATCAATTTGACAAAAAATATGATCTGAGATCCTTGTTCAGCAGAAGCAATTATTTGGGATACAAAAATGACCAGGTTCTCAATAATGTAAGAGCATTGGAGACGTGTGTTTCGGCAAAACAACAAAAAGAAACCTATGAAAAATTGAAAGCACTATTGCAGGAAGATCTGCCATACTATGGTCTATGTTACAAAACCTACTCATTTATTACAGTAAAACGGTTCACCAGTACAGAAATCCCCACTTTTTTTGATATGTACCGGGGATGCAATACTTGGCAGTGGGAAAAAGTCGTGGTGACAGAAGAAAAAGAAAAGGAATAAAAAAAATTTCAATTAGGTGTTTACAAAATTTGTTCCTTAGTGTATAATAATTTTCGCGGTCAGAAATTATTAGGCCGCGATGATATGCGGCTGTGGCGGAATGGCAGACGCGCACGGTTGAGGGCCGTGTGGGTAACACCGTGCTGGTTCAAGTCCAGTCAGCCGCACCAGAAAAAGTCGATTGCATTTTGCAGTCGGCTTTTTTCATTCTAGTTGTAAAAGCATAATCGTGGTATAATGAAGGTACCGTTGAACGGGACGGACTCATCAAACTCTGCCGCGGGAAAGAAACCATCGTATTAGGCAGGCCTCATGAGAACTATTTAGAAAGTGCTACGTTTCGAAACCGTCTGCCAGCGTTACTAGATTTAAGCAGAGCGCTGGAACTGCTGTCTCCGTCCATTTGCTTTCAGGGATTTTGTGTTATTGACAAAGATTCTGCTCATTTGATTTACGAAAATCAGGGAAAACGGCTTTATCACTTGTTTGATCAGGCGCTTCGTGCCTTGGGAAATCAAACAGTATTGAATCTCTATTACGATATCGGTGCTTTTTTGGAGAGTTCTTTTCTCGATATATTGGCGAAAGAAAAAGGTAAGACTGCCTATAAAGCTTTTTTAGAGTCGCTTACGGAGTCGCTTCTTGATGTTTAGAAGAGCCGGCAAAGTCATTACGATGCAGCAAAGCAAAGGCTCAGCGATTTAAAATACCGCTTTTTTCAAGACATCTTTTTTCAAGACATCATGGCGAATTTGGATCAACTGCAAACAGATGCCTCTTGTGAAGAAGCGCAAGAAAACTTTATCTGGGAGCCTCTTAAAGGCAGAAAAAAATATTGCGATCTCATTGCCATTAACCTGGTGTGCAAAATCAATGAAGGTAAATTCCCCGTAGGATCAAAGCTGCCCAATAAAGCAGCGCTGGCAGAAGTGTACCGTTTCAGAAATTACAATCCGCCGCGCCGTCAATCTCCTGAATAAATCGGGAATCACAAAAACACTGAATGGTATCGGCACAAAAGTGCAATCTGCCGGCAATCTATCCGTACTAGAAGAGTTTAAAAGTTTGATGATAGACGAGCATCTGAAGACTTTTTTAGAGGCGATGCAATTTCTGGCTTGTACTTCTGAAGCAGTCCTTGCCTACACATTACCCCATTGTTCAGAGAAATCGTTAGAGTCCCTAGCATATGCCTTAGAAAACAAAGAAGGGAAGCGCTCTGTCATGACAACGATTTACAGTGTCTGACTGCAGATCATTGCATACCAATGTCCCATTGCCGCCATTCGGGAAATCTATCAAAAAATTACGATGCTGCTTCTCAGCGGTAGTATCCTTCGTTTCGGCGGCGAAGAACAAAGTTCTCAAAAAATTGCAGACTTCATAATCTCAGAAAGGTGAATTGATGGAAAAAATTATTTTAGAAGGAACGGACAACATCAGAGACTTCGCAAATACCGTGAATAAAGAAGGGTGCCCGATACGACCGGGAAAGCTCTTACGCAGCAGACATCTTCACACCCTGACCGACGCGGATATTTCAGTATTAACAAAAGAACGCCATTTATCAAAGGTCATCGACCTGCGCACGAAAACAGAAATAAAGGATAAGCCGGATCGGGAAATAGAGGGAGTAGTGTCAGTCTGGGTTCCTCTAATCGAAGAGGAAACTGTCGGCATTACCCACGGGACTTCTACGGACGAAAACACCGAAAAATGGACTTTGCCTGATATGTGTCAGCTTTACAGAGAAATTGTAACCGATGATTTTTCTATAGGTCAGTTGTCAAAGGCGCTCAAAACAATTGTCCGCTGCAGCGACGGCGCCGTTCTCTGGCATTGCACAGAAGGCAAGGATCGCTGCGGCATTCTGTCTGCTTTAGTTTTATCATTACTGGACGTTGATCGTGAGACGATCTTTGAAGATTATCTGATGACAAATCAAACGGCAGCACAGAGAGCTGATGCCGCTATGAACATGGTGCTGCAGAAGACGGGAAATAATGAAAAAGCACAGATGGTTCGTAAAGTTTTTCTCGCTGACGAAAAATACCTTCAGTCAGCCTTTGACGCCATCGAAGAACAGAATGGATCTATTGCGACATTTTTTACGAATCGTTTAGGAATCAGTGAGTCAGAAAAGCGATTATTACAAGAAAAATGCCTTGTCAAATAAAATCATCTTGAAAACACCTTAGGGTTTGTGATATTATATTCTATGTTGAAGCGCGGACATAGTTCATTGGTAGAATATCAGCTTCCCAAGCTGAGGAGGCGGGTTCGATTCCCGTTGTCCGCTCCATTTTTACAAAATGGAAAAAGAAGTATTGACGAGTCTTTCGCCT
>URXI01000193.1 GCA_900551775.1 uncultured Eubacterium sp. | reverse complement strand
AGCTTTGCCAGCCGCTGGGCCGCTGTCCAGTGGAAGATTCCGGGATCTAATAAAAATGTGAAGACGGAAAGGAGGATCTGGGCGTATGCTTCCGGATGCTCACAGCAAAAGATGCCTTCCTCCACGCCTTGCTGAAGCAGTCCTGCAATCAAAGGCGTCAGCGATAGAAGAATTTCTGACAGCGATTTCTGGTGGATGGCGGCGTTTTGCGGCAGATGCAGATAAGCGTCAAAAGGCGCCTGGTTCACCCGGCTTTGATAGAACTCTAGGAATGCGGCCAGCTTAGTGAGGGCATCTGCCTGCTGCTTCTCGAGATAAAGACGGCAATCTGCAATGGCCGCGCCATAGTGCCGCCTGACCAGAGCGTCGAGAACCTCTTCTTTGGAACGAAAATAATAGTATATGCCGCCCTTGGCGATGCCAGCCTTTTTGGCAATTTCGCTGACCGACGCGCTGCCGCCCTTGCCTTCTTTGCACAGAGCTTCCATGGCATCTAAAATCTGCTCTTTCTTGTCTTTCATTTTTCACCTCTTTGATCAAAGTATAACACAGGCACAAAGACTTGACTAGTGGTCAAAAATGTGTTATCCTTTGTGGCAACGAGTTGACCATTGGTCAAAAAAGAAAGGAGAGCTTATGACAGAGGTTCTATTTTTTGGCATCATCTGCCTGGCTGGAGTGATCTGCCTCCTGACGGCGGTGATTTCGGCAATCCGCTTTGCTGTAAAGAGACAACGGAGAAAGGAAGTCGGCAGAACAGGAAGGACGCTGAAGAAGAGCCTGATGCTCTTTGGTCTCCTCTGCCTCTTGGGCGGAGGCCTGGTCTTCTGGTCGCAGCAGACCGCGGCGACGCCGGACATATCCAAGGGTGAGGGGAAGGAAAAGATCGCCGAGCTCACTGCGGTCAATTTGAACGGTAGAGAAGAATGGATCAGCATCAGGGGCGAAGACAGGAACAATCCCGTGCTTCTCTTTCTTGCAGGCGGACCGGGCGGTTCTCAGATGGCTGCCGTGCGCCACGAGCTGGGGGCACTTGAAAAGCACTTCACGGTGGTCGTCTGGGATCAGCCAGGCGCAGCAAAATCCTACCATGCCATGGACATCGAGGATATCACGCCGGAGGTTTACGTGGAAGACGGATATGCTTTGACAAACTACCTCAGAGCGCGTTTTGATCAGGAAAAAATTTATCTGGTCGGAGAATCCTGGGGCAGCGCCCTGGGAATATTTTTGATCGACAGAGCCCCGGAGATGTACGCGGCTTTGGTCGGCACTGGTCAGATGGTGGACTTTAGACAAACGGAAGTCATCGACTATCAGAAGGCCCTGCGCCTTGCCGAAGAGGCAGGAGACAGCAAAACCGCAGAGCGGCTGAAGGTCAACGGGAGACCGCCGTATTACGGAATGGATGTGACCCGAAAGAGCGCCGTCTACCTTCAATATTTGAACAAAGTCATGGGGCAGAACGAGGAAATTCACCAAAACGGCTTTCAGACCATGCGGGACATCGGTTCTGAGGAATACGGGCTGTGGGACAAGATCAATTACCTCAGGGGCATTCTCAATACTTTTAATCACGTCTATCCCCAGCTGTACGATGTCAACCTGCGGAAAGATTATCGAAAAGTGAACGTTCCCGTCTATTTTTTCCTGGGAAAACACGACCTCAATGCACCCCTGGCTTTGGCTGAAGAGTACTATGAGCTCCTTGCGGCGCCGGAGAAAAAGATCGTCTGGTTCGAACACTCCGGTCACAGCCCCTGGATCAACGAAAGCGAAAAATTCATAGAAGAATTGATGAAAATCAGAGAAGAACACACGGACGATTGATGTCGGTGTGTTTTTTCATGGCACAAATTTTGCTTTTATTACCAACGGAGGTAATAAAAATGTATAATTTCAATATGAACATTTCCACGGAACTCTATTTTGGGGAGAATGTGGAGGACAAAGCTGGCGAGCTGATGAGGCAGTACGGCAGAAAAATCCTCATGGTATATGGAAGCAATCGCATCTTTAAAGAGGGCTTGGGGCAGCGCCTGGTCACAAGCCTGGAGGAAGCCGGCTGCACAGTGGCCTGCCGCGGCGGGGGGAAACCCAATGCGGAGATTGATTTTATTGAGCGGACCATCGAAATCGCTGGGAAAGAAGAGATCGACGGGATTCTTGCTGTAGGCGGCGGCAGCGTCATCGACACGGCAAAGGCGGTTTCAGCGAGAAGCGGGTATGGCGGTATTGGAGCTTTATGAGAATCCGAAGATGGTGCCAGAGAAATATCTGCCCATCGGGGCTGTCGTGACAATGCCGGCTTCTGCCAGCGAATGCAACGACATGTCAGTAATCAGCGACCCTGTGACAGGTAGAAAAATTGCCAGGCCGTTCAAAGGAACGAGGCCAAAGTTTGCCCTTTTGAATCCGCAGCTGACGGTGACAATCAGCAGGTTTCAGACAGCCAGCGGCGGCTTTGATATTTTTTCCCACGCCTTTGAGCGTTACTTCGATCTGACGAGGGATAGCCAGCTTTTAGATGGAATGACAGTGAGCCTGATGCGGACTGTAATCCAAGTCTTACCAAAGGTTTTGGCGGATCCACAGAATCTGCAGCTGCGCGGCGAGCTGATGTTTGCGGCATCAATGGCTCACAACGATATGCTGGGTCCCGGCGGGGATTTTGCCTGCCATGAGATTTCCCACGTTGTGACAGAGAAGTACGGGATCCCCCACGGCAGCGCGCTGGCTATGATTCTGCCAGCCTGGTGCCAGCGGATGAGCTGCGCGGCACCGGAGCGATTTTGCCGCTTTTTCGAAAAGGTCTGGGGTATTACAGGCAGCAGCTGGGACGAGGTCATTGACAGGGGGATTGACGAAATGAAAAAATTTATTACAGAGATCGGCCTTCCTCTGACGATTCCGAGAGGTGATTACACCATAGAAGAACTGGCAGATGCCGCCGGAATGCCGGGAGGCACCTTTGCGAAACTGACAGAAAAGGATGTGGAGGCAATTTTAAGAGGATTTGTTGCGTGAGTGCAACAACAGACCTGCCCGTTGCAACAAAATTGTTATTTTTCTGTCAAAATTCTCGCATCTGCAAAGGTTTCTGCTTTGGCATGATCCTTGCTTTGAATAGGTGCGTCATTATAAATTAAGTGATCACTAATCATTTTACGACAAAATCCATCCAATCGAGCATCGCACATTGTGCTCGCTCTCTTGGGGATTTAAAGCATAAGGTCTGTCCAACAATTCGTTGCACGAATTGGGACCAGAACCATTAGGAGGAGAAATATGAGTAAAGCAAAATCTTTGGTCGCTCTGGCAAAGAGTGACGACATTCAGGCAAATGTCACGAGAGTATTTGATCTGATGGGCGGCGTTACAAACGTCATCCGCAAGGGCACGACGGTAGTGCTGAAGCCCAATGCAGGCCATGCGGAACCGCCGGAGACTTCGGTGTGCACCAATCCGGAAGTGGTAAGAGCGGTGATTCGCGAGGTAAAAAAAGCAGAACCTGCGAAGATTATCGTAGCCGAAGCTGCAGCAATCGGTTGTGACACCCTCGAATGCCTCAAGGTGAGCGGCATTCAGGCAGTGTGCGAAGAAGAAAATGTAGAGATGAGAGACATCAAGCGTGACAAGGATTTGGTCAAAGTCGCAGTTCGCGGTTATCGATCAAATATCAGCGCAGTGAAGCTGCCGAGATTCCTGCTGGAAGCCGATCATCTGATCAATCTGCCAATTCTGAAGGCCCATGCGTCTATGGTTTTCTCCGGCGCACTGAAGAACATCAAAGGCGTGGTGCAGGACAAGGTACATATGGATATGCACAAACAGAACCTGACTATGGCGATGATGGACGTCTGGTCTGTATGCCGGGCGGATATCAACATCATGGACGCACACCGCGCAGCATCGGGATATAGCCCGCACATGCCGGTTCCTATCGACACCCATATGATTTTGGGATCAAAAGACCCTGTAGCCATCGACAGAGTCGCCTGCGAAGTAACGGGCATCGATACGGCAGGGGTGGACTATTTCAAGGTTGCCGAAGAAACGGGACTTGGAAATTACGATATGGATCAGATCGACGTTGTCGGCGATTCCATCAAAGACTGTTTCATGAAGATGTGGATTCCGTACATCGGCGACATGAGCACCAGATGGCCGGAATACGATGTAAGATGTAAGGGCGGCTGCTCCAGCTGCCAGGCTCTGCTAGCCATCAACATGGAAGAGTTGAAGGCGGTGGATGCTTACGAGGAGAATGCCGGTATGACCGTAGTCATCGGCGGACTCAACGAAATTCCGGCTGAGATTCCGGACGAGAAGATCGTACTCCACGGAAACTGTACGAAAAAATACCTGAAAGAGCATCCGGGTGCTTATCACATCCTGGGGTGCCCTCCAAATGAGCCGGCGCTCTATCTGACCATTCAGAGACATGAAACCATTGACGGAACCGGCGACCAGGAAGATGAAATTATTCGTCCGTGCATGGCGCGTGACGCACAGGTTTGGCGCGACTACGTATTTGAAAAATTTGAAGAATACAAAAAGGAAAATCCGGAGGCAAAATAATGGACGGGTATATCAGTCTCAAAGCAGGTAAAGAATTCTGGAATCTGCTGGATATGGTCTTCACCGACGAGTTCATGCAGAAACATACCAACTTTGAAAATTTCGAGTATTTCCGCTACTCCAGCGCCGTCATGGTCAACTGGGGCGGGGACTACATGGTCTATCCTGAAACAGTATTCAACAACTTCGTCATCGAAAGCACGCAGTTTCGGACCTGGGACGAGATGGTCATGTGCGCGGCAGATGAGAGATTTAATTAAGGAGAAATAAACATGGCAGATAAAACAACAAAACTTCAATCTGAAAACACCAAGTCCAACTTTGGGAAAGGATGGATGATCATATTCTACAGCATGATCATGTTCTGGTTCCTCATCGGTTTTTCCATCGACGGACAGAACATCGTCATCGACGTCTTCGCAGGCGCGAACTGGGAGAAATTAGGCTTTGCTGATCAAAATGCACTCCACGCCAAGCTTCTGGAACTGGCCATGTGGGCCGGATTCATCGGCGTTATCGCCTACTTTGTCATCGGCAGAATCTGTACCAAGATCGGCGGAAGAATGCTTTCTTCCATCTGTCTGGTACTGGCAGGTGTCTCTTACATTTTCTATGGAAATGCAGACACCATCGCATCCTACTTCATCGGCCTGACACTGGTCACCGTATTCATCAACGGCGCAGCCTATATCGGCGGCGGCAACCTGGTTACCCAGTGGTTCCCGAAGAAAAAAGGACTGGCAAACGGCTATACGACCATGGGCCACAACCTGGGCAGCGCGCTGTACGTACCGCTGATCGCAGCTTTGATCGGTGCCATGGGTATGGCAAAGGGCATGACGGTGACAGGCATTGCAGCCATCGTCATCGGTATCGGCGCCTATTTCATCATCAGAAATACGCCGCAGGAACTGAACATTTATCCTGACAACGTATCAAAGGAAGTCTACGGAAAAGAATACGTAGATCTGTCTGAGGCCAAGAGCCGCTGGACGGTAGCATCTCTTCTGAAGACCAAGGAGATGTGGCTGGTAGCCCTCATCGTGGGCATCAATCAGCTGGTAACCACTGGCGTTATGAGCCAGATGGTTCCGAGAAATATGGAATTCGGTTTTTCGCAAGGCAAGGCCGTTTCCCTGATGACCGTCTGCGCATTAGTCGGTCTGGCCGGATCCTTCGGTTTCGGTTTCATCGACCAGAAATTGGGTGTCAAGACGGCGATCAAAGGTTATCTGGTCTGGTACGCTGCAGCACTTGCAATCAATGTGGTCATGAATAACGCCATCGGCGGATACATCTGCGTAGCCATGGTAGGCATCGCCATCGGCGCTGCTGCAAACTTCATGACGTCCCTGCCTGCATCGGTATTCGGCAGACACAACTTTGACTTAGTATACTCCATCTACTTCCCGATCATGGAAATCGTACTGATGCTCAACTATATCGTCAACTCGAAGGCTCTTGAGTGGACGGGAAGCCTGAGAGGAGCCTATGTGGTATTCATCGCTTTGCTGGTCGTCAACTTCGTACTGATCTCCGTATTGAATACGAGAAAATACAATCTGGATTACAAGAAGGAAGAAGAAGTGCTGGAGCAAGGCGCTTAAGGAAAGGGGGCAGCTATGAGAAACGTAGTCATCGTCGCCGGGTGCCGCACACCCATCGGCACCATCGGCGGTCAATTTAAGACGATCACATCTCTGGATCTATCCATTCCTGTGATGCAGAATCTGGTAAAGCGGGCGGGCATTGACCCGGCGCTGATTGAGGATGTCATCTGGGGATGCAACTATCAGAGAACTTACAAAGAAAATAACATCGCCAGAGTTGCGGCGGTAAAGGCAGGCTTGCCGGACAGTGTACCCGGCATCACCATCCATAGAAACTGTACTTCGTCCATGTCGTCCATCCAGTTCGCCTATTATCAGATCAAAGCAGGAGAAGCGGACTGCCTGATGGCTGGCGGCGCAGACAGCATGAGCACAGCGCCGCACATGGTATTCAACGCCCGCTATGGACAGAAATTCGGCCACATGGAACTGAGAGACTCCATGTGGGACTCCCTGACCAACCTGGGCGTCGGCCCCGCTATGGGCATTACAGCGGAGAATGTCGCCGAAAAGTACGGCGTCACTCGCGAAGAGATGGATCGCTATTCCCTGCGTTCTCAGCAAAGAGCAGTGGATGCAATCGACGCAGGCAGATTTAAAGAAGAGATCATTCCGATTACAGTAAAGAGCCGCAAAGGCGAGGCGGTCTTCGATACCGACGAGTATCCGCGCCGCGATGCCAGTTACGAAGCACTGGCAAAGCTGAAGGCTTCTTTCAAGGAGGGCGGCAGCGTCACTGCCGGCAATGCATCCGGCATGAACGACGCAGCATCTGGTGTGATTTTGATGGACGAGGAAAAGGCAAAGGAGCTGGGCGTTCCTATTCTGGCTCGCATCAAAGGGGTTGCCACCACCGGTGTTTCTCCGGATTATATGGGAATCGGACCCATCAGCGCTTCCAAGAAGGCTTTGGAGAAAGCCGAATTGGATATCGGGGACATCGACCTCTTTGAAATCAACGAGGCCTTTGCAGCACAGTGCATCGCCTGTCAGAAGGAGCTGGGTATTCCTGACGACAAGCTCAATGTCAACGGCAGCGGGATCTCCCTGGGTCATCCAGTAGGTGCCACTGGCGCAAGGCTTGTCATCACCATGATGTACGAGCTGGCTCGGCGCGGTCAGAAATACGGCCTGGCCACCTTGTGCGCCGGAGGCGGCATGGGAACCGCAGTGATCATCGAGATGGCATAATTACATAATAGAAAGAAACAGGGTTGAAATCCCGTCCTATGGATTTCGGCCCTGTTTTTTTCTATTATCATTTTACAGCACCTGGATAATCGATGCCGTACTGTTTGATTTTTCTCGATATGGTCGAGGCGTTGACACCCAGCTTTGCGCCGGCATCCCGCAGACTGGTAGAGTCCCGCAGCACAGATTCGATCAAAGCCTTTTCGTAATTCTCCAGGGACTGGGAGAGGGTGCCGCTTGCAATTGCGCCTTCATCTCCCTGGGAGATATCGAGAAGCCCCTTCAACATTTCGTCAGCCACTTCTTTCGTTCCCGAAGCGCAGATGGTCAGATACTCGATGACGTTTTCCAATTCCCTGATGTTGCCGGGCCAGGTATACTGCTTCATGATGGAAAGCTGATCCTGGGTGAGGACGAAGTCCCGATGGTGCTTTTTTGTATATTCATCGACAAAGTGGGCGCAGAGCTCGTCCAGATCGTTGAGCCGTTCCCGGAGCGGCGGAATACAGATGGGAATCACATTGAGCCGGTAATACAGATCCTGGCGGAAGGTGCCGTCTGCGATTTTTTTCTTCAGGTCGCTGTTGGTAGCGGCGATGAATCGAATGTCAAGATGTATCGGCTTGGTGCCGCCGACCCTTGTGATTTCTTTGGTCTGAATGGCGCGCAGCAGCTTTACCTGCAGATCCATGGACATGTCGCCGATCTCGTCGAGGAGCAGGGTGCCGCCGTCGGCCATTTCGAAGAGCCCTTGCTTGCCGCTGGTATTGGCACCGGAGAAAGCGCCTTTCTCGTAACCGAACAGCTCCGATTCCAACAGGTTTGCCGGAATAGATGCGCAGTTGACCTTGATGAAGGTCTTGTGGCTT
>URXI01000192.1 GCA_900551775.1 uncultured Eubacterium sp. | reverse complement strand
CGTATCCAGAAAACAATGCTTTACGCCGTTTCTTCGTTAATGCGACAGCCCCTTTGTAGTAGCTTAATCCAATAACCGACCTTCCCGATAAGACCATTCCAAATAATCGGGGTTTTGGTAGTAGACGCCGGTCTTGAAATTCGAAATCTCGTCGCTGATAAAGGACTTGAAGATTTTGATCATTTCGCTGACTTCTTCACCAGGTTTTGCGCAGTCCTCAATCATGATAGAGTAGAGCCTGCCAATATCCATGAAACCGGGGATCGTATATTTGCAATTTGTTATGGTATCAAAATCACCAGGTTTGATGCCGTAGATTTCTATAATTTCATCGCTGACCTGTTCGAAGGAGAGGCAGTGGTTGACTTCTGCATCCTTCAGCTGCTTCAGCACGCCGTCTTTTCCAAGGGCATCTATAATCGCACCTCTTCGGTTGTTCGTTTTGCGCGCCGTGTACTCGATGAGCGAGCATACGTAGAAAAAGTCATTTTGTTGTTTGTCAGTCATAGATTACCTCGCTTTTGCTGAAAGGAATATCTGGATAAAATATAGAAGTTACAAAAAAGGGAAAACAGCAGTTTATGATAAAATAAACAATGCTGTTTTGCAAAGTCCCATATATCTAATATTTCAATCCACTGGGTAAAACCTTTAAAAGTATAACATATAAAATGATAAAATACAATTGTTGACTAAAAGACAGTGTCAAGTTGTTGATGATTTTTTAATTGACAAAGAGGCCAACATCCTGTGAGCTGCACCTAGCTCAATATGTTCCGGCATGTTCCAATCTGGTGCAGCACCTTCTGGGTGCCGCTGGACGTATCAAATATCTTTGGCTCTCTCTGCGCAAAAATACTCCAGTCCCGTGATTTTTCAAGAACCCCGCTTATCATCCTCTCCGCATAATCCCAGTACCTCCCCTTCTCACCCGTCTTGTCAAGCGTTTTGAAAATGTCCTAAAAAAGTTCAATATTAGCACCGGCTTCTGCCGGTGCTTTCCGTGGGCAGTCAGACTGACCACGCTGTTTCATTGCCGACCGTGGCATGGACATGTTTCATAAAGTTATCCTTCCGCCACGGCTGGTTAATGGACGGAATATTCTGTTTCTTTGGCTTCTTTGACGTTACAATCTCCTGCTCTGTGCTGAAGTTCCTGGACACGGCGTCCGTGAGGGGGACCTTTTCCATGCTTTTGGGAAAAGCCTGTCGTGGGCAAGGAACAGGTTCCTGACCGTGCCTTCGGATATATGGATATCCTCATGTTTTTTCAGCAGCTCTGTGAAATGGCGGATGTTTGCCCCGTCATGTTTGTTGTCGTAAAGGAGCAGGATGGCTCCCATTTCTCCTCGGAGAGGGCAGACGTCGGTTTTCTGCCCTTGTTGCCGTGTGAGAAGAATGCCTTCCCATGCGCTTCGTAGTCTTTCAGCATGCGGTTCACGTGCCTCAGCGTGCAGCCCAGTTCGGCTGCCGACCTGCGCTTGTTTCCTTTAGTTTCTTGATCACTTCATATTTTTTCTGTTCATTCATTGTCAGTTCTACCTTTCTCATCAAACCACTTCCGAAGAGACAGTTTACTATATTCATTCTGCGGAGTGAACCCTATTGGGACATTTCCCTTTTCGCTTACTTAAGACATTATCATTTTTGAAGCAGAAATAATTGATTAGATATATAGGAAATAGTTGACAAAATAATCTGAAAGTCTTACAATGAGATAAAGAGAAAAGAGGTGATTGTATGATGGAGAAGGTCTACCCGGTCTCCTTTGAAATTGAAGGACCGGCAGCCATGTTCACCAGACCGGATACGGGGTCATCGCCGATATCTTATCCGGCTCCCACCAAATCGGCGGTCAAGAGTATGTTCGAGTGTGTAACGATGTCCAAGCAGGCCTACTTTGAGCCGCAGAGGGTGGAAATTTGCAATCCTGTCGTCTACAGGAAGTATTCCACCAACTACAGCGGCCCGCTGAAAAAATCGGGAACGTCTAACTTCCAGTTATTCGCAACGATTCTCGAAAACGTCTGCTATAAGGTGTACGGTGTTGTTTTGGCATACCAGATGCCCAAACAGGGTGAAAACCCACAGCATCAGCTGCAAGAGGTTTTTTTGCGAAGACTGGAGCAAGGATATCTGTTTTCTACACCGTTTCTAGGCTGGAAAGAATTCACACCGTCTTATTTCGGCCCGCTCAGGGACGGTACCTCGGCAGAGCAGTCGATAAACCTGGTGATTCCATCCATGCTGTCCACGATGTATACCAGACCTACAGATGGGCAGAGAAAACCAAAATTTATCCAAGATGTAGAAATCAAGGAAGGGGTGATGTACTTTGCTGAATGAAGTACTGGAAGCGAGTAGAGACTTGGCGCATCACGGTCTGTTGCAATCGACCACACATCCAGACATCAAAAATGTCGGTAAGGCGGAATGCCTTGTGATAGAGATCGATCAAAATGGCAAAGCCCGTGGGTTCCGATTTTTGACAAAGAAAGAAACGGCAGTGCTATGGAAACATTCTAAGGGCAACCATAACAGCTTTCCGGCGATACGCGTACAACATCCTTTGCTGGCAAGGACAGAAAGCAAGAAGATTGATGATGCGCAGTGGAAAAAGGCAAGTATTTCGGACAAGCGAGAGGCGCTCCTACAGCTGAACTTTTTAGCTGTAAATGAGAAGTGCAAGGAGATTGTAATCTCGGATTGGTCACTAAAAAAATTAGAGGCTGTTTCCAAGGCCGAGGAGCCATCTCTGGCGGCGCTGAAACAACTGATTCATGTATTCCCCAGGCAGGGTGGACAAGGAGATTTCATCCGCGGAATTTTGGAGTATACCTGTAAAATTCTGCCAGAATGCAATGACGATGGCATCCTGAACTACATAAAAGCGCTAGTTGTTGGCAATGAAAAAAATGGACAGTATATAGCAAACTGCATGACCTATTATGACATTTACGAGGTCAGCCGTTTCGATAATCTGGTCAGTGCAAAGGAAACACAGAGTAGCCTGATTGCTTTGCTCAATGAATCCGAAGATAGCGATGATGCAGGAGATGAAGCATTGCTAGTGTCCGCTTTGACTGGAAGGGAGACCAAAGGGATAGAAAGCAAGTATCCCAACCCAAACCTGCCAATCCTGGGGTTGACCTACCTGTATTCAAAGAAAGCCGATATACCTTGCTTAGCACGATATGGCTTAACCAGTGTGGATGCTTTTCCTGCGGGACAGGACGAAGTTGTCAAGCTGAACGATACGTTGGCGTTTTTGACATCAGCGGATAGGGAGGGGAAAACATGGAAGCTGATGGGAAGCTGCATCAGTGATAAACCGCAGCTGCTTATCGCATATTTGGAAGACGATCCTAAAAATGACGCACTTTTGGCGAGTGTACTCAGTGCCCCATCGGATTATGAGGATAACGATGAATATCGAGAAGAAAAAACTTCATATTACGAGGTTCTCTGTGAGCAAGTAATCGGTGGAATAGAGCAGGTGCTGAAAGGAAATCCCAACACACAGGTGGAACTACTGATTCTTGAAAGTCTTGATGCAGGCCGTAAACAGATTTCTTATGAGGAGCGTTTGAGCGCAAATTTGTTTGTTGATAATTTAAAGCTTTGGGACGCAGCCTTCAAAAATTGGCCGCCTGTTGAACTGAGGCTTTGGCAGAAAAAGAAAGCAGGAGAACAAAAGGGCACGGTAACGGTTTACGGGAAAATCTGCCCTGGTCCCGATGAAATGTGCAGGCTGTTCAAATACAATTACACAAGAAATGGTGTTTCGGAGATGCTCAAGCATAGTGCTGTTTCCATCTCAGAAATATATGGGCTGTATATGCCAAGAAATCGAGGTACAGAAAACTGGAACCAATTGCTGGATAGAATAATGGAAATTACAGTGCAGAAAAGCGGTCAGTTTTTAAGCGATATCGGATGCGCCCTTAATGCAACCTACGCTTTACCATCGGGGAACAGGTCAAAAACTCGGGCTAGACAGGCATCGCTGTTCATCTCGATGCTGGCAATCCTGCTATATTTAAAGGACATCAGAAAGGAGAATTATATGAAGAGTGTGGCGTATAATGTTGGCCAGTTTCTTCAATTGGCAGATATTTTACACAAGGAGTATCACATCCACGAGAGAAATGACGGAAATAGAAAGAGCCCTTTACCATCAACATTGATGGGGAACGATGTGTTCTTAGTCGCCGCGGAAAACCCAATTGAAGGTATGAATCGGCTTGAAGAAAGAATGAAAATCTATATCGGATGGGCGAGGGTTATGCCGACAGAAAAAAGCGGCTATGCCAAATGGGCGCTAAAAAGGCTCGAAGAAGTGTCTGCAAGTATTGCAGAAGGAAATTTACCGGAACGCTTTACGCCGGAAGAGAAGGCACAGGTTCTGCTGGGCTATCTGGCAAAAATAGAAGGGAAAGATGAGAAAGATGCAGAATAATGCACAGGAGGAAAAGAAATGAGTGATTTTATCAATAGAGGTACAGGTTTATTACTGATTGACGTGACAAATTCTAACCCAAATGGCGATCCTGACCGTGATAGCGACCCTCGCGTTCGCCAAGATAGAAGAGGAGAAATATCCCCGGTATCTTTCAAACACAAAATCAGAGAACTGGTCGAAGAAAAGAATTCGTCATTATGGAAGGAGATTGCAGAAGAACTCAATCTGCCTGAAACAGGATTTGATATTCTGGAAAGCAAGAATACGAAACGTGCAGAGGCGCAGAACCTGACGGCGGAGGAATTGGTCGCAAAATACTGGGATGTAAGAGTATTTGGTACAACCTTCCTTGAGGAAAAAGCGCAATCCTTTATCGCATCAGGCGTAGCGCAGTTTGGGCTAGGTGTATCACTAGACCCTGTCGAGGTTGAACGCATGACGACAACAAAGGTGCTTCCGGTGGAGGAAAACAAATCAAGAGGAATGGCGCCGCTGGCATACAGAATCGTAACTTATGGCGTATACGCCATGCCGTTTTTTATCAATGCAACAGCGGCTCAGAAAACGCATTGCACAAAAAAGGACATTGATCTGCTTCTCAGGTTGATTCCACACGCATATAAGGAGACCGCCTCCTATATCCGCTCTCAGGTTGACCTTCGCTACGCTTTTTATGTGGAGCATAATCGTGCAAGGGGAACGTATAACGATTTCAAAATCTTAGAGGCTTTGACGCCCGTGAGATTTGAGCAGAATGAAGGTCCGGCTTCTTCGTGGAAAGACTACGATGAAGGGGCATTGCTCGAGAGCATAGAACGCCTCAATCAATCCCTAGAAGGTAAAGCTTCACCAGTAGTGGATTTAATGGAGGAGTTATGGAACCGTTAGCGAGAAGCGCTACAACTGGAACCAATGCGCAGACCTATCAGGCGCATATAAAGGGTGTACGAAAGAAGACGATAGATAACTTAAAGAGGCTTACTCCATTTATCAATCCAGAAAGAGCAGAATATTATAATAGGATATTGGAGCGAGCCGCTCTGACCCATGACTTAGGTAAGCTTGCTGATCAAAATCAAAACGCCTTACGTAAACCTCAAAAGGGAAAACGTCAGCCGTTGCCTATCGATCATCGCGATGCTGGAGTAAAATATTTGCTCGGGTGTCAGTCCGAAAATCCGGAGGCGGTGCTGGTGTATGCGCACCATCATCCTGGGCTACCTAATTTGCCTGCTGAATTGTTGTCCGCAAATCCATATCGCTCGGGGGATGAAGTGACGCTAGAAGATTCAGAACAAAACTTACAGAGGTATGTAGAATTACATACCTCTGTTGTTGGAACAATACCTGAATCATGTCCTTCCAAAAAGCTGTCTGCGATGGAGCAGCGCATATTGTTAAGTTGCCTCGTGGATGCTGACTATTCAGACGCAGCGAATTTATCATCTGTCAGAATTGACACGAAGTGGGAAGAGCGACTTGATAGATTAAAGGCATATACGGCAGATTTGCAAAAACAGGGGGGCGACGTTGAAAAAAATCGTTTAAGAAAATTGTTGTTTGAATCATGTTTGCAAGCATCTGTGAAAGATTCAGTGACTTATTGCGACAGCCCGGTTGGTACAGGCAAAACAACAGCTGTCATGGCCCATATGCTGAACGTGGCATCGGCTTATGACCTGAAACATATATTTATTGTGCTGCCATACACTAACATCATATCTCAGACTGTGAAAGTACTTCGTGAGGCATTAGTTCTTGACGGTGAGAATCCGCAGTCCATCGTGGCTGAACACCATCATCAGGCGGATTTTGAAAGTCATGAACTGCAGCATTTAGCCACGACTTGGCAGGCTCCGATCATCGTGACGACCAGTGTCCAACTCTTTGAAACTTTGTCTAGCAGTCGGCCTGCAAAGCTCCGTAAGCTGCATCAGCTGGCGGGCAGTGGGATTATCTTCGATGAAAGCCACAGCCTGCTGCCGATGAAGCTTTGGCCGGTATCCTGGAACTGGCTAAGCGATTTTACAACCAAATGGGGAGGACATGTTTGCTTCTGTTCAGGAACAATGATTAAATTTTGGGAAAATCATTGGTTAGTAAAGCGGTCAGAGGTAGAAGTAAAATCACTTTTGCCTGATGAGGTCATTGCAGAACTGAATCGAGCTGAAGAGAATAGAATTTTGCTGGATATACGGAGTAAAAAAGGAATCAGTCATTTTCAAAATGCAGAAAAGCTTGCAGAACATATTAACCAGTATTGTGGTTCTAAAGTGGTAGTTTTAAACACGGTGTATTCTGCCGCTTATTTTGCATATTATTTAAGGCAATGCGGGAAGGATGTTTTACATTTGTCAACAGCCTTGTCTCCTGAGGATCGAGAATCAGTAATTGAAGAGGTCAAATATAGATTGTCCCTTGATGAAGCGGCGGGAGATTGGATACTAGTTGCAACCAGTATTATAGAATGTGGTATGGATTTGTCATTTCACTACGGCTTTTGTGAATGGCGATCATTGGCAAGTTACATACAGTTAAGCGGGAGAGTTGGCAGAAACTATGAGTATGAAGACAGTTTTCTTTCGCTATTTAGTATTACGGATGATCATTTTATGAGTAATCCCTGGATAAGAAATACGCAGCAGATATTTTACCGAATAATTGAAGAGGGATTACTTTCTAAGGAAGCGATTACTGAGGCAATAAGTGAAGCATTTGCAAATGAGTATAAGCTTGATCCAGCAGCCTCCGCTTTTGCTGACTCGCTATACAAGGCTGAAAGGCAAAGAAATTTTAAAGACGTCGATGAGCGATATCATGTGATAGAAGATGAAAAACGTATTACTGTGATCGTCAATCCAGAAGTTGCTGCTAAAGTGAAAGCTGGTAAGTATGTTACTGCGACTGAACTGCAGAGAGGCAGTGTGAACATACGCAATTCTCTTATAGAAAAATTAGGTATTGAAATGTCTGAATTACCAATATTGAATGAAAAACAATATGATGGCTTTATTGGGTATATGAAAAGTCTGATATGATTTCATATCCATCTGGGGCAGTCTTGCTAAGTGATGAAGGGAGAAAGCAGTTCTTCGCAGCGTGGCAGCAGCGTAAGAAGGAAACCATCACACATCCGTTTCTCAATGAAAAGATTCCGTGGGGGCTGGTGCCGTATGTGCAGGCGATGCTTCTGGCGAGAACGATTCGAGGCGATTTGGAGAGTTATCCGCCGTTTTTGTGGAAGTAAGGAGGGCGTTTTATGTTAGTCTTGATTACGTATGATGTGTCTACGCAGGATGGCGCCGGGAAGAGAAGGCTGCGCAAAGTCGCCAAAGAGTGTGTGAACTATGGTCAAAGAGTGCAGAATTCGGTATTTGAGTGCATACTTGATGCATCACAAGCGTTACTGCTGAAAGACAAGCTCTTGTCGATTATTGATGAGACGCAGGATAGCCTCAGGCTTTATAATCTCGGTAACAATTACGAGACAAAAGTGGAGCATTATGGAGCCAAAGAAAGTTATAAAGCAGAAGGCGTTTTGATGGTATAACCGAGGTGCGAAAGGCAAGTGAACATGAAATCCCTGGGTCTTTCGCACCTGGATTGTTGTAAGGATAATTCCATATATGGAAATATATGGAGCGTATTATTTGAGTAAACCAAAAATAATACAAGTTAATGTAAATTTCTTTAGGAAATGGACGTTAATTTGCTGTCGCATCCCGCATGGGATGCGAGGATTGAAATAGATTCCAAAAGCCAGATTGTTATCTAAAGTAATGTCGCATCCCGCATGGGATGCGAGGATTGAAATATATTCATAATCCGAAT
>URXI01000191.1 GCA_900551775.1 uncultured Eubacterium sp. | reverse complement strand
GTCTCAGGCTGCATAAACTCTAATATTTTTTCATACTTCTCCACAGTTTTTGGCGTTACCTTTTTTTCGCCACTTTTTTTCGCCACTTTTTTTCGCCACTTTTTTTCGTCGTTCTTTTGCTTATCTTGTAAAAATCCTTCATGAATGAATAGCCGTGAGATGAAATAACTGTGCGCATCATCAGTCTCGAATTCTGGTTTTGGCGAGCCATTGGCTTCCAATGCGTCGAGTATCTTCTTAAAACCCGTATTTCTCCCCTCTGTCAGGTGCAGCTCCTTTAAGAAATCTCCTATTCTTCGGTTTCGATATCTGCGATTGGATACACGGTAGTTTTTCAATCCTTCTATGGTTACAGAACGATCTGGCCCTGGAAAGCTGACGATTTCTATCCTGTCAGTTTCAACCCTGACTTCAATGGGCTCACGTTCATCATACCCACGATGGTATACCGCATTGGATAAAGCTTCTTCTATTGCAGCAAAGGGATAATTGAAAAACCGATCTGCTTCTGCACGATCCGGATGTTTCACAATTCGTTCCGTAATCATCGTATTCCTGATGTATTGCAGCGCATCCCTGAGCTGTTGCTGAATCGGGCCTTTGAAGGTCTGTTCTATAATGTCATTGCCGCCCAGACCATCTGGAAATTGCACGACATCGATTTGCGTATATGGGAAAAACTTTTCTGGTTCCATACAGAAGAACATCAGACCCACGTTCTTCGGTTTCGTATATTCCGGCAGCCTGCAGATAATATTCATATCACTGCAAACCTCAACAAAATCTCCAGTTTTTGCTTTTTCGTAGAGGGAGCTATTGACCTCTTTCAGATAGTTTTGAACCAATGTAATATTGAGATCGGACATCTCCGCCTGATGATTAATGCGATCGTCAAAAGGAATTCGATTGGCCAATTGGAATAAATCCTTTTCTTCGTCATCGGATGGCTCCACAGTACTTGACATCTTTCGGATGTAATGGATGCGCTCTTTACTTTCCTTTGACATCGTCTTAGGGGAAGAATATGGTCTGTTATCCCCGCCCGGACACCATAAGATGATAAATTTCTTATCCTCATAATCCACAACCTCTGCAATTGGCACATAGGCTGGTCTGATCAGCTTGCATTTTGACAGAATACTTTTCTGATAAGCATCGATCTTATCTGCGGGTACCCCCTTTAACGGGAACACCGGTTTCCCATCAGATTCTTCTACACCAATCACGATATATCCCCCACCCCAGTTGTCGAGATCGTTTGCAAAGGCACAGATGGTCTTCAGCGAACTTGCTGCATCCCAAGTTTCCTTGTACTCTATTCTCGCCCATTCAACTACGTCACCTGATAGCAGTGTCTTGATATTCGTAGGTATCGCCATTTCATTCACTCCTTTCCCAATTCAATTCACCCCTACAACATCCCCACAATCCACGTATACAGCGGACAGAACGCGATAGGCAGAAAGACCGCCGGCATGTAGTTCATGATCCGAAGTTTCGTATCCGCCACCAGGTTCAGCCCCATGGCGATAATGATCAGGGAACCGACGCAGGTCATCATGTTGATTACATCACCGGTCAGAGCTGGTGCCACGAACCCTGCCAGCAGCACGATGGTGCCTTCAAAGAGAAGTACCGTGATGGAAGAAAAGATCACGCCCATGCCAAGAGATGCCGCAAACATGATGGCGCCCACGCCGTCCATTGCCGTCTTGGTGAACAGCAGTGTATTGTCTCCCTTCAGTCCGGCGTTCAGGGAGCCTACGATGGACATGGCCCCGACGCACATCATCAGGCTGGAGGTGATAAACCCCTGGGCAAAATTGGATTTGCCGCCCCGGCTGTCGAACTTCTTCTCCAGCTTTTCGGCAAAACCGTTGAAGCGCTGTTCGACTCGAAAGCCTTCCCCAATCATCGCCCCAAAAACCACTGCCATGATCAAAATCAGTGTATTGTTGCCTTCCAAAGCTCCTGCAATGCCGATATAAATCGAGCAAAGCCCCAATCCCTTCAGTATAATATCATTCCAGCTTTCCGGAATGATCTTCTTTGCCAGAAATCCGATGGTTCCTCCAAGCAAAATCGCTGCTGCATCACTGATGACTCCTATCATGCTCCGTCTCCTTCTGCTACTTCTTGATAGAAATATCCTACATCATTCTTTTGCTTTTCGCAAGCCGCAATCACAGAAATTCATAAGATCCCCGGGTGCTCCTGACGTAAAAAATCTCCACACCTCTTTTTCGAAGCCGGTACTCCATATTGCAGACCAGGTATTCCCGTGTAGCTGACTCCATCCTGCCCATTTCCGGACTTTTCAGCTCTATGGCATTTCCGCCCTGGTGCCTGCCTTCAAAGATATAAGGTCCCTGCGTAATCTTAAAACCCTTTTCCCCTATCTTCTCTACTTCCGCTCCTTTATAAGTCGCCAGCTTATATCTCTGTCCCTCATAATTGATGCAGGCGAAAGTCCCCATGATGGATACGGGACCCAGGGGGATGGTCGCTGCGGCAACAGCAATCTGGCAGTCTGCAGCGCCAAACCAGTTGCATTGACTCCACATATATCTCCTCGGAAAAGACTTCCCAGAATCAGTTTCCAGGTAACCTTTGCCACCGTTAAAGTCATAGACTTTGCCGTCTATTTCCAGTGTTCCGGAAAGCCGCTGTTCCATAGAAAGAATTCCGTGTTTACAAGGCAAGGGGAAAACCGCAAGCGGTCCCATGACATTAAATTTTCTGCCTTTCTCCCTATCAAAGTAAATGTCGCCTTTGATCGTCAAATCTTTCTCCTCTATATCAATATGGATACAAGCATCCGTAAAAACGTTTTTTTCCATGACGATGAACATGGTGCGATTGAGATTCATGTTGATGGGATTTTGATAGGTGTAATAGTGAGAACGGTCTGGCAGAACGATCTGCAGACTGCCCGAAAGCCGCCCCTCTTCATCGTAAGACACCTCCGGAATAAACGCGATGGTCAGTTCCCTGCACTGTTCTTTGAAATACCATCCCTCAAAAAAGTTTTTTTTCTTCATAACTGCCTCCTGCATATTGTTCTTTCTATTATTGCCATTTTTATCACATATCATTTATGTTATACTGATGATAGGAAAATCGAGGAGGTGCACAAATGACTTTAGGACATGAAAAATTATCTTTTTTAAACACGCCGACGCGGCTGGATCGCATGAACCGGATCTCTGACCAGCTGGGGATCAATCTCTATCTGAAGAGGGACGATCTGACCAACTTCGGAACAGGCGGCAACAAGCTGCGCAAACTGGAATATCTGGCAAAGGATGCCATGGACAAAGGCGCCACCATGCTGCTGACCGTAGGCGGACCGCAGACCAACCACGGCAGGCTGACCGGCGCTGTCGCAGCTAAATACGGTCTTAAGGCTGCCATCGTCGCAGTGGGCGATTATCCGGGAGAGATGTCCGCCAATCTTCTATTAGACGGCATCATGGGCTGTCCTGTCTATCTGGTAAAAGACGACGGCGTACATACAGAGGGCCAGCAGCTGCATGATGCCGTCGCGAAGGTAACCGAAGAGTGGGAAGCAAAAGGCGAAAGAGTCTACTACATCCCTATGGGCGGCTCCAATGAGCTGGGTATCCTGGGCTATTATGACTGCGCCGTGGAACTGGCTGAGCAGACCGCCCAAATGGGGCTTGAAGATGTCAGAGTGGTAACTACGGTAGGCAGCATGGGAACCTATATGGGCCTGCAGGTCGCAGCCATGAACGAAAACCTGCCCCTCCATATTACCGGCATCGGCATCATGCCTTTTGAAGAGGGCATCGTGACCAAGGCAGAAGCCTATTATAAGCGTGTGAAAGAATTCTACGGCCTCTCCTTGGACATCAAAGCCGAAGATTTTGATCTGTCAGAAGACTATCACTTTGGTGCATACAACAACCCAGTCAAAGAAGTCCGCGAGGCAATTTATTACATGGGCAGAAAAGAAGCCGTCATTCTGGACCCCTGCTATACCGGAAAGACCTTTGCCGGTATCGTAGACATGGTCAAAACCGGCAGAATCCAGCCGGGCGAAAACGTAATCATGATCCACACTGGCGGCATCCCCGGCATTTACACCAAACATCACAGAGTTGAGATGGAAAAAGAGCTGAAAAATTACATTCACATCATTTGAGTCAAAAACAAAAAACAGGACGTTACTGAAAACGTCCTGTTTTGATTTTCGATTTTACCAACAAGGTGAGATGCAGCTCGTGCAGAGATAGAACGTGCAGCAGTCAGAACAACAGTCATTATTGCGGTTCTGATCATATCCTTGGGCATTGGATCTGCCCCGGTACATAGCACCTGCTCCTCTCATCTGCTGATAAACCTGCTGATATTCAAAATTGTTCGGATCCATGTCCATAGCCTGTCTCACATTGCTCATGGCGTCATCAATCCATCCTTTTTTGTATGAGAGGACTCCGCTGAGGAAGAACCATTCTGCATCGCGGTTTGGAGAATTGAGCAGCATCTGTTCCGCGCCGGAAAGATCGTTCCTGTCCAATGCCTGCCTTACAGCGTAATAGTTGCTGGCATTGCTTGCGGTCTGTCTGCTGCGGCCTTGTGTGCTGCTGCCATAAGCGCCTCTCGTCGGGCGATTCTTCATAAGCGCATCATAGGCCTCGTTTACCTCTTGCAGTTTCTCCTCTGCCAAGTCTGCCAGCGGGTTATTCTGATATTTATCTGGATGATACTTCTTGACTAATTCTTTGTATGCTGCTTTAATTTCTGCTTCTGAAGCTCCCTGCTTTACGCCCAATACTTCATACGGATTGTTCATTCCATTCTGTCCTTTCCCTTAGGATCACATCTGTTCGTCCACGTAATCCTATAAATATAATATTATCTATGATTCCTTTGTTTTTCTTGATTTCTAAGAGGTCGTAGGCATTGCTGACCTCAGCAAGATAATTATATAGCAAATCTCCAATCCCCTCAAGTTTATTTTCTCTAAAAATCAAAGGATTATAATGTTCTGCCTCGATATCTTTCTCATAATCGTCTAAAGCATCGATCGTATAGATCCATTTACCCAGTTGACGACCCAGCTGCCCTAAAATTTGTACAGAATTTGCAGCGGGATCATAACCAGTGAAAAGTGTCTCCATGATATCAGCAAAGGTATCTGCCACCAAATCCAGCTTGCCGGAGTTTTCCCTTTCCAGGTCTGAGAGATTGGTCAATGCGTTTTCTATCTTTCGGCAAATCTCAGGATGAAATTCCTGCAATTTCCGATAAGCGCCTGCCAATGCGCTTTTTCCAATCAGCCCGATCTTGCTCTTCTCGTCCTTCCAATCGTCGAGGAACTTGTGATAAGCCAAAATGACCATGACGTCTGCTGCATAATCCAGGGCTTCATTTCCAAAAACTACCGGTTTTTTCTTAATATGGTGAGTGATACAATGTTCCTGCAGGACGATGTCCGTTTCTTCTGAAAGTCCTGCTAAAACCAGTGCGAGGAATACAGCGTCGTAACTCAGGGTCATTCTGGGAAGCTGTCCGAACCGTCTCGCGATGGACTTGCAGATTCCGCAGTAATATGCCTGATACATATCGAATTCGCGCACTTTCAACTCATTTTTTTCTATCGTCACATACCCTAGCATTCGTAATTCCTTAAATGAATAATATTATTTAGATGATATACCACTTTTATGAAGTTTTCAAGAAGTCTATGTGAAATTTATCGTCGTAAGGTTGACAAATTCTTCACCTAATTGTTAACATAGGATATGTAAGAGGAAAAAGTGCAATTACTAGTTGGGAGAGAAATCATGAAAAAGACAAGAATCATATTAACAATCGTTACAACTCTAGCAGCCCTTTTCATCACCTGCAGCATTGCCTTCGGCAGCAACGCCGTGGTAGACTCGAATACCTATACCCACGCAAGTAAATTTAGCAATTGCATGGTTATCGACGGAATCGACGTCTCCTATGCCCAGGCAAGCATTAACTGGGCAAATGTCAAGCGGCAAGGTATCGATTTTGCCTTAATCAGACTCGGACATACATGGCAAGCAGATCCATTTCGTCCGAACATGGATGATTGGTTTGAAACCAATATGAAAAATGCAAAGGCAGCAGGTGTCATGGTCGGTGTATATTTTTATTCTCAAGCTACCACTATGAAAGAGGCCCAATCAGAAGCAAAATTTGTCGTCAATGCGCTGGATGGATATGACCTCGATATGCCTGTAGTCTATGACTGCGAAATGGACGGGCGTCTGAGTACCGCATACAAAAAATGGCCATCCAGTACTAGAAATGCAACACTAACATCCAATTCTCTAGCATTTCTAAAAGTTATCAAAGACGCGGGATATGAGCCAATGTTTTACTCATATCTGAACATGATGAACTCTAATTTAAACATGTCTCTAATCGAAAACAAATACAAGGTCTGGTTTGCACAGTATAATACCTATCCTTCATATAACAGAGACTATGAGTTCTGGCAGTATACTAGCAGCGGCAGCGTCAATGGAATCAGCGGTCGTGTTGACTGCAACTTCTGGTATTACGACAACGACGCCGAAGAGACGAAATCGGGGACAACCTCCATCAAAAACGCCGATATCAAATTAGGATCTACTTCTTTTAAATACAACAAAAATAAGAAGTATCCGAAAGTTACCGTCAAGTACAACGGGACAACCCTGACCGAGGGGACGGACTACAAAGTGAATTACATAAAGAATGTTTTGGCAGGTACAGCCTATGCGATGGTAACGGGAAAAGGCAAGTATTCCAATACAAAGTTAGTATCTTTCAACATCAGCAAAGCCAATCTTGCTGACGTCGCAACGGTTTCTAATGTTGCTGATGTCACCTACAGCGGCAAGCTGAAGATACCGTCAGTCAAAGTAACTCATGCAGGAACGACCCTGAAGAAGAATGCCGACTACACGGTAAGCTACTCAAACAACAGGAATGCAGGAACAGCCTCAATCAAAATTACAGGTAAGAGAAACTACAGCGGCACCATCACCAAGACCTTTAAGATTAACAAAGCGACGCCTAAATTTACCGGTTATGTCGGTTATACAAGAACGCCGAGCCGGCCGGACTTCAAGATCAATACCAAATGTAACAGCAATGCCACTTTGACCTACAAGTCCAGTGATACTTCCATTGCTACGGTAAGCGCAAACGGCACGGTTTCACTGAAGGGCGGAACAGGGATTGCTTACATCACAGTGACAAGCCCTGAAACACAGAACTATAAGGCGGCTACGAGAGAGGTCAGAATCACAGTAAATCCTGAAGGTGCAAGCACTGCAACAATTACGACCGGTGCAAACACGTACAGCAAGACGACTCACGATGCAGCCTTTAACCTCAACGCCTCAACCAACAGTGATGGAACCCTGACTTACAGCTCCAGCAACACAGATGTTGCTACAGTGGATTCCAAGGGTAATGTAACTCTGAAAGGAATTGAAGGATCATCGACGATTACGATTAAAGTTGCGGCTACAAATAAATATACTGCCGCTACGAAGACCGTCGAAGTAACAGTGATAGCAGATGATATGCATCCGAGCAGCGGCATCATCAATGGAGTGCAGAACACAACGCTGAAAGCACGTTCTGAGGCAGGAAAAGGATATATCAGAGTCTTCTGGACCAAATCTTACGGATATAAAGTCGACTACTTTGAAGTATTCCGTTCCGTAAAGAAAGACAGCGGTTACGGTACCGAGGCCTTTTACAGATCTAAGACCGGTGCAGCAAGGTCCTATAAGAACAATAAAGCATTGGTAAAAGGGACCCGCTACTACTACAAAGTCAGAGGTGTGAGAGAAATCGACGGCGAAACCTATTACACAAAATGGTCTTTAAAAGCGATTAGAACTGCAAAGTAAATGTAAATGCAAAAACGACTTAGTCTCAAATCAGACTAAGTCGTTTTTCATTGTCTTATATATAGTTCCTGCTCCAGGTAATCAGTTCATCTAACGGCATGGCTTTTCCATAAAAGTATCCCTGATAAATGCGGCATCCCAGGCTTAGAAGCAGATCCCGCTGTTCCTCTGTCTCCACATATTCTGCGATGACTTCAAAATTCAGTTTCTCAGACAGCTGGCAGATGGTCTTGACGATTTCCTTTGAGCGGGGGTTTGCAGAAATCTCTCTGATCAGACTTCCATCCAGCTTTACATAATCAAAGTTGCTGTTCTGCAGATAGCTCATCGAACTGTACCCCATGCCGAAATCATCCATGATAATGCCGATCCCGTTAGCTTCAAGGCGCTGCAGGCCTTGGTTCATTC
>URXI01000190.1 GCA_900551775.1 uncultured Eubacterium sp. | reverse complement strand
TGACTACTGCGAACGAAGCGTTTTTGAGGCGCTTGTTAATGCGCTGATTCATCGTGATTATTTGATCTTGGGCAGCGAGGTTCATATCGACATTTACGATGACAGCCTTACCATTTATTCTCCCGGCGGTATGCCCGACGGTACGCGAATACAGGAACGAGACCTGTCCAGCATTTCCTCCACACGACGCAATCCCGTCCTTGCAGATATTTTCGGCAGATTGGGCTATATGGAGCGGCAGGGCAGCGGCTTTAAGAAAATCACGGAACCCTACCGTGCCGCTCACAATTACCGTGACGAGCTGGAGCCCAAGTTCTATTCGGATGCCAGTTCTTTTCAAGTTACACTCTATAATCTAAATTACGGAACCGCTGCAACCGCAAGCAAGGTAGCGATTGCTCCTGATTATCTTGCGATTGAGGTTGCGATTGATCGGCTGAACGCAAGCCAAGGTACGATTGCAAAGGCAAAAGCGGTATTTGCCCATATGGGCGTTGATGGTGTGTTTGGTCGCTCCGACATCGCTGCTATCACAAAGGATTCCGTTACTGCCGCAGGCAATCTCATTACAAAACTGAAAAATGTGGATTTGATCGAGCCTGTCAGCGGCTTTGGAAAGGGTAAATATAAGTTTATATCACCAAAAGAATAAAGATAATGCCCGTTATTGGCCATGCAGTCAATAACGGGCATTTGTCATTCATATACAAGCTCGGTCAAAACGATTTCCTCCGCACGATTGCGGATGCTGTTCATGCGGCGCACCCATTCCATTTGGTCGGCGGCTTTGAGCGCTTCGGTCACATCTTCCTGCCTTGCCATATCGGAAACGATCATTGCCATACGCTCGTTGCAGGCTTGGTCGATCTCGGCAAGGTGCCGATGCAGCGTTCCGCTTGTGAGCAGGCTTGCATAGAGAACCGGACGATGTTCTTTCAGATAGCTACGGCGCATACGCCCGTACTTGCCGATCTGGTATTCTGGTTCGTCCGGCAGCGCAAGGTTCGGGATAAGATAATCACCCTCCTGACGGTAAGTGCCGCCCATTTCCTCAAATAGAGATTTCATAAAGTTCAGCTCCTTTTGCGTTGATTTCCAGCGGTTATAAGGCTTTTTGACTCCTTTCTTACAACTGCTTTTCAATTCACCACAAATGAGCCGCAGTCATATGTATTAGGTGGCAGAAACCACCCTTTACATAGTAACTCTTGATTGGCAATACTGTTGCTCTCGCCGTCCAGCGCATCCTCTTGGGACAGGCGGGCATATAAAGCGGTAATGTTGTCGGGATAGTTGGTGTTTGCTGTCATGGTTCATTCCTCCTGTAATGAACGCCCGACAAACAGGTTGCTGTCCTTATTATACTGCGGTTTATCTTCTTTGTCAGCAGATGTGGCAATGGCTTCCGAGCGAATGAGCCGCACCATTTTGTCATAGAGTGGTTCCGTCCCACCGCAGGAAGTATGTACTTCATAGACCGTCCCGCCTAGCTTATAACAGACGGTTTCTTGCAGCGGATTTCCCCGTTTTGGGAGATAATCGCTCTCTTTGGTGCTTCGTTTCCTTTCCATTCCGTTCCCGTCCTTTCCGGGGAAGCCACAACAGAGCAAGCATAGGAAGTGTGGCCACACTTCCGCAAAATCTCCGTTTCCGGCCTGCTGCCGGAGCGGAGATTTTTGCTTGTTGGGAGCTTCCCAAACCCTTGTTTTTTGCTTCGCCAATATTACGCTGGAAAGGGCAGAATCTGCCCGCTAAAGAGGTGAAAAAAGTATTTTCAAATCAAAGCAGCCAGTAGCCTGCGAGTTTGCTCCGTAGGTTACTGGCTGTTTTAGTTATTTTGATTTGATTAGGTAAGATTCAAAGAATTGATCCATGTCTGGATTGCTTCTGCTAATACATATTGTTGATGTAATACGGCCATACCTGTTGCCGGAATACTGGGTTCGTTTTCCTTCTCTTTTATGTTTTGCTCCAGGTAAGCTTTCAAAGTATCAATATTCTCCTGAATTTCTGCAAGGCATGCTAGCTGCTTTTCAGCCGGTAAAGAATCCAGATTTACAATTACAGCGTTGAAGTCCAAGAAAATATTAATTGGCTTTGATGAGATTTCAAACATGAGCCGTTCAAATTCGGATTCTCCAGCCTCAGTCAGAGAGTAAATTGCCTTTTCCGGCATCTTGCCTTCTTTGACGACTTCGCCCCGGATTAGCCCTTTTTCCTCTAACTGAATTGTCTTTTTATAGATAGATGGGGTACTGATTTTTACCCATTTAGAGATGTTCCTGTATTCCACCAATTTCTGTATATCATAGGCGCTCATTGGCTCTTTTTTTAACATTCCAAGAACAATCAAATCAATGGTAGCCATGTGGATCACTCCCTTCCACTCCAGTGCGTATTTTGAATGGCAGCACTATAAATTATAGTATTGGATTTTATAGTCTTTGTCAAGAGTGGGTGAGACTCCCTTGACAACTACTATAATTTATAGTAGTATAGTCGTTACAGTATGCTGTAATTTATACTACTGTAATTTACTCTTTTAGGAGGAAGTATCCACAATGAGTGAACGCAACAACAAACTTGAGCTTTTGGGCAGTGCGCCCATCCCCAAAGCTCTGATGGCCCTCGGCATACCGATTATGATTGGGATGTTGATCAATGCACTCTATAATCTGGTAGATGCCTATTTTGTGGGCGGTCTGGGCGAAAGTCAAATGGGTGCTATTTCCGTCGTGTTCCCCTTGGGACAAGTCGTGGTTGGTTTGGGCCTTATGTTCGGTAACGGAGCCGCATCCTATCTGTCAAGACTGCTTGGGCGCGGAGATAAAGATACCGCCAATAGGGTGGCAAGCACTGCACTATATAGCAGCCTTCTGATTGGCGCCATTATCATTCTGTTTTCTACGATTTTTCTCAAACCAATTTTGGCGATGTTGGGCGCAACAGAAACGATTATGCCGTATGCCCTGACGTACTCAAGAATTTATATACTGTCCTGTGTTTTCAACGTGTTCAACGTGACCATGAACAACATTGTAAGCGGCGAAGGTGCAGCAAAGACAACCATGTGTGCGTTGCTGCTGGGAGCTGTATTGAATATCGGATTAGACCCTCTTTTTATTTACACTTTCAACATGGGGGTTGCTGGTGCAGCAATCGCCACCGCGATTTCACAGATGGTATCTACACTTGTTTATCTAACCTATGTTCTTCGCAAAAAAAGCGCATTTTCCTTCAGCGTAAAAGCATTTTCTCCAACTGGACAAATGATGGCGGAAATCTTGAAAATTGGTATTCCTACTTTAGTATTCCAACTGCTGACAAGTCTTTCGATTGCGCTGATTAACCGTGCATCCGGCGATTATGGCGATTCGGTCATTGCAGGCATGGGGGCAGTCACTCGAATTACTTCTATGGGAACGCTTGTTGTCTTTGGATTTTTGAAAGGATTCCAGCCTATTGCCGGATTCAGCTATGGGGCAAAGAAGTTTGACCGCCTGCGCGAAGCAATCAAAACCTCAATCATTTGGTCTACAAGTTTCTGCTTAGTTGTGGGCTTATCGATGGCCATTTTTTCCACACAGATTATCTCTCAATTTACCGATGGAGATACTCAAATGATTTTAGCTGGTCAAAAATCGCTGTTTGCGAACGGGATCACATTCATTCTTTTTGGTTTCTACACGGTTTACTCCTCTCTGTTCCTAGCATTGGGAAAAGGTGCGGCAGGCTTCTTTTTAGGAGCGTGCAGACAAGGTATCTGCTTTGTCCCTGTCATTTTGTTGCTGCCTATGGTATGGGGCATGAACGGAATTTTGTATGCCCAACCCATCGCAGATGTAATTTCCGTAGTAATCACTATTTTCATGGCGTTGCCCCTTTATCGGGAACTGTCCAGGGTTGAAGAACAGGCTATGTCCAATTCGGAAATGTAAGTTACGCCCCTTGACTTTTGCTATCGTCAATAGTACTATTGTTAATAGTAAAAGTCGGAGGTGTCGTTATGTCGTCGATTGATTTAGTCATACTTGGTATTGTATTGGAGAAACCGCAAAGCGCCTATGACATTCAAAAGGATGTGGAGTACCACCATTTTTCCCGCTGGACGAAAATAAGCGTCCCCTCTATTTATCGAAAAGTACTCCAGTTGAGCGAGAAGGGTTATCTCCAAAGCGATATTGTCAAGGGCGATAAGTTTGCGGATAAGGCCATTTATTCTATTACCGATCAGGGCAGAGCGTATTTCAAGGAGTTGATGACCTCTTGCGCCGCTGGCCCGGTGCCCCTGTTATTCGATTTCAATGTAGTCATTACGAATCTGAACAAGATGGACAAAGCCGAAGCGTTGGAGCTGGTTTCGACTTTGCGCCGGAGCATACAGTCCTCGGCAGAATCGAACGAGGGCTATGCGCGGGAATTTGCAGACATTCCCTTGGTTGGGAGAACGATTTTTGAGCAGCAGCAGCTTCTCTATCGCGCTCTTCTGGAATGGCTGGATCACTTTGAAGGGCAGTTCTTGGAAGAATGAGTACAGGCCCCCAAAGCAGTTTGACCATCCTGTTTGAAGCTCCGTTTTGGATCGGTCTATACGAAAGAACGGATAACGGTAAGTACGAGGTATGCAAAATCACTTTTGGCTCAGAGCCCAAAGATTACGAGGTCTATGAGTTTCTGCTGAAGAATTGGCACAAGTTGAAATTCAGTCCCCCGATCCAGGCCGAAGTAGCCATAGAGCGAAAAATCAATCCTAAACGTATGCAGCGCGAAATTCAAAGCCAACTGCAGGATAAAGGCATTGGAACAAAGGCGCAGCAGGCGTTGAAACTCCAGCATGAGCAATGTAAGCTGGAACGGAAAATCAAGAGCCGTGAGCAGAAAGAGGCGGAGAAAGACTGCCAGTTTGCCATCCGGCAGGAAAAAAAGAAAGCCAAGCACAGAGGAAGATAACATGAAGATAGAATGGATTTTATGCCCCTTTTGCGGCAGCAAAATGCGATTGAAAATCCGTGATGATACGGTACTGGAAAACTTTCCACTGTATTGTCCGAAATGCAAACATGAAACCTTGATAGCGGTAAGACAACTGAATCTATCCATCATCCAAGAGCCAGACGCTAAGACGCAGAGCCGATAACTTGCAAGAGTATTTTTTCTTGTAGTTATCGGCTTTTTCTATTCCTTAACACATGAGCCAATTATCCCGCCCGACGGGGAAAGAAAAAACCGTTGCCGGGCAGGTTGTTTTTGTGCGCTCTATTTCATATCCCCGCGGCGGTTTTGAGAAATCAAGACCGCCGTTTTTGCTTTGCTTACTCTATGCAGGATCGGCAGTCCACGGAGGAAACCACCATGCTGATACAGTCTGTTTATCAACTATATAGCTTATCAAAAAAAGCTTATCTTCAGCACGGGAAAGGTTTGGACAAAAAGATGTACTATACGATGTAAGTTGTAGGCATATTACATTTACTTTTGCTGATCTGTTACGGCGGTCTTTCGGTGCGGGCCGAAACTGCCGTATCAACATAGACACAATAGACACAAGGGGTGGTGGCACCAACTCTAACTTCTCATTCTCCCGCGGATCGGGGGTGAGAAGATGAAGTACATCTCTGATAGTTATGGAGAATGCTGCCGGTTTGACGCTTTCTGCAAAACCGTCATCCGTAATGAGGCCAAAACCTATCTGCGAGATTTGTGCCGCCAGCGAAAACGGGAAACTCAGTTCAGTGCCTTGTCGCAGTATGAAATGGACAAGCTCTGCACGATGGACGAATACCCAAGCGACAGTGTTGTGTTTACGGCCTTTGGCTGCAACCTGCATATCCGGGATGAGCTGGTGGCTAACGCTTTTGCCAGCCTGCCAGAACGGGAGCAAAGCATTTTGATCCTGTATTGTGTGTTGGGGCTGGCAGATGGTGAGATTGGTCGTATTGTAGAAATGTCCCGCAGCGCCATCCAGCGGCACAGAACAAAGGCACTGAACAAACTGCGAAAAGACTTACAATCCAAAGGAGTGAGAAACTAACATGAAGCAACCAACCTTTAACGGCAGAGTGCTTTTGCCAATGGACATAATCGAAGCGGCCCGCGCCGGTGATCCGTTAGCATTGGAGCGCGTCTTGCGATATTACGACCATTACATCAACAAGATTTGTACGCGAACGCTCTATGACAAAGATGGTTTGCCGCACATCGGTATTGATGAGTACATGAAGCACCGCTTGCAGGCAAAACTTACAGAAGCTATCGTAGGGAAGAAATAGCAAAGCCAAAGGAAGCCGTCAAGGGTCAAGATGAACGCTCCGCGCCCTTGACGGCTTCCTCCGTCTTTGCTGTGTGGTAACCAAGCGGGCGCAAGCAGAAATCCGCTTGCGCCCGGTGGTTTATTCACATCTGCGTGGCTGTCAGATATTCTTACCGTTAAAAATGCGCTTAATGCATGTACTTTAATACCGTATTCCTAAAAGTTAATTTCAATTATGTAAATCTCAGACCACAAAAAATCAAGGCTCTGTGCCGGAACAGAGCCTTGATTATCAGTCAACCGCGATATTTTTCGCGAGGAATTCGCAGGCAGAACGCCTTGAGCCCATATTGTGAAGCCCAGATGCGCACGCCCTTGCGAGTAATGTACGGAGTGTATACCAGTACATATTCTTTATCCATAGGGCGGTCACCTCCTTTTATGAAGGCTCCTCTTGAAATCCGCGACAAAGTATGGTACATTTTAACGTGTAAATCATGCACCCCGGCATACACGTCGGTGGAGTCTGTGCTGCAACACAGATTCAAGAGGCAGATCACCTATGGGTGGTCTGCTTTTATTTTTCCAACTCTTCTTTTAGATTGGAAATAAAAGTAGGTAACATATTTTGAATATAGAGTGTGATGAAATCCAAATCTTTTTCGGTTACATCTTGCGGAATCACAACTTTTGCTACAGATCCCGAAAGAGTGGGTATTGTAAAGCAATATCCTAGCTGATCTGTTGGCAACAAGACATCCGCTTTAGACTCAGTAATAGCTTCGCTTTCATGAGCATCTCTAGTAGGACTTACTTCTTCAAGAGAATCAACATTGCCTTCATCCGACTCTAAAAGAACGATCCCGTTTTTCAATATGCCAATCTGCTCAGCACTTTCAATAAACTTTGCAGCGGCAATGTCTTTGGCACTTTTGGTTAGATTGTATTCCAAAAGAAGTATATTTCCAAGTTTATCAGGACTAGGAAGTGCCTGATTTTCGTATCTTTCGACTATCTTGCGATATAGTGGAGCAGATAAGAAGCTTTCCAAAACAGCTTGCTTCGTATCCGGTTCATTAATTGAATAAACAATCCTCTTAGCAAGCTCTGTTGTTTCAACAACTCCGCTCGAACCTCGAATCAGTCCAAACTGTTTTGCAGTACTGATTTTTGATTTAAAGGAGTTTGTCTTAACACTAGTTCCGAGAACACTAGCTATGGTGCTTACTGATACACGTTTTCCACCAATTTTCACGATTTCCTTAACAAAATCTATAATTTCATTAATAGAAAACACTGGGTATAGTGGACTTCTTTCCTTCACTGTTTTTTCAGCTGGTTGAGTCATATGGAGCCCTCCTTTCCTTACGTTGAATCAATTATAGCATCGAAGCCTGCGCTTGTCAACGCTCAAATGCAATTAGATTTGCATTATATCAAAATTTGAGTTTTTCTACTCTTGCTTTTTTGGCTCAAATCGAGAGACTTATTTTTGCGAATCATCAAAGTGCAAGAATACAAAACGTATGCTATTGACAGAATGCACTCAAGCATTCTTCTTTCTTGGTGGAAGACAGCTATAGCTATTTGCTGTTCGGTAATCAAATGGGCGCAAGCAGAAATCCGCTTGCGCCCATTGCTATTATGGTGTTTGTGCCTACGCATTTAGAGGCCAGAAAAGCCCGATGCTACCGGGACTTTCTGGCGCGATTGGATAGCCAGAGGTATCTTGCCATTCTTACCCTTACCAACGCGGTTTGAAATGCGTAGAAAACCGGCGTGCCATTTCATTGCGAAATAACACGCCGGTTCATTTTAGCAACCCTGTTTGTCAGCCGTTAAGTTAGTACGTCTTTGATACTTCCTTATTGGTGTTCACCTAAAGGCGCGCCCTCTTTGCTTTTTGCCGGCTTCCGGCCTATGGTTCCCGGCTCGCTGCCTCCAGCGCGGCTACCTCGTCCTGC
Source organism: uncultured Eubacterium sp. (assembly GCA_900551775.1). Taxonomy (GTDB): domain Bacteria; phylum Bacillota; class Clostridia; order Peptostreptococcales; family Anaerovoracaceae; genus Senimuribacter. The sequence continues at coordinate 146 of URXI01000190.1, read as the reverse complement.
GTCAGGCGGAAGGTGAGGGCGACGGCGTTGGCCTCGGCCTGGGCCGGGCTTTTCATGCCCGCAATGACCACGCTCTGGGGCAGATGGTCCACAATCCAGCGCACCGCCACCGCCGCCACGGACACGCCATGCTTCTGCGCGATGGG
>URXI01000189.1 GCA_900551775.1 uncultured Eubacterium sp. | reverse complement strand
CCAGGGCGTCCGCCATCTCCCGCACCACCAGCCGGGCCTTGTCAAAGTGATAGGGGTACTGGAGCACCTGGCCGGAGACGATACTTTTATGCTCCGGCTTATACGCTTTTACATCCGCGATTGTACAAGGTTCCCATCCCCATGCGTGATCAATGAGCAGTTCGGCGTTGACGCCGAAGAGTTGATACAGCAGTTCCTCGTTATGGTAAGCTGTTGGTTTTCCTATGGAGCAGCGGGCAATGTCGCCCATCGTATAGAGGCCGCAGCCCTCCAGCTTTGCCGCGTATCCTTTGCCGACTCGCCAGAAATCAGTGAGAGGGCGGTGGCTCCACAGGAGCCGCCGATAGGTCATTTCGTTCAGCTTGGCTATACGAACTCCGTCTTTATCCGCATGAACATGCTTCGCTACAATGTCCATGGACACCTTGGCCAGATACAGGTTCGTGCCCATTCCCGCCGCGGCGGTGATACCAGTAGTTTTCAAAATATCCAGGATGATGGTTCGGGTCAGTTCCCGTGCTGTCATCTTGTAGGTATCCAGGTAGTCGGTAATGTCCATGAACACCTCATCAATGCTGTAGGGATAGATGTCCTCCGGAGCAATGTATTTCAGATATACCTGATAGATCCGCGTGCTCCAATCGATATAGTGGGCCATCCGAGGCGGGGCCACTAGATAGTCCAGGGCCAGGGATGGGTTTTCCCGCACTTCTGGGTCATGCCAGGAGGTGCCGGTGAGTTGCCGGCCAGGGGCTTGCCTCTGCCGCTGGGTATTGACCTCCCGCACCCGCTCCACCACCTCGAACAGCCGGGCCCGACCGGCAATGCCATAGGCTTTCAGGGATGGGGAGACCGCCAGGCAGATGGTCTTTTCCGTGCGGCGCTGGTCCGCCACCACCAGGTTGGTGGTCATAGGGTCCAGGCCCCGCTCCACGCACTCCACGGAGGCGTAAAAGCTGTTCAAGGAAAGCCGAATTCGGCTTTTCCTAAATAATGCCGAGGAAAAAGAAATGCCGATATAATTTAGAAAAGGTTGAAATACAAGAGGAATTCAAGTAAATATCGGCATTACCTGTTATACTTGGAACACCAAATATAACAGGGGGTGTATGCTTTGCAAAGGATAGAAGATGCAGTAAATGGAGTGCTGGAGGCTATGCGCCAGCGGGGAGTCAGCGAATACAGTCTAAAATGTATACGTTGGAGTGTCTACCGTCGCATTGTCGTTTGGCACCACACGCATGACACAGACATCTGCTCTTATGAGCTTTTGAGCAGCCTGTGTGAACTACAACGAATCCGATATGAACACGGAGAAATAAGCAGGAAATTTTACAGGGCATTTGTAACAGCAGCTTTTCGCATCCGCTCTTATGTGGATACTGGGAAAGTCGATTTTTCCATAGTAAAAGACACAAAGTATTATAAGCCCGGCAAAGAATATCAAGAACTCGTTGATTCCATTTTGAAAGCAAGTGGATTGACAGAGGGCTCTCAATATAAGCTTGCAATCATTATGCGTCAATTCTTTTGCTTTTTCGAGAAACGCTATTCCAGTATTGAACAAGCAACAGACCGGGATTTTCTTGATTTTATCCCAGAGGCTGCGAAAAAGAATCCTAATAATATGACCTGTACGATGCGTGCGTTACGGTATATTACACAGTATCTGAATGACCATCAGCTGGCCGAGATAAGTGTTGACCTCAGCATTTTCAGGCCTCAGTCTCCTCCAAACCGCATGATTGCTCCATTCACACAAGACGATATCGCCGCCGTGATGGATGTGATAGGATCTCATTCTAAAACGCCGAAACGGGACGCGGCAATCATTCTGCTTGCATTTAATTCCGGGCTGCGCTGTGTCGATATCAGGAATTTGAAGCTGCATAATATCGACTGGAAGAAACAGGAATTGCGTATTGTGCAAAAGAAGACTGGGACGCCGATTTCTGCTCCGCTAAACGGAAGAACTCTCAATGCCATTGCGGAATATATTTTGGAAGAACGGCCAAAGTGCGAAGATGTCCATGTTTTTCTGCGGGCATACCCACCGTATACGGCAATAAAAAGCACCAGCCCCTTGGACTATATGATAGATAAATATTGCCGTCTGGCATCTGTTGAGAAGATAGGCTATCGGTCATTTCACAGCCTACGGCGAGCATTCGGCACTGAGCTCGCCATGGCTGAAGTCCCGGTGACATCCATCTCTCAGATGCTTGGCCACAGCGACATGAGTGCCGACAAAGCGTACCTCAGTTTCAATAAAACACAAACATCTCTATGTTCCTCCGATTTCTCAGGAGTACCAATTACAAAGGGTGTATATGCCTCTCATTTTCCGGGTGTTCGCCGCGAAGCAGGAAAAGGCGGTGATCAGGAGTGAGCTTTAAACAGGAATTAACTGCCGCATATCATGAAATGCTCGATATCAAGGTATCGTTAGGATATAAACAGAGGAACTACATGTCCCATATCTTGCCTTTCATCGAATTTTGTGCAGATTCCTATCCTGATGCTAAGGAAATTACAAAGGAGATGCTTGACCATTGGCTGCTGACGAAGAACTTTAACGCTGATAGTACCCGCCGGATTGCAATTATCAATATCAGGCACTTTGCCCGATTTTTGAACGCGATTGGGAAAAAGGCATATATACCGCCTTCAGAGTACAATGTCAAGGCACAGCGGTATCTGCCATACATTTTTACCGATGAAGAGTTGGTACAACTTTTTGATTCGATTGACTCTTTAACGAACAGAATAGACCGCCAAGAATATCACCCGGAACTGATTCTTCCGGTCGTATTCAGATTAGAACTATGCTGTGGTATGCGGCCCGGCGAGCCGTTCAACCTCAAAACAGAGGATATTGATCTGAAAACAGGCGATATTTTTATCCGAAAGAGTAAGCGAGGCAAAGATCGCCATATTATTGTGTCTGATGATATGCGAGATCTGTGTACTGTTTATAACGGTCTTGCGGGCAAGCGTGAATGGTTTTTTCAGTATCCGGACGGCGGACAAATTCCAACGCGCTGGGCACAATGGCATTTTTCCAAAGCATGGAGGAAGTGCGCTTTTTTCTCCAGAGGAAATAATCCCAGACCATATGACCTGCGGCACAACTTTGCCACCCAAACGCTGATGCGCTGGATCGATGAAGGCCGGGATGTTATGGCGCTCATGCCATATCTCAGCACTTATATGGGACATGTCAGCTTAGAAGAAACCCTATACTATATACACCTTTTGCCGGAAAGATTAAAATCCTCGCCCGGAATCGATTGGAAGATGCTGAACGATATATACCAGACAGAGGAGGGATCTGATGAAGAAGATTAAAGATCCGGCTCTGTTTGAAAAGATTCGTAAGTTTTTAACAGAGGATATGCCTGTCCTAAGGAAAAAGAGTCCCAACACCGTTGAAGCGTATCGCTATACACTAAATATTTACTTGGTGTTTTTATGCGAAAAGCACTCAAAATCGCTGTATAACATTACAGTAAAGGACTTTAGCCAGAAAAATATTCTTTTCTTTTTGGACTGGCTGATAGAGGAGCGTGGAAATAAAGCGTCTACAGCAAACCTGCGGCTGAGACACATAAAACGGTTTTGCCGGTTTCTTATGGATGAAAATATTCTGATGATATCCGAACTGTCGGCCATTCAAAAAATAGCGGAAATCCCCAACGCTTCCGAAGACACAATCAAATTTTTAACCATTCAAGAGACGAAACTTATTCTTTCGCAACCGGATACGAGTAAAGCGATTGGAATCAGGGACAGTCTTTTTATGTACCTGCTTTATGACAGCGGCTGCAGAATTCAGGAAATTCTGAGCTTAAAACTTAAAGACTTTTTCGTACAGAATGGGACAGCTGAACTGCACATCATTGGCAAGGGGAATAAATTTCGGATAACTCCAATCTCGGAAGAGTTGATCCCGAAGTTTGAACGGTATTGCAGACACTATCATAAAAGCAGCACCTATGATGATTACTTGTTCTATACAAAGCGAAGAGGCGTCTGCTCGCAAATGTCCTGTGATACTGCGCAGACTTTTATTAAAAAATATGGAATCATGGCACAGAAACTCAACTCGGCCATTCCCCATGTACACCCCCATTTATTTAGGCACACCCGCGCTATGCACCTGTATATGGCAGGTATGCCGCTGGAGCTTGTTTCCCAATGGCTCGGCCATTCTCAGCTGGAGACATCTTTGATTTATGCAAGGGCCACTACCGACATGAAACGTAAAGCCGTTGATAAAATCTCCGCAAAAGAAAACTCTGTATTTAAGAGCGACGAAAAGTTTAAATATGCTGACAATGAAGATGTGATTCGGCAGCTTTACGGCCTAATGTGATTTGAAATGCCGATATTTATTTGAATTCCTCATTTGTTTCAGGTACTTCCAAATGATATCGGCATTTCTTTTCCCTCGGCATTATTCAAAAAAAGCCGAATTCGGCTTTTTTTGAAAAGCTTTTACGCTTCGGTGGAATGTGTGGAGCGGGGGCTGGATCCCATGACCACGAATCTGGTAGTGGCAGACAAACGCCGCACAGAAAAGACGATCTGCCTCGCCGTCACTCCCTCGCTGAAAGCCTATGGCATCTCCGGTCGGGCACGACTCTTTGAGGTGGTACAGAAAGTGGCGGAGGTCAATGCCAAACGCAGGCAGGCAGCCCCCGGCCGGCAGCTGACCGGCTTGTCCTGGAACGATCCGGAGGTACAGCACGATCCATCCCTGGCGTTGGACTATATTGTCGCTCCGCCCCGGATGGCGCATTATATCGACTGGAGTACCAAGATCTACGGTGTGTACCTGAAATACCTGGCGCCCGAAGACATTTTCCCCTACTCCATTGATGAGGTGTTCATGGATGTCACCAACTATTTGGATACCTACAAGATGACTGCCAGGGATTTAGCACGAACAATTATTCTGGATATCTTAAAAACCACTGGGATCACTGCTGCCGCTGGAATGGGTCCCAACCTCTATTTGGCTAAAATCGCCATGGATATTGTGGCAAAGCGTGTCCACCCAGACAAGGATGGGGTACGGATCGCCAAACTCAACGAGACCACCTATCGGAAGCTCCTGTGGGCTCATCGTCCGCTCACAGATTTCTGGCGGGTGGGTCGAGGCTATGCCACCAAGCTGGAAGCCCATGGCCTATACACCATGGGTGATATTGCCCGTTGCTCCATCGGGAAACCGACAGACTATCACAATGAGGAGCTGCTCTATCGGCTCTTTGGAGTCAACGCAGAGCTGCTTATTGATCATGCCTGGGGCTGGGAACCCTGTACCATAGCGGATGTAAAGGCATATAAGCCCGAAAATAAGAGCATTGTTTCCGGCCAGGTGCTCCAGTGTCCCTATTCCTTTGATAAGGCGCGGCTGGTTGTCCGGGAGATGGCGGATGCACTGGCGTTGGATCTGGTGGACAAGGGGCTGGTCACCAATCAGCTGGTGCTGACTGTGGGCTATGACATCGAAAATCTGGTATCTGCCCAAGGCACCGCAGCTTACACCGGAGCAGTCACTATGGATCGCTACGGACGAAAGATTCCTAAGCACGCTGTAGGAACGGAGAATTTCCCTTATACCTCTTCGGCAAACGACCTGCTGGAAGCGGTCGCCTCCCTCTATGACAGGATTGCAGACAAGGCTCTGCTGGTCCGCCGACTCAGCATCAGCGCCAACCGCCTGCTGCGTGAAGATGAAGTGCCCAGGCAGGACGAGGCGGAGCAGATGGATCTTTTCACCGACTATGCGGCGCGGGAGAAGGAAAGGGCTGAAAGTGCAGCTGAGCACGCTCGGGAGCGGAAACTCCAAGAAACGATGCTGGAAATCAAGAAGAAGTTTGGAAAGAACGCCATCCTCAAAGGTCTGAACCTGGAAGATGGCGCTACGGCCAAAGAGAGAAACCAGACGATTGGGGGGCATCGGGCATGAGTGGTCCATACGACGATATCATCCAGCTACCGCATCCCACTTCGGCCAGACATCCGAGGATGTCCCTCTCAAACCGTGCGGCACAATTTTCCCCCTTTGCCGCTCTCTCCGGCCATAGTGCTGCACTTGCCGAAACAGCACGGCTGACGGACCAGCAAATCGAGTTGAGCGATGATGATAAGGCTGAGCTCGATCAAAAGCAGCGCATCCTATTGGAGCATATCAATGAACACCCGGAGATTATGGTGACATGGTTCCAGCCGGATGAGAAAAAGGATGGCGGCCAATATATTACGACTACTGGACGGCTGAAAAGGTTTGATGAATCCGCGTGTGTGCTGCTTTTGAAAGACGGATCAAACATACCGATCAGCCATATCATCGGGCTGGAAAGCGCATATTTCGAAGGTCTCTTTTGAAACAATATGTTGATGTAGTCTCATATTTAATTGAGAGCGATAAAGTATGATGCCTGAAAGATTTGCCTGAACTAAATATCAACCCTGCACAGGAAGCGGGCATCCAGTAGCTTGGTTCTATTTTATAAGCTGTGGACCCTTTTACACCAAAACCAAAAATATCGATTTTAACCGTCCTTTGCATCGGAGTATCCTTTGGGGTACTCCGATTTTTTATTGCCAATTTGTAAATTTTCTCATGTTGTTGCACAGGAATGTGCAACTTTTGTTGTTTGGGAACCTGTATGCAGAAGGACTTGTTCCTTACTACATACAGGAGGGCTATCTATGACCGAAGAAAATTACAACTACCGAACCAGTCAGAAACTGCTTCGCAACCAGTTTCCCGGCAAAGGAAAGTTAAAAATCCCCATCATTCCTAAGTTCCAAGAAAGTCCCGGAGACTTCGATGATCTTTTGTTGATCGGTTTTGACAAAACCCATTTGGAGGACCAGAATCACCTAGACCGCATGGTACACTTCTTCCTATATGACTATCGCTTTGAGAGGGTCTGGAAGAACCCGGACAATGACATTGAAAAACTCTCCCGCTACCGCGCGGTGCTGTCGCCGGATTTCAGTATGTACCTGGAGATGGCGCCTGTTATGCAACTTTACAATGTATTTCGTAATCGCTGGTGCGGCGCTTACTGGGCATCCAAAGGGCTCCGGGTCATTCCGACTGTCAACTGGGGAGATGAATCCACGTTTGATTTCTGCTTTGAAGGGATTGAAAAAGGAAGCGTTGTTGCTGTCTCCACTTATATGGCCTCAGAGCATGACAACCGCTGCGACCAGAAAGAATGGTTCATGGCAGGATACAACGAGATGCTGCGGCGCATTGAGCCGGAAAAAATTATCTGTTATAATACACCGTTTCCCGAAATGCAGGGCAACATTATCCATGTGGATTACGAACGCAGTTCTTGGCGGTATATGAACTATGAACGAAGTTTCCATCGTGAAGATTTGGATGCCTTTAAAATTGGCGGCACATCCAGTAATAATCGTGATACAATAGAGCCGTACCTAATTGGAAAAGGTGGAGGAAGCGTCTACGGCGGAGAAATCAAACCGTCAAAACCAGAGGATGAGCGATTCTGGGGTGAGCCGGGCGAAACAAAATATACCTATAAGGCAAAAGGAGAGCTTATTGAAACGCTGATTGGTCCTGACGGAAAAGCATATTTGGAAATTCACCATACAAACCATGGTTTCCCCAAGTATCATGAAGTTCCACACCAACATAGCATCATATGGGATCAGTCAGGCTTTCACTTCGGCAAAGAACAGACTACCAAGAGCTTTTTGTACGGGAGGAACACGAACATGGCAACATGGGTCGGCACAAACAGCCTTGAAGATAATAGGTTTAAAACAATCAGTGATTTCAAACAGTGTATGCGGCGCGGCGGCGAAGTCCAGTTCGAGTGGAATGGCGTGCTGTACTGTTGCTTTGGCTGTATTTCTCCTGCGGCAGATGCAGCGCCTAAAATGGTGATTTGTCAGGCTGGCTCTGTGGAAGTAAACACTCGTACTGAGAAATGGTGTGATACCGCCGACGAAATTCTGGAGTATATGGTTGGTGGTGATCGTCTGCGTGATGTAATCACGCAAGTGAAAGTGTGGGAGCGTACAATTTAAGATGAAGCCTTTTGCCGACTGCTTACAAACCATTGATATTACTGGATTTCCACAGATCCTTTAATGACATTCAGACTATGTTAAAAGCTGCATTTTGGTTCTTTGAACCGAAATGCAGCTTTTTCATTTTCCCGCCCTTCATGACAAACTGGTCGACAGTATGTATCATGGAGGGCTTCTTATGTTTCAACATGTGATCAAGATCCCGTATACGCAGAAGGACCATCCTATTTGAGACCAGCAGCTGCGGGTTGCAGCCTATTGCCGTACCAGCACGAATCAGGAGAAACAAAATTCAAGCCTGGAAAAACAGATTGCGTATTATACAGCTTTCATTCA
>URXI01000188.1 GCA_900551775.1 uncultured Eubacterium sp. | reverse complement strand
CCCTCCTGCTTCCCAGATTCCCTGCTTAATTTTTTCAGTTAATGTGCGCAGATGCGCTGTTCCCGGTGAACCTTCCATAAAAGTGTTAGCTACACCGATATGGGGTTTTTTCCTAATATCTGCGTCGCAGTATCCTGCTCCCTTCATCATGGTGCGTCTGTGTACTGCCTTTTTTCCGTTCCAATAACTTCTGCTCTTGTCCATTTTGAATCTCCTCTCATTTACATGCCGTTTCTCTTGCGGCTACTTAATATAATCTGATGAAATAACGATTTTTTCACTTTCTGATATATCACTGACTTTTGCAGTAAAGGCCTCTGGCTCGATTTCTTCAACAGAGACAGAGATACTTTCTGCCTTCCAAAGCCCAGTGTCAATTAAGCATTGCTGCAGATCGCGGCATGCGCTTTCAATATTTTCTTTGCTCTTTCCCGGATATAGGGACAGACTGATATGTGGCATTTGTACCTCCTCGCCGTGGTCATTCCCACTGACTGCCCACATCTTGGGCGACTGCTTTTTCGTAGATTGTTTTTGCAGTGATCAAATCCTGCAGTCCGATGCCAACGGTTTCAAAGACGATAATCTCGTCCTCCCTTTCACGGCCCTTCAGCTTTCCGCCAAGGACATCGCCGATTTCTCCAGTAATATCTTCTTCTGTGATAATTCCCTCGGCCAGGGGCTTCAGGATATCTCCCGATTCCTCCAGCACTGCAGATTTAGAATCGAAGAAAATCTTGCTTGCCCGGGTCAGGATGGCAGGATCCATCTCCTGCATATCCGGCTTATACGCACCTACACAGCTTATGGTGATGCCCTTCTTGCACTTTGACCCGTCAAAGACCGGCTTCTTTGATGGCGTTACGGTAATCAGCAGATCTGCGTCTGCAACTGCGTCGTCGGCAGATTCTGCGGCGACAATCTTCGTCTTGTATTTTTTCAGCTTCTGATTCATCATCTCGACAAAACTTTCAGTTCTGTCTCTTGAAAGGTCATGGACTTTGACCAGATCCAGATTTCGCACTGAAACCATAGCTTCGAGCTGCGTCTGCGCTTGTCCTCCAGTTCCGATCAGCGCACCGATGTGGGCATCCTTTCGTCCCAGCACGTCAAAGCAGACGCCGGAAGCAGCTCCTGTTCTAAGCTGTGTCACATAAGTGCCATCCAAAATTGATAGGATCTCACCTGATTCTGCATCCATCAAAACCACCTGTGCAAAACTAGTCGGTTTATTTTGATCGATATTCTGCGGATAGAGGTTGATGATCTTCAGTGAGGCATATCCTGTGTCTTCTGCATAAGTAGGCATGAACAACAGGTTTCCTCCGTATTTTTCAGCGTGTATATTTGTCCTAAGGGGATTCACTGCTTTGCCCTGGGAGTAAAGCAGAAATGCTTCTTTGACGGATTCTACAGCATCCTCCATCGAAAAAACTTTGGTGATATCCTCTTTGCTTAATAATCTCATCACTCGTTTTCCTTCCTTTTCTTTGCTCTAGCCTAAGGCAAAGCCATGTTTTACTGGGTCGTCCGGGTCGATCATGAACTGGCTGTAACCTGTGATATATGCGCTGCCTGTAATTTCAGGGATGATTGCAGGATAATCGCCTACCTTCGTTTCGCCGACTACTCTCCCTGTAAACTTCGTCTTCAATACACTTTCATATACGAAATCCTGATTTAGCCCAAGTTCACCTTTTGCATGGAGAACTGCCATTTTCGCGCAGGTTCCCGTTCCGCAAGGAGACCGGTCTATCTGATGATCGAATATAGTGATATTCTGCATATCTGCATCCGTGGATTTTGCCGGCCCATAGATTTCGCAAAGATCAATGGTATTGATATCAGGGAGATCTGGATGCACCACCTTGATCTGCTGATTTGCCGCTTTGATAATGGCCATTCCGATATCTACAAACTTCGATCCATTTTCCGGACAGATTTCTAAGTTCAGTTGTTCGTGATTTATGACAGCGAAGAAACTTCCGCCAAAGGCGATGTCCATTTTCACCTCGCCGCAGCCGGGAACGTTGACAACCACGTCTCTCTTATAGAGGAACGCTGGGACATTCTGAAAGGATATCCGCTCCGCTCTTCCATTTTTCACCTGTGCCTTTATGGTCACTAAACCAGCGGGGGCTTCCTGATGAATTATGGTTTCCGGCTCTTTCACCTCGACGATGCCTGTTTCGATTGCGATCGTCGAGGTAGCAATCGTTCCATGACCGCACATATTGTGATAGCCTTGTCCATGCATAAAGATGACGCCGTAATCAGCCTCTGGCAGCTCTGATGTGGTTATGATGGAACCGAACATGTCTTTATGTCCTCTTGGCTCAAGCATGATGGACTTTCGTAAATAGTCATAATGCTCTTTGAAATACTCCTTTTTTTCCATCGTCGTTTTTCCCTTCAGTTTCGGAATGCCTCCGACCACACATCTGAGCGGTTCACCCATGGTATGTGATTCTACTGTGAACAGGGTTTTTTCTGATTTCATTTCACTCTCCTCCAACGATTTTTGAATTTTTTGAATTGCTTGTTTCTTTACTAACAGAATACTCCATGTGCCGCTTACCGTCTATTCGCACTAGACACAAAGATTTTCTCTTCTTTCTTACAAGATTTTGTATAGATATTTGGTTTTCTATTGTGCAGACTGCACAATAGAGTTTTTAGCCATAATCAAAAAAACACAGCGATTTTCTCGCTGTGATCTTTTGATTATCTATAATATTGTCTTCGTTCAGAGGCTTATGCAAAAGGAAAAATATCACATATCATAAATGCGTTGATAAAGTCCCTTCGCGTATTGAAATCTTCGATATCGCAATCTGTAATGGACTTAATCCTATCCAGTCTGTATTGTAATGTATTTCTGTGTATGAAGAGCTTCTTTGAAGTCTGCATCATATTGCCGTCTTGAATTAAATATTCATGAAGGGTTTCCAGCAATTGTGATGTGCTGTCTTTATCCATTTCATATAGTTTCTTTAAATGCCGGTCTCTGAACATCTGCAGTTTTGCGTTATCTTCTACATAAAACAGCATCTGGTAGCTGCCTATATCCGCAAATCCCAAGGAAGATGTGGAGAAGACTTTTTTTCTCAGAAGATTTCCAGTAAAATATGCCTCGTTCAGACCCTCTAATATATCGTAGCTTTCTACCGTATTGCTGAAAGAGAGACAGATCTCACAATCAGGGTATACTGAATTGACACTGTCATTGATGTTCTTCAGGGAATCGGCAATCTCAAGCAGTTCCTCTTCTTCATCAGCATAGATCAGATAGTCTATTGAATCCAGATTTACCTTATATATGGTACTCAGGCCCTGTTGTTCAAAAAGTACAGTAATGAACTTCTGCAGGGTTCTCGAAATGCTGAGCAGCATATCCGCCCTGTCCACGGTATGTTTATTCATCTGTACATCTGTATTGCCAATGTTGAACACAGCCAGTTTGAAGTAAGCATCCGGCGAAATCCCTGTGCCGTAAAACAGATTGTCTATTTCTTTCTTACTCATCGATGCCACGTTAAGTAATTTGTCCAACAGGGATACGTTTTTTGTCTTTAGATAGCGGTTTTCCATGATAAAATCAGATACATCATGAGTGACATCTACAAAGCTGATCACGCCGCGGACAAAAAATAGCGGCAATTCTTTTTCGTCCGCCTTCCTCATCACACTAGCAGGCATTTCTTTAAAATTGATTCCACCTTCTATGAGAATGCCCGAGCAGTTGTTTGAGGAAGCCTCTTCTACAAGCCTCAGCAGTTCTGCTTCGTCAATGCCATATTCATATCCGGAAACCAATATAAATTCTCCTCCATGAACCCATTCGGTAATCGTCTTGGTATGCTTTGCATACACCCAGGATACCGTTCGATCAAGGCCTTTTCTGCCAGCCTTCAATTTTATATTATGAAAAATATCAAGTTCCATAAGCTGTCTGCAGGTAACCATAATGACCTCCTTAAGTCGTTTTTTGGTCTTCTTTCGCTTTGAATTCTATAGAATCAAAAAGCCCGTGTTCTTCTATCTGTTGGAGCAGGGAGTCCAGCTGCTCTGCTTTTTCTACCAGCTCGGCGTAAGTTTTCATGGATATCACCACTGCCGTCGGCCTGTTATTCTTCAGAACGATATATTCTGAGTCGTTGTTCTGTATATCATCAAAAATTCCTGCGGTTTTCCCTTTGCTGAAATCTGAAATTGGAACCAGGCTTTTGGCAATCTTCAGCGTATCGCCTTGTATGAAGTCTTTATATTTCATCCCTTCACCTCGCTTGCAACTTATTTAGCTTTAGTGTAACCCAATCAGACAGGCACGTCAATAAATTTACCAATAAATTTATATAATAATATTTTGGTATACAGAATTTATTATGAAAAAAATTGTCATTAGGGAGGACACTCGTCTTGTATCTCCATGTCCAATCATCTCGCTTGTATAAAAGCCAATTTTTCGTCAAAAGATACCTTAAGAAATATTAAGAAAAAACTCCAGATGAATCTATTGATTTTTACTTTTTTTTTGCTATTATTATATAGGTAATCTTAAATTTAAGTTTTGAAAGGGAATGGGAGAAATGAGAACAAACACGCAAACGAAAAGAACACATGGGAAAAAGTATCTGATCTTTATCTTAGTCTTACTGATATTGGTAAGTCTATTTTTTATAAATTTCATGAGAAAGAACAGTTCTGCTGACTACAGCTCTAAGACCATCAATGCAAATTTGTCAGCAATTTCCACTTTTGACTACTCCAAAGTGACTACAGTAGAATCAAAGATCAAGAAACTGGAGACTACAGAAGCCAGAGGCACTTTTGATGTCACAAAGAGACTGACAAAAGCGCAGTACAGAAAAATCTTCAGCACCAGCGCTATTCTGGGCGATTCGATCACGGAAGGACTGGTGGACTACGGTTATCTGGGCAGCGACCAGGTTTTCTGCAAAATCGGAGCGTCGATCATCTCGGGAGATGAGTTGTTCTCATCCGCAGCTAACACCTATCCGAAGTTTGCATTTATGTCCTTCGGCATGAACGACATGGGTAACTACTCAGGCAACGCGGATTCCTTCATCGAAAAATACTCCAAATTGATCAAAGAGTTCAAAAAGATTTCGCCTGATACAAGAATCTTAATCAATGGAATTACTCCGCCGTCAAAAGACGCCATCGCCAAAAATTCGATCTTGTCAAATTACAAGAAATTTAACAATGAATTGAAGGAGATGTGCAAGGACTTAAAATTGACTTATATTGACAATAGTTATATCATCGAAGATCATCCAAACTATTATGCAGGAGACGGTATTCATGTCGTATCTGAATTTTACCCTCTCTGGATGAACAGCATGATACTGAAAGCGGGGTTATGATGACAAAGAAAATAGTTTTCGTCGTTGTTTTGATTGGATTCCTTGCAATGGTTTACGCCAACGGAAATGCAAAGGATCTGCCGATGGAGGATATAGAGAATCAACTAAAAGAAAAAACAAATATTGAAAAAATGGCCAAGTGCGATAACCGCAACCTGATGCAGTTTTTCGGACTTGACTACGAACAATACGAATCCCATATTTTCTATAAAGGAAAAGAAGCCCTCAGTGTAGAAGAAGTGTTAATCGTAAAAGCCCACAGCAAAGAGGACCTGTCCCCCGTAAAAGATGCTGTAGATGCGAGAATTGCTTCCCAGATCAAGACCTTCGAAGGATACGGACCAGAGCAAGTAGCTATGCTGAAAAATGCCATTGTGACTACAAAAGGCAACTATCTGTTCTACTGTGTCAGCAAGAATCCGGAGAAGTATGAGGAGGTGTTCAAGGATGCTATTTAGCAGCATTGTGTTCCTCTTTTACTTTCTGCCTATCGTGCTGCTCGCTTATTTTGTGGTACCAAAAAAAGCAAAGAATATCGTGCTGCTCATTGCCAGCATCTTTTTCTACAGCTGGGGTGAGCCGATTTATGTATTCTTAATGATTTTCAGCGCCATCTTTAATTATTTTATGGCGATCGATATTGGAAGAGCAAAAGTTCATCAGAAGTCAGGCAAATCGACCCTTGTTTTCACGGTGGTTGTCAATCTGTTCGTCCTTTCCTTTTTCAAATATTACGGTTTCCTGATGGACACCGTCAACGGCGTTTTGGGCACTGATATCAAGTACACAGCCTTAGCGCTGCCAATCGGTATTTCTTTTTATACCTTCCAGGCGCTCTCCTACATCTTTGATGTATACAGGGGAAATGTGAAAGTACAGGTAAACCCTTTGAAGTTTACTCTCTACCTCTCCCTGTTTCCCCAGCTTATCGCAGGACCCATTGTCAAATACAAGGACATCGCTGAGCAGCTGGATGAAAGACATGTCACCCTGGAAAAGTTCGGTGACGGGACGATGAGATTCCTCCTGGGCCTCGGCAAAAAGGTCATTCTCGCCAACAACTTGGGAGCGATTTATACACAGATCATGGCGGTATCAGACAGCCAGGTTTCTGTGCTCACCTACTGGATCGGCATCATTGCTTATACCTTACAAATATACTTTGATTTCAGCGGGTATTCCGACATGGCCATCGGTCTGGGTAAAATGTTCGGATTTGAGTTCATGGAGAACTTCAATTATCCCTATATTTCCAAGACCATTACAGAATTTTGGCGCAGGTGGCATATGTCTCTATCCACCTGGTTCAGAGAGTACGTTTACATTCCTCTGGGCGGCAACCGTGTTTCTGTGCATAGACACATCATCAATCTCTTGATCGTATGGTCCCTTACCGGACTGTGGCATGGCGCCAGCTGGAATTTTGTCGTATGGGGTCTGTATTACGGCCTGCTCTTGATTCTAGAGAAGTACCTGATTGGAAAATATATCGAAAAAGCACCCGTCTGGGCACAGCACCTCTACGCCATGATCATCGTTATGATTGGCTGGGTCTTTTTCAGCAGTACAGATCTGACAGCCGCCGTTGACTATCTCAAGATCTTATTCTGCATGGGGGGCGTTCCGTTTGCCAACACCTACACCCTCTATCTGCTGCGCACAAACCTGCTTTTACTGGCTATCGGATGCCTTGCTGCCTCCCCTGAACCAATGAAGCAGTTCAATATCTTGTGCAAGAAGAGTGCAGTCATTGCAATTATCATGATTTTACTGGTACTGGTTTTGGCAACTGCTTATCTGATCTTCAGCAGCTACAATCCATTCCTGTATTTCAGATTCTAAGGAGAGGAGAAATTACAAATGAACAAAAAAGCGATGTCATCAATCCTTGGATTATGCTTTATCATACTCCTCGCGACGATTTTTATTGTCAACATCTTTACACCGGATAAAGGTTTTTCAGAAGAAGAAAACCGGGTGTTGCAGGAGAAGCCGGAGTTCTCTCTCTCCAATTATATGGAGGGACGTTATGAAAGCAAGCTGGAGACTTATGTGAACGACCAGTTTCTGCTGCGAAACGCATTTATCAAAGTCAAGGCGACCGCCGATGTTACTGCAGGAAAACTGGAGTCCAACGGAGTTTATCGCTGCAAAGACAATTATCTGATGGAAGAATTGACCGTTCCTAGCGAAAAGACAATGCAGAATACTCTAGCCAGTTTGAAACAGTTCAAAAGGCATTACAAAAAACTGGACGCTTTCTTTCTTCTAGCGCCTAATGCAGGTAACATATTAGAAGACAAACTGCCGAATTTTACAGAATTAAATGATCAGAACCGATACATGGATCAATTTTTTAAAGAAATCAAAAGCTACGGTTACACACCTATTGATGTAAGGGATGCTTTTAGAAAGCATAGTGAAGACACACAGCTTTACTATAGAACAGACCATCATTGGACCACCGACGGCGCTCATCTGGCCTATCAACAGGCAGCTAAAATAATGAAGCTGACAGACAATGTGACTTATAAACCTTATGTAGTAAAGAACGATTTCCGCGGCACCTTGGCCTCAAAGAGCGGTTTTGTCAACGGTGTCAACGACGCTATCAAAATCTACATGCCGTATAAGGATAAGGATTACAATAACTCTGTCATCTACTATGCGGATACAAAGACAAAGACTACAGAATTTTATCAATTGGATAACCTGGATACCAAAGATGCCTATACTGTCTTCGGCGGCAGCAATCATCCGATGTACACCATCAAGACGCCGACAAAGTCATCTGAAAAGCTGCTCTTGGTCAAAGACTCCTACGCCAATAGCTTTATCCCCTTCTTAGCGCAGGGGTACAGAGAAATCGTCGTAGTGGATCCGAGATACTTTTTTGATAACATCGACGACATCATCAAAGCCGAAGGCATCACCCAGGTGATGTTCCTCTACAACGCGAATACATTCTTCAACGATAATTCGTTAGAAATGATGCTGAACTCATAACATTCTGTCCAATGCAAGGGGTTGTTGCACTAAGATCGAGTAATCCATGGAGCAGATCAAACGGCGCAAATGTCTATTTTAGA
>URXI01000187.1 GCA_900551775.1 uncultured Eubacterium sp. | reverse complement strand
TGACCTGGAAAGGTTCGTCGCCATCTGCCTTTGTCAGCAGCAGGTCTCCTTCCATACAGTCAATATCTTCACCGCCGCAAGGCATGGCGTGGGAAAGGGACACGCTGTTATAGATATCCACAATCGGATTGATGGTTCCCAGATGATTTTCCTTGGAAATCCGCTTCATCAAAGCTTCGATGGAACATCTGGCTCCTTTTTTCGTCTTGAACTTCATGTAAGCTTCCCGCCACACTTTGATTACCTTGTTATCCGTAAAGTTTTCTTCCGTCAGAAAGGTCAGCGCTCTCTTCTCGCCCTCGCGAATCAGGGCTTCATATTCCGCCTCGTTCTCCTTGTACACGTTGTCGATGCCTTTGCAGACCACAATACCGATCTTGCAGTCAGGAAACATCTCCCAAAAGTCGTCTCTACATATAATTTTTTTCATATTCCGTTATTGCTCCCTTCTAGTGCGACAAACGCCATACCAGCCATAGGTTGGGGAACGTGTCACATACACCTTGTCCACTATTATAGGGAACCTTGCAGGCAGTGTCAAGTGATGGATTTGATCTTGGTGTCGCTGATCCTGTCGATGGCCTTCTTCGTCTTGTAGGAGAGCTGATTCAGATCGCGGAAAAATTCCCTCTTGATCATGATCTCTTCTAAGGTAAAGATGTCGCTGTCCAGCTTTTTCAGGCTCTCCCAATAGAGATTCTTGATGATGCGGCTCTTCCGCTTTGCCTCCATGATAGCGTCCCAGAAGCCATCATCGTCTCCCACGGCCCAGGCTTTGACTGCCTCTGTAATGCCGCTCACTGTAGCCTGTACCCGCTGCGCCATTTCGATATTCTTTTTGATGGGGACAAATTCAAAGAAGTTGATAAAATCCGCCAGATCCTTTACCTTATCGGTGATATCGTCGATTCTGCGGGAAACCGCATAGATGTCGTGACGGTCGAGGGGCGTGATGAAAGAATTTTCCACGTAGTCGATCAGCTTCCGCCGAACCTGGTCCGCCTCTTTTTCGCACTGGCCGATGGCCTCTGCCGTCTCCTCCTCCTGTTCCTCCATATAGGAGATGAACAAGGTCATGATTTCGTCGTTCAGGTCGCACTGGTCTATCAAAAGAGAATAAAAGTCCGGCCTCTCTTCTTTTTTAAAAAAATTTTTCTTCTTCATAACAGCCTCCTCATAGCAGTCTCAGCAAAAAGTATACGGCGCCCCCGATAGCAGCCGAGATCGGAATGGTGATGATCCACGCAACGATGATTTTCTTTGAAACCGCCCAATTTACTGCCTTGGGCGTCTTTTCAGTCCCCACTCCCATGACGGAGCCTGTGATGATCTGGGGAACGCTGATGGGAAGCCCCGTCACGTTGGCTGTCATCACGACAGAAATGGTAGAAAGCTGAGAAGCGAAAGAATTCTGTGTATCGATTTTACAGATGTCCATGCCCACTGTTTTGATCATGTTATAACCGCCTGTGATGGTGCCCAGTCCCAGTGCCAAGGCACAGCTTGCGACGACCCATGCCGGCACGAAGACATCTCTTCCCAGATAGCCGGCAAGTCCCATGGCAATAATCCCCATGACCTTTTGCGAGTTGTTACTGCCATAAGAAAAGGCCACCAGAAAACTGCTGATCTTGCTCAGAACGTTGATCCGTCCGCTCCATACGATGGTGCCATTTTGTAAAACCCGCTTTTCCAACTTTAGAATCAGGTAACCCAGTGCAAAACCCAGAATCGGGGAAATGATCATGGCCAAAATCACCTTTACAAAGATCAGATGCCATTTGATATAAACAGTTCCGTAAGCCGCAATCCCGCTGCCGATGAGAGAACCGATCAGTGTATGGGAGGAACTGGACGGCAGCTTCAGACCCCAGGTAATCAGATTCCATACGATTGCCCCTGCAAAGGCGGCTGCCGCAAAGGTACAGCACATATCTCTGCTGCCAGAAAGAACTGCAGCAGTGTCGATGATATCGCCGGAGATGGTGTAAGCCACCGCCGTGCCCAGCAGCACTGCGCCGAGGAAGTTGGCAAGCCCTGCCAGGAGGACTGCCTTCCTGGCAGAAAAGAGACGCGACGAAACTGCGGTAGCCATGATGGTGCCGCCGTCGTGCATCCCTGCTATGTACGCTGTAACCAGCCCGATGGAAATCATAAAGTAAAACATTAATCTACCTTCTTTTATATATTTTTACCCAGGATTGTACGGATTGCAACACAATAAAACGAAAAAATCCGCCACATCTTAAGATATGGCGGATTGCGTTAACTCGTGATTTTATTTTATAATTCTCTCAGGAATTCGGTGAATTTGTCCAATCCTTCTTTTAAGGTTTTGGAATCGTAAGCGTAACCGATTCTGACTGCGCCTTCCATCTCGAAACATTCGCCCGGGGTGAAGAGCACGCCCTTTTCTTTGATCAGTCTGACGCACAGATCGTAGGACGGGATGTCCTTGTCATAATAAACAAGCGCGGTAGTACCTGCTACCGGTCTCAGATAGCGGACCTCCGGCGTCTCCTGTACCCACTGGTCCAGGATGGCTCTGTTGGTGTTCAGGATCTTTCTGTTTCTGGCAAAGATCTGCTCCTTGTGAGCCAGCGCCAGCGCCGCCAGTTTGTCGTCCAGAACGCCGCAGCTGATGGTATCGTAGTCTCTTCTCTCGTGGCACTGGTGGAGCACTTCTTCGCACTTTGTTGCGATCCACCCCATACGCAGGCCGGCCATGGAGAAGACCTTGGACATGCTTCCTACGGAAATGCCCTTGTCATAGAGGTCTACGATGGACTGCATGTAGCTTCCGTCCTCAGAAATCCCTCTATACACCTCGTCGCAGAGCACGTAAGCGTCCACGCTCTTTGCAATCTCGATGATTTCCTTCATGACGTCTACCGGAATCCAGGAGCCTGTCGGATTGTTTGGATTGTTGATGGTGATCATCTTGGTGTTTTCGTCAACCAAGCTTCTGAGCACGTCCAGGTTTGGCAGGAAATCATCCTCTAATGTGAGCTGCAGCAGTCTCACATCTGCACCGATGGACTCAGGAATGGAGTAGTGCTGCTGATAAGTCGGCATGACGGACACCATGTTGTCTTCCGCACCGATCAAAGTGGTGATGACCTGGTTGTTGGCACCGATGGCGCCGTGGGTCGGGATGACCTGCTCCGGTTTGAGATCCTGATACAGCCCTGCAACACCCTGCAGGAATTCAGGAGAACCGAAGATATGGCTGTAGGAGAGCCTGGTATCTGCCAGCTCCACCATGTATTTCTCCACATCCTCTCCCGACAGTTCCAGCAGTTCTTTTATGGTCATAGAATCGATACAGGTTTCTCCCAGATTGTAAACCGCATCGTCCTCATATTCGTTCATCCAACGTTCTACTTTAAATGTTTTGATTTTCATTTCACACCTCTTACAAATTTACTGTTTCTCCGAGATTTCTCTCTTCCGCTTTTGATAACGCCAATTTTGCCGTGAGTAGATCGAGCAGCGCTGTACCTGTCGCGTCGAAAACGGTGATCTGTTCGTCGTTTTCTCTGCCGACGGTCTCGCCGATCAAAATCTCTCCGATCTCACCTGCAATGTCTTCTTTTTTCAGAATGCCCTTCTGGATTGGAATTTCAATCTCTCCTACGTTGATACACTGCGGTGTGTCGTCGGTGAAGACGCGGGCATCCGCAAAGATCTCGGGATCGATTTCTTCCTTACCGGACATGTCCGAACCGATGCAGCTGAAATGGGTGCCAGGTTTTACCCATTCTTTCTGAATGATTGGCGTATGGGAAGGTGTCACCGTGATGATGATATCACTCTCTCCCGTGGCCTTAGGCAGGTCTGCGACCGCTTCAAAGCTCACGCCGCAGGCATCGTAGTCAAAGCTGTTTTTCAGGGTATCCGGCATAGAAGCCGCAAATTTCTCAGCGTTCTCCATGCTCAGGCCGTCGTAGACATAGACTTTTTTCAGTCCCGGGAACAGCATCAGTGTCGCTGCAACCTGGAAAGTCGCCACGTGGCCTGCGCCGACCACCATCAGCGTCTCGGAGTTTTCTCTAGCCAGAGCTTTCGCACCGATGGCGCCTGCCGCACCCGTTCTGATTCCGGTAATGTGGCTGCCGTCTAAGATTCCAATCGGCGCACCTGTAGCAGCATCCATGACCATGATAGTTCCAATCAATGCCGGAAGGCCTTTGTCAGCGTTGTCACCAAACCAGGAGACGACTTTCAGGCCAAAGATGTCGCTGCCCTTGAGGCAGCCGGATTTGATGTCCATGTCGGCAACCCCCGGTTCAAATTCGTGAAATACCAGAGGAAAAACAGTGGTGTCTCCTTTTGCTTTTAGTTGATATACTTCCCTGACAGTATCGATCACTTCAGGCATCTTGAGAACGTCTTCCGTCACTTCTCTGCTCAGTACTTTTAAATTAAACATAATTCAGTTTCCTTTCTCAAAGTTCTCACACTTGTTATTCTCAGTATATCAATATCTGCAAAACATTTCTTTGTATAATGTCAGAATTTTATTTGTCTATTTTTATTTTTTTACAAAAGGTCAGTTCTGAAGTCCTTTGAAAATCTCCACTCCTCTCGTCGTCAAATAGCGGTACAGAACGGCTGAAGCCGTTACAAACAACAGGAATACGATACAGAGATAGATTTCTGCTGAAACCATATCACTGAGTAAGAATCCGTAAAGCAGCGCCGGCAGCGCAACGGTGGCAGCAGCAATAAACATGGCTAAAAACGGCGCCACGCCCTGTTTGACCGCATCGGTCTCGTTGACCCAGTCAAACTTGGGATATTTCAGATTGATTACAATACCCGTATAGGCGTTGAAGATGGTCACCGCCAGCGGAAAGAGCAGAATCATGATTCTGCTGATGATGGACATGTCAAAGGCAAACTCCAGTAAAACTGCGCTGACCACGATAAAGGGCAGGCTCATCAGCGTATGAACATCAGCTTTTGCCAGAAGAACGTCCTTTGCCCTCACTGGAAGAGACTGAGAAATCCACAGGGTCTTCGCTTCGATGGATATCATCGGCGCCGAAATGATGGTCAGGGAAGCCATGGCGGCAAAACCGAGGCAGAGCAATGGCCCGATCAACTCGTCTGCGCCGGGGAACATCTGCACGGCGCTCAGCAGCGTCTCCTTCTTTATGAGGAGATAGACTGCTCCGATCACCATGAAGACCAGCCCGATGCCTGCGTTGAACATATACATAGGGCTGCCCAGAAAATGTCTCGATTCTTTGATGATCAAAGCCTTTCTGATGCCGCTTGCCTTCAGCGTCTTTTCTCTGTAGACGATTTTCTTGCTGCCCCGGTTGGTCGTGGCGATTTTGATGAAGCTTCTCGACAGGACGTAATAGACCAGGGCAAACGGTATGATGCAGAAAGCCAGGAAGATCAGGAATGCCAAGACATCTCCCTCTGTGATGGCTTTGCCCAGATAGTAGAACGGCGGCAGCGCTTTTTGGATGGCCTCGCCGATGGCGCTTCCGTATTCGACTAGTTTCTGCAGATAATACTGCAATCGCAAGCAGACATACATGTAGGCAAGGAACAGGATCAAGGTCAGAACCATTATGATCACGTTTTTGTTGCGCATCTTCGTATTTGCCAGGGCGATGAGCCAGCCAAACAAGGCAGACGCGGTGAGCACCAGCAGCGGCAGCAGCAAAAAGGCAATAGTGAAAAAGATACCGCCCAAAAGTGTTACCTGCTGTTTGATACAGTAAACGATGACGCCCGGTATGACGACCAGCAGTTCATATGCATAGTTCAGCACCAGGATCGATAACAGCCTGGATGCCAGAATGTACTTTACAGGGATCGGCATAGAAAGCAGCAGATCGTTATCCTTTGCCTCGTAGAGCTGATTCTGCGTGATGAACACGCTGCCCACAAAGCAGAGGGCAAAGACCATGATGCCCATGAGTCCGAAATACAGCCACGGCATGCCCAGCTGCACAAATACATCACAGATACTCGCGAACATGCCGCCGAACAGGATGCCGAAACATCCGACGATGTAGATTCCCAAAAGCGCAAACAGCAGGATCTTTTTCCCGCTGGCCCTCTTCTTGCCTCTGGCGAACATGCCGGCAAACATGGATTTGATTCGAATAAAGACTAAATGTTTCAGCATCTTATTCCTCCAGTTCCAGGAATACGGTCTCGAGAGAAGTATCTCCCTTGACTTCTTCCATTGTTCCCGAAGTGATCAGCTTGCCGCCTTTGATGATGGCTACCTTGTCGCAGAGCTTTTCCGCCACTTCTAACACGTGGGTGGAGAAAAAGATGGCGCCGCCATTGTCACACATCTCGCGCATCTGCCCCTTGAGCAGATGTGCCGCTTTTGGATCCAATCCCACAAATGGCTCATCCATGATGATCAGCTTTGGATCGTGGATCAAAGCCGATATAATTGCCAGCTTCTGCTTCATCCCGTGGGAATAAGCGCTGATGGGCTGCGCCAGGTCGGATGTGATCTGGAACATATCCGCGTATTTTTTGATTCGTTCTTCTCTATCCTTTGAAGAAACCTGATAGACGTCAGCGATAAAATTCAGATACTTGATGCCGGATAAAAACTCATAGAGATCCGGGTTATCTGGAATATATGCGATCTTCTTCTTGCACGCAAGTGGCTGCTCTTTGACAGAGACGCCGTCCACAAAGATTTCACCTTCTTCAAACTTCAAGATTCCGCAGCAGGCCTTGATGGTCGTCGTCTTACCCGCACCGTTATGACCGATAAAGCCGTAAATTTCACCCTTTTGAATATGCAGTGAAAGATTGTCTACTGCTTTTTTCTCGCCATAAATCTTCGTCAAGTTATTAATTTTTAGCATGATTAACCTCTTTCCACAATTTTTATTATATTTTTTATACATTTTATCATTTTTGTCTAAAAAAATCCATCTCATTATAATTGACATATGTCAGAAACAGCGTTATAATATTATTGTCATATGTTAATAATAAAGGAGGCAGCCATGGCCAGACCGAGAAAAAGCAGAATCGTCTATTCCATGCCCAGCACAGAGGGCTTTGCACCGCTGGGATATGCTGAAGCAAAATGCTGTCAGCGCGTAACCATGACGGTAGACGAATATGAAACGATTCGTCTCATAGACTTGATAGGGATGACACAAGAAGCCTGTGCAGAAAGCATGAGTATTTCACGGCCGACTGTCACCAACATCTATGAGTCCGCCCGACATAAACTGGCAGACGCATTGATCAATGAAAAACTCCTCCTCATCGAAGGCGGAGATTACGATGTGTTTCATGAAAACAAAAAAATAGGCAGATTAGAAAAGGAGAATTCAAAAATGAAAATTGCAGTTACTTATGAGAATGGTCAGATATTCCAGCACTTTGGACATTGCGAGAACTTCAAAGTATATGAGGTGGAAGGTGAGAAGATTTTATCTTCAAAAGTAGAAAACGCTGCAGGCAGCGGACACGGCGCTCTTGCCGGATTTTTAAAGAACCTGGGTGTAGATACTCTGATCTGTGGCGGCATTGGCGCAGGCGCCAAGACTGCTCTTGCCGAAGCCGGCATCAAGCTCTTCGGCGGCGTTTCAGGAGATGCTGATGCTGCAGTGGAAGCCCTTCTCAAAGGAACTTTGGAATATAATGCAAATGTGCAGTGTAATCACCACGGACATGGCGAAGGTCATTCCTGCGGCGAGCACAAGTGCCATGATTAAGGAATTTGAATAAAAGCTTGATCTATGACAGGGACTCTTTCAAATCGAAGGAGTCTCTGTTTTGATATACCACGTTTTCCTTTTACGCTAGAGACTTTTATGTTAAAATTGTTTTAGCAAAAAGAGGAGGGATTATTCTTGGCAATATTTCTCATCCCAATTATGCTATATCAGAAAATGTCTCATAAAGAAACCAGAGTTTTCGAATTTGATAAAAAAAATATTAAGATCAGCATTTACATCGCTATCGCTGTATACTTGTTGATCATCGTATCCTACCTGCTATTTCAAAATTACATAGATGCAGAGCAGATAAAAAATAGTCTGATGGGAAAAGAACAGATCAATCGGAATAACTTTATTTATGTGGCAATGTATATCACTATCGTTAATTCCTTTATCGAAGAAGCATTCTTCAGGGGTTTCGTTTTTCTCAACATAAGGAAATCAGGGTTTTGTAAGTTGGGTGCTATCTATAGCGCACTTTTGTTTTCGTTATATCATATAGGCATCATGTCAAGCTGGTTCAATATCTACATGTTTCTCCTTACCTTGTCGGCATTATTTGGCGCTGGCATATTGTTGAACTGGTTTGCCTATAAAGGAAAGTCCTTTTTAGCTTCATGGCCAATACACATTGCGGCTAATCTTGGAATCAATACCATAGGTTTTCTTATTTTGTGAAATAAGGGAGAAATTGAATGGCTGAAATGAACTGTCACTTAAATATTTATGAAATGGCGGATCATATCAAGGATAAGATTGACAAGGGAATACTGGATATAGGGCTGGGATTGG